>CAYFQI010000048.1:0-14273 GCA_964345135.1 uncultured Bacteroidales bacterium
GTAAAACATAAATAATTGATTATGAGAATAAATTAAAAATATAAACAGATGAAAACATTATTAATTATAGATATGCAGAATGATTTTCTACCCGGTGGTGCGTTAGCTGTACCGGGAGGAGATACTGTAATTCCGGTTATAAATAGTTTACAGGAAAAATATGATTTGGTAATAGCAACCCAGGATTGGCACCCGGAAGGGCATGGAAGTTTTGCATCTGTACACGAGGAAAAGAAACCAATGGAAAAAACAGAGTTGAACGGACTCGAACAGGTTTTATGGCCGGATCATTGCATACAGGAAACAAAGGGAGCAGAATATACAGGTAAGCTGATTACGAAACGAATCGAGGCAATTTTTAGAAAAGGCATGGAAAAAGGAATAGACAGTTATAGTGGCTTTTATGATAATGGACATAAAAAATCAACAGGATTGGCAGATTATCTGAGAGGAAGAAACGTGGATGACCTTCATGTCGTTGGCTTGGCTGGTGATGTATGTGTGAATTATACTATTCTTGATGCTGTGAAAGAGGGATTTAAAACATTTTTGATCATTGATGGAACCAAACCGGTAAATAAAGATGGATTTGATGCAGTGGTTAAAAACATGAAACAGAAAGGTGTTTCAATTATTCAGTCAGGGGATGTGTAATGTTTTGAAATATTAACCGGACAAGTACAAATTCATCAATTTCGTACTTGTTGAATCCATTATCATTGATAATGTCATACGAGCACCCGTGAAAAGGATTTTGGGACAAACGAGTATATCTTATTATAAGTCATGCCGAATTATTTTTTCTAAAATTCATATCATGAATTAAAAGTGAAAACATATTTTTGTCAAATCATAGCATCTTTTTTTGATTAATCGGTATAATGCCTATAAAATTAAACTGATTTTATGTATATTGGCTTCATAAAATCAGAATTAAATGAAGAAAATAATCATACTGGTATTTGGAATGATTTGTATATCTGTTGTTTATGCAGACAGCATATCAATCGATAAACTTGAATCCAAATTGAAAACCGAACAGGATGATACAGCCCGGATTCACTTAATGAACACGCTGAGTTCTGAGTATGCCAGTGATGGCAGTTATGCTACTTCTAATGACTATGCCGTTAAAGCACTCGAATTTGCAAAAAAAAAAGAATATAAACGGGGCATTATTAATTCATATATCCAATTGGGGTTGACCAATGAGAGACAGGGGAATTATATATCATCACTTGAGCATTATATGAACGTGTTGATATTGGTTAAAGAAATAAACGATAAACAAGAAATTCTAAAAAAAGTTTATAACAGCCTGGGTAATGTTTACATGTATTTGAGCGACTACCCCAAATCATTGCGTTATCATCTTAAAAGCCTCGAGATCAAAGAAGAATTAGATGATATTGAAGGAATTGCTAAATCGTATAATAATATTGGTACAGTATATCATAAACTGGGAGACTTGAACAAAGCCAAAGAATTTTATGTAAAAAGCCTTGACATTGTCAAAGAAAAAAACAATAAAAAGGCTGTTGCCGGATGTTATAATAATATTGGCGTTATTTATAAAGAAAAACGTGAATTTGATAAAGCCCTGGATTATTTCTTTAAAAGCATTGAAATTTATGAAAACATGGGAAACCAAAAAGAAATTGCTTCAATATATAATAATATCGGGTTTATTTTTGATATGAACGGGGAATCTGTAAAGGCCCTTGAATATTACAAAAAAAGCCTGGAAATTAACCAGGAAACAGGTTCAAAAGCAGGTATAGCAGACTCCTATATACAAATAGGGAAATATTACAATTCACTGTGGGAATTCAAGAAAGCCATTCATTATCTTGAAAAAGCCCTGCAAATCGGCAAACAAATCAAATCCCTTGATATAATTCACGCAGCATCACTCGAATTAAGCCTTGCATATGAAAACCTGAAGGATTTTGAAAAAGCATACAATGCATTCAGGCTATATAAAGCAGTGAATGACAGGATTAACAACGAAGAAAAAATAAAGCGTTTTACACAGCTTGAAATGCAACATGAATTCAATAAAAAACAAAAAGAACGGGAATTCATCCTTAAACGGCAAAAGATGATTACATGGTTTTCACTGGCCGGGTTATCATTAATGATACTACTGGCCATTGTTATATTTAAAAGTTATAGAAGAAAAAAGCAAGACAACCAACTGCTGGAACAAAAAAATAAAGAAATTGAAAAGCAACGTGATATTGCTGCGGCCCAGCGAGATAAGATCACGGAACAAAAACAGGAAATTACAGATAGCATAAATTATGCAAGTAAAATACAATCTGCTATTTTGCCACCGGATGATTTTTTGAATAAAGTATTGCCGGAACATTTTATTTTCTTTTTGCCTTGCGATATTGTGAGTGGTGATTTTTACTGGAGTTATCAAAAAGAAGGGAAAGTATATCTTAGCGCAGTAGATTGTACCGGGCATGGTGTTCCGGGAGCTTTTATGAGTATGCTGGGCGTTTCCTTTTTAAATGAAATTGTAAATAAAAAGGGCATTGAACATGCGGCAGATATCCTGGATGAATTGAAACGATATGTTATGATGTACCTCCACCAGGAAGATAAAGGAAGTAAATCAAAGGATGGGATGGATATGGCCATTATTATTTTAGATATAAAAAAACAGGTATTAGAATTTGCCGGTGCTTTCAATCCTTTATATTACATCCGTGACGGTGAGATATCACAAGTAAAGGCAGACCGGATGCCTATAGGAATTTATCCTGTAAACGAGCCATTTACAAATCATGTTATGGAAATGAAAAAAGGAGATTGTTATTATATCTTTTCAGATGGATATGTAGATCAATTTGGAGCTGAAGACGGGAGCAAGTTGAAGGCACGTAGATTTAAAAACATCCTTCTGTCTAATTATCTAAAACCAATGGCAGAACAAAAAAAATTACTGCAAAACTATTTTGATAACTGGAAAGGTGAAGTGGAACAAGTGGATGATATTATTATTATAGGAATTCGGGTTTAAGGATTGTTTAGTCAATAAATTTCGCCTTTTATATTGGTGTTAAACAGTGCATTTTCGAGATCAGGCACAAGAAAACTACGTGTGATTTATTAAATAATTCGGTACTAATGCTTTTTTTTGGAAATAGTAATATTAGAATTCTGTATACTCATATTTAACGTTCACTATAATGATAGAAGACCTGATAAAATAATTCATGATTGTATTAATAAAATTTTGGTATTATGATAATTAATTAAAAAATAATTAATTAAAAATTAATATTTAGTTATAAATTTTTTATATATTTTTGCCGACAAATTAATTTTAAAATTTATATAAAAATGAAAACAATACAATTGTTAGCTCTTGCAGTAATTGTTAGCTGCATAACGATGCAGAACAGCTATTCACAGCTGTCCGATAGAATTAATAACCCGAGCACATTAAAAATTGGTACGCGTCCTGTAGCAGGCAATTTAGGCATTTCATTCGGTGTAAGTGTAAATGACCTTCAATCCATTGTAGATGATTGGCAAAGTGATTCAATTGAATATCAAACGCTTCCGATTACAACATTCAAGTATTATTTTACAGATGATCTGGTGTTTAGTTTAGGCGTAAAACATAAAAGAAAAAAATTACTGATAGAGGGAGATATGAATCCAGACGAACCTTTTAACTCTAATCAGACATATAGAAAATATAAAGAAATAAGTACCGAATTCATGATTGTCCCCGGGGTTGAAAAACATTTTTTGCCAAGCAATATTTTTGATGTTTATGTAGGAGGACGAATTCCTATTGGTGTTGTAAATGATGTTTTAGAAAATGACTATGAACTGGATGGTGGTGATTATAGCAATCACTTACAGAAGAAAAATAGTTTGTATTATGGTTTAGATATTATAATTGGAATGCAATTTTTTATAGCTGACCTTCCTTTGGCTTTAGGTATTGAATTAGAATGGTCTGGTGCAGGCTATAAGTCAAATAAAACAAAAAACGTGGTCGATAGTGATATTGCAGGTACTTCAGTAAATACAACTTATTATACTACTGACCTGGAAACAACCGGATACAGATACACCGGCCTCAATGCAAGGTCTTTTGAATCCAAAACAGATATCAGGATTTCATTCAATTACTTTTTCAGAAAATAATAAGATTGACATCAATCTTATAAAGACTTATAATTATGAAAAAAATAAATTTATATCTATTTATATTCGTCGGGGTGTTAATGATTTTAATGCCCTCGTGTATCGGGATGAAAACTCAAAAATCATTGCGAACCACCACAATGATGCCTGACAGGGTCGAATTGAGATTGGAACTCGATGATTTTGAGTATCTTGGTGATACAACCGTGTCTATTACGTATAATAGGTATTTTGGATTTATCAAAGTGCTTCGCGAGATAAATGGCAAAGAAGTATCCAGGCGCAATGTAGTTACAGTTCAAACCCATGGCAGATCATGGATGCCGTTCTGGGCATTTGGCGGTTATATTAATCGTGCGCTTTATGATGCCAAGCAAGCCATTCCTGATGGTGAGATTTTTATACCTGTCATGATTACTACGGAAACCAACAACATGTTCCTTGGTCGTAAGGTAATGAAGATTATACAGGTAAGAGCTTATAGATTAAAAACAGAATAATATTGATTAAATATATTTATATTATTATTATGGTCTTTCTTTTTTCTTCATGTGAACGAAAGGAAGATCATAATATTTACATATTAATGAACCCCGGGGAACCGTTCCTGAATGCTACTGCAAATGATATCCTTGTTTTTAATATTTATTGTTCATCAGAAAGTAAGCTTTCAAACCTGTTGATATCAAACCGGACTAAACAAACTACATCCACGGTCCTTTTGGATACCAACTTACAAACAAAAGTATTTGAAATGAATTGGGAATACAAAGTTCCTGCGTTTGAGGATACATTGACAAACCTGAATATTGCATTTACCATTGCAGACGTGAAAGGATATCAGTCTGCTTCAGCCAAAGTAATTACTGTATATTCTCCAGTTCAAAATGATTATCTTACTGAAACAGCCGGGCATGTAATGTACTCCCACGCTGCTATTGATCAATTTGATGCATATAATCTGATCAATTCAACTCCACTCCATTCGATACAGGCCGATTCTGCAAATGTCCATATTATGGACGTGTCTACAGATTCTGTGAACGGACAAACATTAAGCAGAAAATGGATATCACCTGCAGGAATGAAATTTGTCCGCTTTAATGACTTTGATTATGCCAATGCAACCGAAACATCATTAAAGAATTCATACAATGCGGGAAATAAACGTGATTTTATTACCAATATAACTGATGACGACGTGTTGCTTACGAAGTTAGATCAGGACACTGCCTCTTGTTTTTTTGCCATAAAAATAGTAAACGTTATTGACCAGGATTCTGTAAACCTTGACAGATATATTTTTAATATAAAAAAACCTATTACAACAAAATCCCCTTAGATTTTTAGAATGCACTGGTTAAAGTCATTTTGATAAGGTATACTATTTCCAGAACGAGCTAATTTCGCATGTAAAATATTAAAAATAAGGCCCTTTTTTTTTCTTTGATCGGGGATGAAATTGAATAATAGTATCCCTTAAATATTGATGGTCTAAATGAGTATAAATTTCTGTTGTAATAATTGATTCGTGTCCAAGCATTTCCTGCACAGCCCTAAGATCAGCACCTGCATCAACCAGGTGTGAGGCAAAAGAATGCCGGAAAGAGTGAGGGCTTATGTTTTTTTGTATTTCGGTAGCAGCACATAAATCTTTAACAATCGTAAAGATCATCACTCTTGTCAATTTTCGTCCCCTTCGGTTCAAAAATAAAAAGTTTTCATATTCTTTAGCAATAGAAAGGTGATTGCGATACTGTTTTATATATATGTTAATTTCTTTAATGGCTTTGTCACTTATTGGAACCAATCGTTCTTTGTTTCCTTTTCCTTTTACCCTGATATAATTTTGTTCAAAATAAAGGTCTGATAACCGGATGTTAATAAGTTCGGAAACTCTTAATCCGCAACTGTAAAGGGTTTCTATGATGGCTTTATTGCGGTGGCTTTCGGGTTTACTTAAATCTATTGCTTGTTGTAATGAATCAATTTCATCAATAGTGAGTACCTCGGGTAGTTTTCTTCCGATTTTAGGGCTTTCAATTAATAAAGTGGGATCATTGTCTACAATATTTTCAAGCAATAAGTATTTAAAAAACGATTTAATACCTGACAGGATTCGTGATTGTGTACTGGCACCAAGGCCTAATTCATTAGTCCATTTCAAAAATTTTTTTAAATCATCAGTTTGAATATCTTCTAACTTTTTTCCAGGGGCAATCATACCAATAAATTCAGCAAACTTTTTGACATCATTGCTGTATGCTTCAACAGAATTTATTGAAAGAGAACGTTCTATGCGTAAAAAATGTTCAAAATCCTGAATGATCTGATTCCACATTCATTTAAATTATTAATTTTGCAAAAACCGTATTCCTAAATGCACTTCCGAACGGTTCGTAGCTCAGCTGGCAGAGCAGCGGACTCTTAATCCGCGGGCCGAGGGTTCGAGTCCCTCCGAACCGGCAAAACAACTTGTGTTTTAAGCAAGAGAAACAGGGCATTCACCCTGTTCCCTTGCTTAAAACAGTTATTGATGTTACTAATAAATATATCAACAATCCAATTCGAATCAATATTGTACAAAAAGAGGCTTTCAAAAAAGCCTCTTTATATATTTTAATGTGCAAATAAAGGATAATCATTCATCAATGAATTGACTTCCTTTCGAACATTATTTATCACATTTTCGTTATTGATATTGGTGATGACCTGGTCAATAAGATCAACAATTTTCACTGAAACATCTTCCTTTACACCTCTTGTAGTAATGGCAGATGTACCGACACGAATTCCTGATGTTTTGAAAGGCGACCGGTCATCAAAAGGCACCATATTTTTATTGATTGTAATATCTGCTTTTTCAAGGCCTTTTTCTGTCATTTTCCCGTCAACATCTGGTACTTTTGTACGCAGGTCAATAAGCATAGAATGATTATCTGTGCCTCCGGATACTACTTTATATCCTTTTTCAATGAACTTATCAGCCATTACAATGGCGTTGTTTCTTACCTGTGTAATATATTGTTTGTAATCATCTGTAAGTGCTTCGCCAAAAGCTATAGCTTTAGATGCAATAATATGTTCAAGTGGTCCACCTTGTATTCCAGGAAAAACAGCAGAATCAAGGAGTTGTGATATCATTTTTGTTTTTCCTTTAGGTGTTTTTTTGCCGAAAGGATTTTCAAAATCTTCACCCATGATGATCAATCCACCACGCGGTCCTCGCAATGTTTTATGTGTAGTGGTTGTAACAATATGGCAATGAGGGAATGGCTGGTTTAATAACCCCTTTGCAATCAACCCGGCGGGATGCGCAATATCTGCCATCAAAAAGGCTCCTACCTGGTCTGCGATGCCCCGCATACGCTCATAATCCCAATCTCTTGAATAAGCCGAGGCACCTGCTATTATAAGTTTTGGCTTTTCTTTAAGAGCAAGCTCTTCCATTTTATCATAATCAACGCGGCCTGTATCTTCATTTAAACTATATGCGATCGGCTTATATAAAATACCGGATGAATTCACAAAAGAACCATGCGTCAGATGTCCCCCGTGTGATAAATCCAATCCTAAAAAGGTATCACCGGGGTTCAAGAGGGTTAACAATACTGCTGCATTTGCTTGCGCTCCGGAATGTGGCTGTACGTTTGCCCATTGGGCATTAAACAATTCTTTGGCACGTTCTATGGCCAATGTTTCAATTTCATCTACAACCTGGCAGCCACCATAATATCGCTTACCCGGCAACCCTTCTGCATATTTGTTTGCAGGATATGATCCCATGGCCTCCATGACTTGCTCACTTACAAAGTTCTCTGATGCAATAAGCTCGATCCCATGCAATTGCCTTTCATGTTCTTTTTCAATTAAATCAAAAATCTTGGTGTCTCGTTTCATAATATCATTCTTTTGTGTTTGTAAATTTTGTCCAAAATTAGCGTTTTATATTTTTAAATAAATGAAATTATAATTTTTTTATAAAATACCGGTTAAAATCAGTAACAAGTCCTAATAAACTAATGAAAAGTACTGGGGATTAATTGTAAAACACAAATAAAAGCTCATAACATAACGATTCCGGATACCTGATACTCTCAATCAACTTCCTCTAAAATGGTAGTAGAAACGAAATTATATTTTAACCAATTCATATTCCATATCTCTAAACCCTATTTCACTGGCATAATTCAGTTGTATAGAAGAATCCAGATCAGGATGAGCTTTTTTAAAGGGATCACTTCCGGCTGCCTCCTGAACCATGTCATACGAAGCAGCATCAATCGCTACCGGATTGATGGAGGCAAGGTATCCAATGTCTGGTACTACCGGTGCATCATTTCCCGGGCAACAATCACAATCGGGCGTGATGGATGTAAGAAAGTTAACATAAAGTATTTTGGATTTTAATGCTTTATCTACACCATAAGCATATTCAACCATCCTGTGTTGCACTTCTTTACTTGCCCTGCTCCAATTGATTTTGATTGCATTTTCAGGACATACACCGATGCACCTGGCACATCCCACGCAACGATCGGTAATAAAAGCCGATTCTTTAATCTCAATAGCATGGGTCTGGCATACATCAACACATCTTCCGCATTCAACACAGAGTTTTTCTTTTATAACAGGCTTTGTACCTGAATGCATATCAAGCTTTCCCTTTCGGCTTGCACACCCCATAGATAAATTTTTAATGGCTCCGCCAATCCCGGTTACTTCATGACCTTTAAAATGTGATACACATATCATCCCATCAGAATTCAGTATGTCTGCAGCCAATTGGATGTCTGTTGCACTGCCTTTGTCCATTTTTATTGTAACAGAATTCTCACCCCGCAGTCCGTCTGCAATGACAATAGGTGTCTGAAGAGTTGAGTAACCGAATCCGTTCATATTGGCATTATGTAAATGATCAACACTATTAGTACGCATGCCTATATATAAAGTATTAAAAAATGCTTTGTCAAGTTTCAATGCAATATTAAAAAATATAGATAACAGTACAAATTATCAGCTATGATTTTTCTTTAACTTTAATCTGACTACATAATTTTTTATACTTTTGGATTTGATTTAACCATAATAAATAAATTGTCATGAAAATATTTATATTTTTTTTATCCATTTCACTTACAGCTGGCATAATTGAATCCATTGCACAGGAAACGGTTATTAGAAACCCATATGAACATCTTGAATGGCCAACCTGCAAGCAACATAAAACTCATTTGCATACACATACCACGGAAAGTGACGGAAGCATGACTCCCAACGAGGTCATTGATCAATATGCAGCGAATGGATATACAATTCTCTCTATTACTGACCATAATAAAAATACCTGGCCCTGGAGTCGATGGAATCAATATCCTGATTCATTGGATATGCTGGCTATATCCGGTTGCGAAGCGTCAAACCATCACCACCTGAACAGTTTTTTTTGTGATTATAACGGAATGTATTCCAATATTGATTCTTCACTTAATTATATCGCCCGTCAAAACGGGCTTGCACAGATAAACCATCCCGGACGCTACTCAAAGGATATCTCGTGGTATATGAATTTATACAATACATATGATTTTCTAATAGCAATTGAAGTGTATAACCAGGGTGACCGGTATAAAACAGACAGAACCTCGTGGGATGAACTTCTTGTCCGCCTGATGCCGGAACGTCCGGTCTGGGCAACATCAAATGATGATTTACACGATGCCGGTCATTTTGGAAAAAATTACCAGATCATGTTAACCAATGACACCGTTTTAACTCGTGACATGTTCAGAAAGTCTTTTCAAGACGGTTGTTTTTATGCTTGTCATGACATGTCCGGTACAGGTAAAAATGTTGTTTTACCAGATTCAATCATTGTAAATAAACAAATAATTAACGTATATGCTGACTGCCCTCCTTCTAATATCCATTGGATCAGCAATGGGAAAGACATTTACCAGGGGGCTTCGTTTAGGGTTGGTTCGCTTGAACAGCCGGGAACCTACGTGAGGCCTGTAATTTATGGAAAAAATGGTGCCAGAACCCTTATTCAGCCTTTCGGATTATCGAAAACAAAGGACAAAAGATGAGCCTCATTAAAATTATTGACAAAGCTGTAAATTTTCACCCAATCACCTTTGAAGAATCCCTTCAGCTTTATAAAGAGGCATCATTACCTGTATTGATGACAACAGCTAATCGTATTCGTAAAAAGTTACACCCAGGCCATGATGTAACCTGGATGGTTGACAGAAATGTCAACATAACCAATGTGTGTATTTCACAATGCAAATTCTGCAGTTTTTGCAGAAAACCATCAAGTAATGAAGGGTATGTTACAACAATGGATGAATACCGGGATAAAATTAACCGTCTTTTCCAAATGGGTGGTTGCCAGTTATTGCTTCAAGGAGGTTTGCATCCTGACCTTGGATTATCATATTATACTCATTTATTCCGGGCATTAAAAAACGAATATCCAACCCTTCGTTTACATGCATTAAGCCCATCCGAAATAGTATATATTGCACGAAAAGAAAAACGTTCCTATCGAACTATATTAGAAAAGCTGACAGCATCAGGACTGGATAGTTTGCCGGGCGGTGGAGCAGAAATTTTATCCGCACGAGTCAGAAAAACATTATCACCAGCTAAGGCGACTGCTGAGGAATGGCTCAAAGTAATGCATACAGCTCATCAAATGAATTTAAGGACTTCTGCAACCATGATGTTTGGACATATTGAGACCCTTGAAGAACGGTTGATGCATATTATCCAAATCCGTCAATTACAAAAAGAAAAACCGGAAGGAGCATATGGTTTTATGAGCTTTATTCCCTGGCCTTTTCAGGGAACAAATACGGTTATGCAAAACAAAATAAAAAATTTAAGCCCGGTAAGCCCTGAAGAATACATCCGCACCATTGCCATTAGCAGGATTATACTTTCAAATATATCACATATTCAGCCATCTTCATTAACGGTTGGAAAAGAAACAGCACAAATATGTCTTCATGCCGGAGCAAATGATTTTGGCTCTGTAATGATTGAAGAAAATGTAATATCTTCTTCAGGAAAACCATATCAAATGAATATACAGGAAATGAAGGATGCAATAAAAGAATCCGGATTTAATCCAAGACAAAGAGATTTTAAATATGAACTTACTATTGAGTGATTTAATAGTATAAATCGTTTATCAAAACCAATTAATCCATTGTCTCGATCATTTTGAAAGGTACCCTGATGATTGATTCATAATCTTCACCAGCTTCCAGCATATCTTCATCATCTTCTTCATAATACCAATTAATCACAACATCATTTTTTTGTGATTTATGAATGCCTTCAAGTTTTTTAAAGATATCCAGGATGCATTTTGATGAACTGGTATTAAAATATTCTAAGTGAATATTGACTTCTGTATGTTTTTGTGGGTCTTTTGAATATTCTTCAAGCCAATCCATCAATGGTTTATAAAAATCTATTGAATTTTCAGGTATTGATCTTCCCTTGATTTCAATAATCCCCTTTTCGGCTTCAAATTTTACCGATGGGGTTTTGGGTGTTCCTTCTATTGATGTTGATTCCATTTTTAATTTGTAAGGTTTAATATACAAGAATAGTGAATATAAATAAATACCAATTATCTTTATATTTATGAAATCGGTAGTCTATATTATTTTTTGTTTTTTTGGCTATATCAATTAATCCCATTCCACCACCTCCTTTTTTAGATAGTTTTTGATGATTGAGCACAAATTTATACATTTCTTTTAATTTATCTTCCGATAATTGTTTGATTTCATCAAGTTTTTTAATTAACACTTCTTTTTTGTCCTCTTCTACAAAATTGGTAGTGACTATTTTATAGCCGTTTTCAATCCTGACAATATGAAATGTCCCAAATTGATTTTCATGGTCACTAATTCTCAGATCTTCAGGAATTCCTTCACTATGGTGATAAAGGTTTTGAAGGCTTTCAATCAGAACATTATATACTTTTTTCCGTAACCTGTTTGCTTCCTGATTTTCCAATAAAATCTGTTCCGTCTTGTGCAGGGTATTATTGATTAAATCAGATGTAATACGTCCATTATATGATAAAAGGATTTCATCATGCTCATTAAAAATAATATAATCTTCAGCTTTAAAACTCATATATTTTCAACTAAATATATAACAAGAGTATTATATATTACATAAATTTTGTTTAATAATTAAATCCATGATCTGATATATAAAAATATATATTATGTTCAAAATTAATTTTTTTTTTAATTATTCATATGTTTCAATGATTTTTTTTATTTTTTTTATATATAGCACATTATAAAAAAGAACAAAAAAAGCACTTAACCATCTCAGGAAGAAGGCGGTAACTATTTTTTGTCTATAAAATCCCATTCGCTGCGTTACGTTTTTCCCGGAAATTGTTCATTTACTCAGGTAAACTCCGTATGTTCCGGGAAGTTCAAGCCTTGCAAATAGAACATTATGAACGGAAAGCTATAAATACAGTAACCGCTTCCACTGGCGCCTGATAAAAGCACAAAATTTTCAAAGTAACAAAATCTAAGGGTGCCTGGAGCAACGATAAAGGCCTATTAAAACAGCTTTATTTTGCCTTAAAATATAATCAAAAGATATGGAAGAAAATGGCTTTTAATTGGACGGCTGTCCAGCGGGAACTTATAGAGCAATATGGAGATCGTTATGAAAAACACCTATAAATATTTATCTTTGCTCTGCAAAAAAAACAGTGACACACTTTTCTAAACATTCCCCGCTGAGCTGCCGGATAAAAAAAACAGATAAACCCAATAAACCCAATTAACTCAATTAACTTAATCAACTCAATTAACTCAATTAACTCAATCAACTCAATCAACTTAAAAACTTAAAAACTTAGAAAAATAAACAGATGAAAAACAATACCATTGCAGAACTCGTATCATATTTTACAACAAAATACCCGTCGCCCAAATCGGAATTGAATTTTAAAACACCATATGAAATGATTGTGGCAGTAATGCTATCAGCACAATGCACTGACATCAGGGTTAACATGATAACACCCCCGTTTTTTAAACGATTTCCGACCATTGAGGCATTATCGAAAGCAGGCGTAAATGAAGTTTATGAATTGATAAAAAGCTGTTCTTATCCCAACAATAAATCTAAATATCTTGTCGAGATGGCTAAAATTGTTAAGAGTGAATACAATGGAACGATTCCCTCGAATATTGATACACTTCAAAAACTGCCGGGTGTTGGACGAAAATCAGCGAATGTGTTAGTGCTTACGCTTTATAATCAGCCTGTTATTCCTGTTGACACCCATGTGCACAGGGTGTCTGCCCGAATTGGGTTAACCAAAAATGCTAAATCTCCTTTACAAACAGAAACCCAATTGATGGGGATCATTCCCCGGGATTATATTCATTTTTTCCATCACTGGCTGGTGTTGCATGGCAGGTATGTCTGTAAGGCCAGGAGACCATCGTGTGATGAATGCGGGATTACGGGCATATGTACTTATTTTAGGGGACTTCTAAAAGTTAAAATGTACATATAATCCCACACTTTAATCCGTAATATACTGGCATTTGTTTATAGTAGATGTTTTCCTGAAATATGGGATTTATCTGTTTTCGTAAACATAAATCCATAAATCCATATATTTTTTCTTTTATTTGATAATTGGCTCCTATTGATCCTACAATTGAAAATAAAAGTTTGTTTTGTTTTATTGTTTGGATTGTTGTAAATTCATCATGTTGGTATATGTTTCCGCTTGATTTTACCAATAAACCTGTAATAAAACCGCTTTTAAAAGAAATTTGAAAATTATTTAATTTATGACGGTACCCAATAATAACAGGAATTTCAATTATAGAAAATTTATTTTTTACCTTTTTTGTAGTTTTATTAACTGATGTATCGTACCGGGTTATAAGTGTCGAATCTAATGGGATATAGGTTGAATCGTAAATGTTTATCCATGTTGTATCTATTCCATCCCATTCATAATACCTGACGATAAGTTGTTTGTTCCAAATCCCCCCGGTATAATCATAATAATGTACCGTGTCAAGAAA
>CAYFQI010000049.1:0-14251 GCA_964345135.1 uncultured Bacteroidales bacterium
CGAATTTGAACTTTATAGAGCAAACACTTGACATTATGGACAAGCACTAATTATTAAATGGCGCAGGTTTTTAACCTGTATTATAAATAATGTAAAAAACATAAGTCTAAAAAATTTACGATATTTGATCCTTAAAATTATAAAAATAATAAATAAAAAACATGCCTGTAAAAATTATAAGCTATAATGTCAATGGCATCAGAGCTGCACAAAAAAAAGGATTTAATGAATGGTTGCAAACCGAAGCGCCAGATATCATAGGATTGCAGGAGATTAAAATACAAGACGGGCAGATTGACTCTTCTGTTTATGAAAAGATGGGGTATTATCATTATTGGCATTATGCCGTGAAAAAGGGATATAGCGGCCTGGGATTACTGAGCCGTGAAAAACCATGCAATGTTGTTCATGGGTTTGATCATGAAAAATATGATATGGAAGGCAGGTTGATCCGGGCTGATTATGGAGATGTAACTTTGCTGAACGTGTATATTCCGTCAGGGACTACAGGAGAGGTGAGGCAGGCATTTAAGATGGAATTTTTAAAGGATTTTTTGTTATTTATTCAAAAATTAAAACAAGAGCGAAAAAAGCTTATCATAATGGGTGATTTTAATATTTGTCATCAACCAATTGATATTAATCATCCGGAAAGACATCATAAAAGTTCCGGTTTTTTGCCTGAAGAACGTGCATGGATGGATGATTTTGTGAATGAAGGATTTATTGATACATTCAGACAATTTAATCAAGAACCCGGGCATTATTCATGGTGGAGTTACAGGGCCAATGCAAGGGTAAAAAATCTGGGATGGCGATTGGATTATCATATGATAACCCAATCATTATCTTCTTCTTTGGTTCATGCAGAAATTCTTTCTGATGTCTATCATTCAGACCATTGCCCGGTGAAAATTGACATGGAACGCATGGGATAAAGAGAGGGGCTGACAAGACAGGGGAGGGAAGGCATTCATCGCCCGTTATGTCCAGTGAATCCAAACCTATTGCGCTTCCTGAAGCATTGTGAATTTATCATTGTATAATTTGTTTCGCGTGATAAAACAAAGGTACCCGAGCTTAAACAGGGCAAAAACGTTTAAGGAAGGACGAGAAGAACAAAGTTGTCCTAATATCAACGGGGTGAAGGCCTTATATAGAAAAGACACCAGCTTTGTCATGCTCACTCGTCGTACTTTGTTAAATGTTTTTAATAATCGTACATCTTCAATTAAAACCTCTTTGAAATGATATTGATTCGTGATATAAATCAAATTTCGAATTGAAGATTTGGTTTTTTGGATGAACACGGTGCTGCTTTCAAGTTGTTGATGGATCACCGGATTATTGATGTGTTTAACGGGGATGCCTTCAAGTTTAAGCTCACATCCATAGACAGTATCTTCATGCCCATATGTTAAAATGTTCTCATCAAACCGGATATTTTTCAGGATATCCTTATGGATCATGAAATTATGTGTCATGAAGGATTTGTAGGGATCGGCATTTCGAGTGTCAACAGGTTTTGATTCTTGTTTTGTTCCATACTCCCAATGCAATTTATATTCAGGAGAAGGCGGTTCTGCGGGATAAATTCTGCCACCGCAAATTACTTCCTTATTGCCTGTCTCGCTGACATAATTTGCCAGGAAGGTATCTGATGGGATCCCGGAATCACAATCTAAAAATAAAAGATAATCATGTTGGGCATATTTTAAAAATGAATTCCTGATGGCTGCACGGCCTATGTTTTGGTTTAATTCTATGTACTTGATGCCTGTTTCGGTTGCCACGTTCCGGTTTCGTTCTTTAACCGGTAAATCATTCGAAGCATCGTCAATGACAATGATTTCACAATCTACATGCAATGATTTGATCTGAATGTTCAATGCATTCACCAACAGGTCAATCGTGTAATTATATATAGGAATACAGATTGATATCATATTTTAAATTTATTTAGTGCCTGTCCATAAAGTCAAGTGTTTGCTCTATAAAGTTCAAATTTGAGGCGTGTAAACCGAACGAAGTGAGCTCATGAACACCTTAAAAAAACAATAATAAAGTGAATAAAAATTTAAACCGCAGAATACTTGTGGTATTTGAGGATTTAAATTTTGAGCAACAACGAAGAAGTTGGACTTTATCGACAAACACTATTTAGTGTTCGTCGATTACGCCAAATGGTTGGAGCATCATGCGCAATAACGAGTATAGCGAAGCCCGGGAACACATGGTTTGAGACACGCAGAACAAAGTTTGCGAACATGACGAGCCAACAATTAGCAAATCTATAAATAATTCATTAAATACGGGATTATTTTTTGAAATAAAACACCTTGTAAATTTATTTTTTTGAAAAAGTTTTTGTAATATTGCATTTTTAAAAAAATAAAGTATTACCACCATGGATTTAATGAAAGTAGTAGAAAACGAATTTATAACACAAAAAGATTTTCCTGAATTTTCTGCAGGAGATACAGTTACGGTATATTATGCAATAAAAGAAGGAAATAAAGAAAGAACGCAGCTTTTCAAAGGCGTTGTATTGAAAAAAAATAATGCCGGAATTAACAGTACGTTCACGGTAAGAAAAATGTCTGGTAATGTAGGTGTAGAAAGAGTATTTCCTAATAATTCTCCGGTTATTCAAAAAATTGAAGTAAATAAAAGGGGGCTTGTCAGGAAATCAAAAATATATTATTTCCGTCAATTACGCGGTAAAAAAGCCAAGATCAAAGAAAAAATTTCATAGTATACAACTATTAAGATAAAAAAAGCTCCATGGAAATCCCGTGGAGCTTTTTTTATCTTATGGGCACTTTTTTAAACTCATTCGCATTAAAATTTTCAGAGTTTATTTTTCTAATTTTGCTGCTTTTTCTTTAGCTTCCCGTATGATTCTTTGCGCACGTTGGTCAGCTTTCTGTATGACTTTATCTGCTTTATCATCCGCTTCGTCTTTAATTTTTTCTGCGGTCTTTTTGGCAGCAGCTTTAGCAATCGGGTTATTGGCTTCGTCAACCAGTTTGTCAGCTTTATCATCTGCTTCATCCCGTATTTTGTTTGCAGTAGACCTGGCTGCTTGTTTGATTTGATCCGCTTTTTGTTCAGCTTCTTTAATGATCTGTTGAGCTTTTTTACTGGCCTCTTTTTTAACATCTTCAGTTTTATCTTTCACGATCTTTTTTACTTTTTCTTTCCCTGCATCCAGCACTTGTTCTTGTATGGATTCTCCTTCTTCTGCACCTTTGAGTTTAAGGCCAATTTTTGGATCATCAAACGTGCCTTTAATGGTCAGCCCGAGTTTAATATCTGAGCCGGGTTGAATATCTATCCCTTTCGACGCAGCTTTAGAGGCCAGGTTGTTCACGATCTGGTTTGCCTGGCTCCCGATGGCCGATCTGGGCATAGACATATCTACTGTATAATCCATGGTCTGATCAATGCCCTGGCTTCCTTCAATGTCCATTTCTGTATTCAATGCATTGATTTTAAATGGTTCAAAGAAGATACGGCCTTCTTTTATCTCGAAATAAATGTTGATGTCTTTTAAATCAAGCTCTTTAAATTTATCATTATTCAGTTTATCAGCAATTTTTGCCAGGGTTTTTGATGATTTTACTTCTACATTTCTTGAAGAAAGAGAACCTTTTCCATTCACCGTTTCATGAACAGGCTGCATTTGCCGGTTTAATAAACTGGTAAAAGAAAATTCCGAAGAAAATTTTCCTTCACAACGTTTGGCAATTGGAGCGTACTCTTCAATGATGCTGAATGAATTAGCAGCTTCCTGTATGTCAAATCCGGAAATGTCAAGTGAAAAATCAACCGCAGGTTTCACGGGGTTTTGCGTGCTGTAATAACCATCCATAATCATGCTTCCTTTTAACATGTTCATGCTTAGATTGGTGAGTTCTACGGTATTGTTTTTAATATTGATGATGCCCAGTATGTTGTTGATATCCACATCATCATACAGTAATTTATTGATGGTTGAAGTGAGTGTAAAATTAAGGTTTCCCGGAACTTCAACAACAGTCAGGGAAGCGGTGTCCGTGGCTTCGCTTTTGTCCGTTATCTCTTCGGGTGTACCTGTTTCGGTGTCTGTCATGAATTCATTCAGGTTCAGGTTATTGGAATTAAAGGTGAACGTTCCGCAAAGGGTATCGTCAGACAAAGCATAAGGGATAAAATTTTCGATTTTTCCTTTTAGCTGGAAATCACTTTGCCCAATCCTGGATTTGAATTTCACGAGTTCAACAAATTGTGGGGTAAAAACCATGTTTAAACGGTCAATATAAACAGGTTTAGGTACTTCTGCCCCGGCATATTTGAATTTGCTCAGGTCCAATTCTCCTTTGGCGTTGAATGCTTCATAATTTTCATTTTCTATCATGGAAGAATGCCCTTGCAAACGGATGTCTGTTTTCAGTAGCCCGTCTATCTCGATATCATCCATTGGAATGATATTCTGTATGCTGCTAAAATAGATGGTGCCGTTCATGCTGGCATCAACAGCAGGATCACTCATTGGAGTGGTAATGTCTATTTTCATGTCAAATGGATTGCCCGCCATTTCCATGTGAAATTGATTTAGATGAATTTCCGTGTTGTCCTGGTTTGAGCCGTCAAATAATACAGCCAGGTCAATCAAAATATTTTCAACTGCTCTTGGCATGTCAGGATAGCTGAACATTGCGTCTTTAACATTTAGGTAAAGTTTAGCGGAAGGGAAGGTCTTGTCATCCAGAATACCGTTCACCTCGCCTTTTAATGTAAGTTCACCTTTTGTTTGAATGTCTTCGAAATCACGGGTGTAAATGGCGGGCACCAGTGACAAAAGGGTTTTAAATGATGTTTGATTGGTATGAAAACGAAGGTCAAGTATTGTTTGGTCTTCATTCATTTGTGCACTCCCGTTCAAATTCAGGGTCAATTCATTCAGGCTGACTTGATTTTTTTTCAGCGTGAATATATTTTTTTTCATATCTGCGGCAATATCTGCGAAAAATCCAAATGATGCATTTTTTAAATAGCTGATACCGCCATATTTTGCATTAATCTCTTCTATGGATGCTTCCGTTACAAGCGTGGTAAAATCTTTGGACATATTTCCTTTTAACAGGTAATTTAAATTTTTTATGACAGCTTTGGTGTTCGACTGGTAGTCTTCGTATTGTATATATGCCTCGGAGATTTCAAATTTTTTCAGAGATGCTTGGATGCCTGATGTTTCTTGTTCTTCAACGGGTTCTTTTTCTTCTCCAGGTTCTTCAACCGCAGCCGTGTCGGATTTCATGATATCCCAGTTGGCTTGCCCGTTTTCAAGCACTATTGCATTGATAACAGGGTGATGCAATTCAATGGCTTTCACGTTTATATCATTTTTAATGACGCTCACCAGGTCAACATTTACAACAAACTGGTCGAATTTGATTAACGTGTCGTTTTGGAAGGGCTCTTTGCCCGTGACAGTTAAATCTTCCAATGCAACATTCAGATTTGGAAAATTTTTAACGAGTGATAAATTGAGGTCACCAAATTCTACCTTGGCATTTAAGTAGTTATTGATTCGTGTTTTTGCAATGGAAAGAATTTGTCCTTTAAATAAATAGGGGGTGACGAGTAAAAGAATAAAGATGGAAACAATAACAATACCGGTTATTTTTAATGTTTTCTTCATAATATAAAATGTTTTTTTAAAATTGATATATCCCTATGATAATGGAAAAATTATTGAAAAGTAAATTTAATGAAAAATATGAAAATAAAATAAAATGAATATTATATTTTTGTGAATTCAAAATTAATTTATTTAAAAAAAATTATATGAGTCCCGAATCGCCATTAAAGATTTTTTCAGGACCTGGTTCTGAATACATCGGAAAAAGTATTGCCAAGCATTTAGGCCAGGAACTTGGAAAATATACAATGCACAGGTTCAGTGACGGGGAATGTCAGCCGGCTTTTACAGAATCAGTCAGAGGATGCAGCGTGTTTATCATACAATCTACATTTCAACCGAATGATAATCTCATGGAGCTCTTACTGCTTTTGGATGCAGCCAAAAGGGCTTCAGCGCAAAAAATTATAGCTGTAATACCCTATTTTGGATTTGCAAGGCAAGACCGCAAAGATATTCCACGTGCTGCCATCGGGGCAAAAATGGTAGCCAATTTATTAATGTCAACCGGGGTTGACAGGGTTATGTCAATGGATCTTCATGCAGGCCCTATCCAGGGATTTTTTGATATCCCGGTGGACCACCTTACTGCATCCCCAATTTTCGTGCCATATATACGGAATCTTAACCTGGAAAAACTTGTGATTGCAGCCCCGGATATGGGAGGAACGAAACGAGCCAATACATTTGCCAGGTTTTTTGACAGTGAAATGGTCATCTGCTATAAACAACGAAAAAAAGCCAACAGTATCGAGGCCTATAAAGTGATTGGTGAAATTAAAGGCAAAGATGTCGTGATTGTTGATGATATTATTGATACGGCCGGGACAGTAACCACGGCTGCTAATATGATGCATGATGAAGGAGCATCCAGTGTTCGCGTGGTAGCTACACACCCGGTTTTATCAGGGCCGGCGATTGAACGTATCGAGCAATCATATATCACGGAAGTTATTGTCACTGATTCCATTCCTTCAAACACCGAGTGCACGAAAATAAAAGTATTGTCTATTGCGGCAATATTCGCTGAAGTAATTAAAAATGTATATAATCATAAATCAATTAGTTCACATTTCTTATAATTATTGTATATTTGCATCCGCACATTTTAAAAGTAAATAAATAATAGATAGATCATGAAAGAATTTAATATTACAGGAAAAGAAAGAAATAAAACAGGACGCAAAAATTCCCAGCGTGAACGACGGGACAGTTTAGTGCCCTGTGTTATTTATGGAGGAAAAGAAAACATTCATTTTTCTACTCAGCTGAATAGTTTTAATAACTTGGTATATACACCAAATGTATATTTGATCAACATTAACATTGAAGGGAAAAATCATAAAGCCATTTTACAGGATGTACAATTTCATCCGGTAACTGACAAGATTATTCATGCTGACTTTTATGAAGTTTTTGACGACAAAGAAGTCACTATTAGCATACCTGTAAAATTAACAGGTAGCTCGCCGGGCGTCCAAAAAGGAGGATTGTTAAGAGAAAAGAGGCGTACATTGTCTGTAAGAGGGCTTCCTAAAAACTTACCTGACTATTTGGAAGTAGATATTTCGGGATTGGAAATTGATGATAATGTCCATATCGGTGATTTGTCTTTTGATAATCTGGAAATCATGGACCCGGGCGAAGCGATGATTGTTACAATTATATCTCCAAAACGTCTGGAAAAGGCTCTTGAAGAAGCTGAAGCCGCAGCTGAAGAAGCAGGTGAAGGTGCTGAAGAAGCAGTTGCTGCTGAAGGAGAAACAGCTCCTGCACAGGAAGGCGCCGGAGAAGCTGCTGCTGAAGAAGGACAAGAAAGTGGCAGTGAAGAAAGTAAAGAAGAATAATGTACTTTATATAATATTCAAAAACCTGCTATCTTTTGAAATATCTTATAACAGGTTTGGGAAATCCGGGTGATGAGTATGAAAATACACGTCATAACATAGGATTTGAAATCATTGACGCCCTGGCTGATAAGTCGGGGCTGTCTTTTTTAGGTAAACGGTATGCATGGGTCACCGAATGCCGGTTTAAATCTAATGTCTTTATTCTTGTAAAACCGACAACATATGTCAACCTCAGTGGGAAAGCCGTGAATTATTGGATGAAAAAGCATAAAATTCCCTTAGAACAAATCCTGGTTGTTGTAGACGATGTAAACTTGCCGTTTGGTGTAACACGGTTAAGAAAAAAAGGTGGAGCCGGGGGGCATAACGGGCTCGAAAGCATTAATGAAATTCTTGGAACAAAACAATATCCACGGTTACGGTTTGGGATTGGAGATAATTATTATCCCGGGCAGCAGGCTGACTATGTTTTGGGTGAATGGAATGATGAAGAACGGTTACGACTGCCGGAGCTTACAAGCAAGGCCGTTGAAATCATTAAAAGCTTTGCTGCAACCGGAATTGACAGGACAATGAATAAGTATAATTTATAGTTAAACACTTGACATAGACGGATACGCTCGTTTAATAAAGAGATCGCAGTTTATTCTACAATGTCCTTGAGAAAGCGTGTGTTTGAGGCACATGTTTGACTGTAGCATCTTGCCAAGTCCCTTTTTATAACAAACTAAACAAATGGGGTCCATTTTGAAAAGTAAAGAAAAAGGCAGTGTTGGAGAAATGTTGAGCCTGGCCTTGCCGATTGTCATGTCACATGCGTGTGACACGGTGATGGCCTTTACTGACAGGATGTTTTTATCGCGACTGGCTCCTGAGCTCATGAGTGCAGCAATGGGCGGTAGTATTACCGTGCTCATGATGATGACCTTTTTCATGGGATTAACCGGTTATTCCACTGCCCTGGTCGCTCAATATTTTGGCGCAGGACAAAAGAAGATGAGTGCTGTAACCACTTCACAGGCTTTGTTCATTTCCCTGGCAGCGTATCCTGTTTTATTATTTGCGAAGCCCCTGGGGTATCACTTTTTTAATTTCATGGGAATACCTGAAAACCAAATTATACCCCAAACAATGTATTTCAATATATTGATGTATGGTACAATTATCAGCCTGGTACGGAACAGCCTGAATTGCTTTTTCTCGGGAATCGGGCGCACCCGTGTTGTTATGATCTCCTCGGTCGTGGTGATGCTGGTGAACATTGGCCTTAATTATGTGCTGATATTCGGGAAATTAGGTTTTCCGGCAATGGGGATTAAAGGTGCCGCATATGGCACCATTATAGCAAGTACAACAGGTATTATCGTGTTGATTTTTGCGTATTTTCGAAAGGCAATACAAGATGAATTCAATGTACTTGCATTCATTTATAACAAAAAAGTGTTTGGTAAGCTTTTATATTATGGATATCCTGCCGGGTTGGAGTTTTTTATGAATTTTCTTGCATTTACAATTCTGATCTTTATTTTTCATTCACACGGGCCTGTCACTGCTACAGCATCCACTATTATGTTTAATTGGGACATGGTCTCGTTTGTCCCGTTAATCGGGATTCAGATTGCTGTAACCAGCTTGGTAGGCCGCTATATGGGAGCCAAAGACCCAGACACGGCTTATAAAGCAACATTATCCGGCATTAAATCCGGTATTTTTTATTCCATGGGAATACTTGTCTTGTTTCTCTTTTTCCCAGGTGTATTGGTACAAATGTTTGAGCCTTCAGGGGAGAGTGATATCTTCCGGCAGGCATTTCCCATTGCTAAAACAATGTTGCAGGCAGCATCCGTGTATGTATTGCTTGATGTTATCGTTATTGCCATGGTGGGAGCCTTGCGCGGGGCAGGGGACACGCATTGGGCCATGCGGGTCTCTGTTGCTGTTCATTGGTTATTTGTCCCGGTTTTATATGTCATGTTACACGTGCTGGATATGTCACCCGTGCAGGGATGGATAGCAGTGATTTGTATCTTTTTATTGTTCGCTTTTTTGTTTTTTAGAAGATTTAAACAAGGCAAATGGAGAGACATTGAGGTGATTGAATGAGTAGCTGGAGATGTGTTAATTGATTCCTTGAATAGGCATCTTTCCCTAAAGTGAGTTATGATGTTCCGGGGGGCAACCATAAATCTTTTATCAATATGATACATTTTTATTTGCATGATACATTTTAATTATGATGATTATTAAAATCAAACAAAAAATTGTAAATTTATATTTGGAATCATTTACATCCGTAAACTGGGATAAATAAAAAAAGATTAACTAATAAATATTGTATAACTTAAACGTTTCACCATGAAAAATTTTATATGTCTATTTCTATGCTTAAGCGGGATGTTTATATTTTCCCGGACACATGCACAATCTGTATCATTGCCAACAGACCCTGACCGGGTGCAGGTGGTAACCAACGGCAATGTAAAAACAATAGTGAATGGCGAAGGAGAGGTTATGCGTGGAGGAACTTTCCTGTTTTATAAAAGTAATTACACGGTTCACTATGAAGATAATTATGAGATCTTTCGCGAAGAATTATATAAAGAATTCGCACGTTATGGCATCAATGCTATTAGGGTATACCTATTCGATGGCTGGGTAAACAGTCAACCCGATGCCAATTCAATAGATTTTACAAATCCAGCGCAGTTGGATGAATACCTGGAGCGCCTTGACACCATTGTCGATTTCGCATCTAAATATAATATGACGGTGCTTCTCAATTATCATGATGTGGGAAATTATACTTCAGAATATGGTGACCCCGATGCAACAACCATCGGGTATATGAAAGATTGCTGGAATGCTGTTGCACCTTATTTTAAAGACCGCACAAATGTATTTTATGAGTTAATGAATGAGCCTGTATTTGACACGTATTATAGTGATGCATTATTGGACTCTATTGCATATCTCTATCAGCTTGTACGCGACCTGGCTCCAAATACTCACATTTCTTTATTTAGTTTTAATACGATTAAAAGTACATCGAGCGATGATCCTGCAGACCAATCAGCTGCCACTGTCGAACGCTTTACCACCAGGCATCCTGGACTGGTAGACTGGACGAATGCTTCTGTGGCATATCATCCTTATGCTACCGGGGGCAGTTCATCCTACATATTTGACATCATGGAAAATTACCCGGCATTTTGTTCCGAAGGAAATTTCCCTAAAACAAAGGACGAACTTCCGTTTCCATTAGTTGACCCTGATGAGGGAGGTGCTGAATCAATGGACAATGAACTATTTACCACTGAAACGCACGAACGTTTGGGTATTAGCTGGTTTATGCATAAAGTACACCCACACAACAGGTTCGTTGGAAACTTTGTTAACCATGTGATCCGCGATGCCAGTGAAAAAAATTATATCTGGTTTCATTATACGCTGACAGATACTTTATACAAAAATTATTTCACCGGAACAACTGTGAATTCCGACGATTTTACATGGCACACAGACGGGACCACGGGAAACATAGCGCAAAATGATGAACTCATCATTACCAATGCAGGCCATCAGAATTCAAAAATCGTGAATGAGTTGTCATCCGGAAAGGAACTCGACCTGACCAAACATCCTTTTGTTTCATTCAAAGCCAAAACAGATGCAGAAGAAGATATTACTTATACCATACGGCTTTACGACAGCCAGGGTGGAAACAGCGGAATGCAGTTTTCATTTACCATACCGGTAAAGACGGAATACACGGGCTTTGCCATAGATGTATCCGGCAGTAGTGCAGATCTATCAAAGATAAATAAAATAGAATTTGACCGTGGGAGCAATGCCACGGTGGATTGCAAATTGACCATAGATGACCTCGTCCTGGGGAGGGAAGAATATATTATGCTTGCCATACCAAAGACAGGAGGAACAACTTATCCCGAACATATCTCAACATACAAGGCAGGCAGGGTGGCCAGGTTCGAGGCCAGGCCAGATTCTCTATACAGCTTCTATCGTTGGGACGGTGCCAATACTTCGACGGATAATAAGATTGAAGTAACCATGAACGAAAACAAAGAATTAACCGCTTATTTTACTGCTTTTGAGCAGGAGGATTGGTATATTAAAACACCGACATCATTCATCAATTTTTTTACCGGCTCTACTTTAAATAGTGAAGATTTTACATGGAGCGATGGTGAACCGTATTTTACCGAACCAGTAATATCACAGCAAGAAGAGTTGATTGTAAGTAAATCAGGAGAGGATTATTCGAAATTTGGAATTGAATTTGAAAGCGGAACCATCGATATCAGTTCAAATCCTGTTGTCAGCTTCCAGGCTAAAACAGATATAAGCGAAGACATTATATATGCTATTGAGTTGTTTGACAACAGTGGTGGCAGAACATATGGACAATTCAAAGCAACGATCACGGGAGATGGGCAATACCACGCATTTAGCATTGATTTAACCGGTTCATGGGCTGATTTAAAAAATATAGAAAAGATTTTTTTTAATTATCAAAAAGCTTCTGAAAACAATGACGTTTACGAGATTAGAATTGATAATTTAAGTGCAGGAATAGAAATTAATCCTGTCAACGGGGTCAACATTATAGAAAGCGGGCCTATTGACCTGGACGTGGGCGCTTCCACTACACTAACAGCTGAAATAATACCGTCTGACGCTTCCAATCAGTCTGTAACATGGACTTCTGGTAATCCTGAAATAGTTACAGTAGATGAAAACGGACAGGTAACAGCTGTTTCGAACGGTAGTGTAGAGATTAGAGCATTCGCCACCACCGATCACACGATTTATGAAACAATTACAGTGAACGCCGGGGTGACCACGAGCAAATTTAAAGTACACGATACATCTGCATCTAGAGAACCCAGCGTATTTCCAAATCCTTTTTACGGGAAAACCACGTTAGTGATTCCACAGGACAACCCTGTTGACATTTATATTTACAATAGCACGGGGCAACTGGTAAAAACCATGCATGATGTACAAAACCCGGTGCAAATAGATATGCAGGCATGGCCTCGCGGGCTTTATTTTATCAGGTGCATATCCGGCCAAGAGTCTGTCAATACCATTCCCGTTGTTTCCGAATAGATCGTGAACAGGTTCAGGGCCTGTATCATGTGCATTAAGCATGTAATACAGGCATTTTCATGTCACGGGAAATATTTTTTTAAAAAATCTCTCTTTTTTTTTAAATTTTTAATATATTTGAAACACTATTATATGTAATTATATGATGATATTGTACGGTCACATTAGCTGTAAATGAGTGTATTTGAAGTAGTTTGTCAGATAAATTGTTTAAAAATGCTATGTTGAAAAAAATGACACTGAACCTGTATTTTCAACATCTAAAAACCAGCATTTTTAAAAATTTTTCTGCAGTTTTTTTTTGACCATTTTTTCCTTGTGTACCGTGCATTATTTGTCGGTTTACTAACTTCAGAACAGCACGAAACATGTGAGTGACGAGGCGGAGCCATGTACCTGTGCAAAGAGATTTAGAAGGTGGATTTGAAGTAAGATATTGTATTGAATACTATAAATATTTACACAAAGCACATTGCCAGGCTGTCAAAAACAAACAGTATTTATTTGAGCACAAGAAAAAAGCACATACAGTTAAGACATTACGGCATAAATTGTTCAGGATTTTAGGATACCACAGGTTGGAAGGTATTTATACAGCACAGTACAGGCAAATTCTTGAAAACACAAATTATAGTGGCAAGACGCGGCAAATGTACCTGGGATATTTTATGAAATTTTTGCGCTATCATGATTATAAGCATCCTTCATTCATATCCAATGAAGACATCAGGGATTATTTGGTATTACACAGGGATAAATCCACATCGCACCAGGACAATATGATCAATGCCTTTAAGTTTTTTTTTGAGAAGGTACATAATACGGAAATATCTGATCAGAGTTATATAAGGCCCAGGAAAGGATTTTATTTGCCGGATTATTTCACCCAGGAAGAGTTGGCAAATATGATCAATTATTTAAGCAATGCAAAACACAAGTTATTGCTATCCATAGGATATTGTGGTGGATTACGGCGCAGTGAGATACAAAACATCAGATTAGAGGATATTAATATAAAGAAAAACCGGATGTTCATAAGAAAAGCAAAAGGGAGAAAAGACCGCTACACGGTGTTATCAAATAACATAAAAGGGATACTTGCTGATTATTATAAAGAATACCATCCCAAGGTTTACTTATTTGAAGGTGACAAGGCTGGAAAAAAATACCTCAAATCCGGAAATGGTAAAATATATCTAAGAAATAGATTAAAATATTTCTGGCAATAAAAAGATGCAAAAACCCAACGGGCTAAATGATGCGATAGAAACGGTTACAAGCCCGATGGAAAGGTTGCAGATTGGAGAAAAGTATGCAAAGACGCAATCCGGGTTGTCGCCATAGTATCTTTTTTAATTCGGATGATTTTTAAACAAGCAATGATTAACATTTTTGGACGCTTTATTTGATAAGGGGTATAAGGGAAATTATGTCTTATTCAGAAAAAACATTAAAAAAAGATGTTTTATTGACAAAATATTTTATAAATTTGACAAAGCATTTATAAAAATACAATATAATAAATATAAAAACATGTTGCACAAACTATTTATACAAATACAAACAGGATATATACAAAAAT
>CAYFQI010000050.1:0-14014 GCA_964345135.1 uncultured Bacteroidales bacterium
CTCAATTAACTCAATTAACTCAATTAACTCAATTAACTCAATTAACTTAATTAACATAAAAACTTAGAAATATAAACATATGAAGACAGGTTTGTTTTTTGGTTCATTCAATCCAGTACACATAGGCCATCTTGCAATTGCCAATTACATGAAGGAATTTACAGACCTTGATGCGATATGGTTTGTCGTTAGCCCGCAAAATCCATTAAAAAACAAGTCAGATTTATTAAACGATCAAAAACGTTTACAGATGTTGAAGTTAGTTTTTGATGACTATGGTGATAATGATTATCATATTTCGGATATTGAATTCAGTATGCCTAAACCTTCATATACTGTTAACACCATCAAAAAAATCCAGTTCGAGAATCAAGGCAGGGAATTTGTAATGATCATTGGAAGCGACAGTTTGATGAATTTACCAATATGGGATTCCTATGAAGAAATTATTGATCTATGCAAACACTATGTGTATCCACGGACAGGATATCCGGAAGAACAAATCACAACATTTAAAAGCACCCGTTTTATTGATGCACCAAAGATTGATGTCTCTTCTAGCTTTATAAGAAAAGGATTAAGAGATGGTCACGATATGAAATTTTTTCTTCCTTCTATTGTCTATCATTATATCAAAGAACATACACTTTATAGTTAAAAATTTTTAAATCGAATGATTACATTATTTACATACTTATTTGTTGCACTGTTTTTTTCTTTTTTATGTTCTATTCTTGAAGCAGTGTTGCTTAGTATTACCCCTTCTTACATTGGCGGAAAGATCAAAGAAGGGAAAAAAGTAGGGTTTGCACTTAAAAAGTTTAAAGACAATATTGACATACCGTTGTCTGCGATTCTAACACTCAATACCTTTTCACATACCATTGGTGCTGCTGGTGTTGGAGCCCAGGCGCAAAGACTATGGGGACATGAATATCTGTCAATTGCATCAGGAGTTTTAACATTATTGATTTTAATTTTTTCAGAAATTATTCCTAAAACACTGGGCGCCAATTACTGGAAGTCGCTTGCACCGTTCACGGCTCGAGCGTTATACGTGTTGGTTTATTCTCCACTATATCCGTTTTCTTTATTGGCTAAAGGTATTACAAACCTGTTGAGTCCGTCTGAATCAAAAAAAAGCATTTTAAGCCGTTCCGAATTTCAGGCGATGGCTGAACAAGGTATCCAGGAAGGGATATTTAAAAAAGAGGAATCAAAAATCCTGTTAAATCTGATGAAATTTAACAGGATTATCACTAAAAGTATTATGACACCCCGGACTATTATGGTGGCTGCGCCTGAAGATGTAACAATTGAAGAATTTTATAATAGCTATGATGAACTTAAAGTTTCAAGGATTCCTATTTATAAAGAGCATATAGATAATGTTACAGGGATTGTATTGAAAGATGAAGTGTTGCAAAATATTATTGATAATGCAGGTGACAATTTATTGAAAAACATCAGCAGGGAAGTGTATGTTGTGAATGAACAAATGCCAATCATTAAATTGTTTTATAAATTGATTGATAAAAAGACACATCTCGCTATTGTTGTTGGTGAATATGGAGAAACATCAGGAGTGGTTACCATGGAAGATATAATTGAAACTCTTGTTGGGGTTGAGATCATGGATGAACAGGACGATATTGAAGACATGCAAAAGCAGGCCCGTAAAAACTGGGAAAACAGGGTAAAACGGATGGGGCTTATTCGTGATGAAGAAGAAAACAAATGATCATCGTGTTATTGTCGCTTTTTGAATACTTGCCTTCCCTGTTTCTATTGCTTTTTCATTCAACGGGAGCATATGATGATATCGTTCTGGCAATGCATTTTTCAGGCCTTTTTTTAGGTTTTCGAATTTTATGATCGGTTTGATTTGAATAAAAGCACCCAGTACAATCATATTAAATACTTTTGTAGAACCTAATTTTGAAGCTTCATTGACAGCATCTATGCTAAAGATATCAATGTCTTTTCGTTCAGGATGCTGTTTAATCCCTGTTGTTTCGTATAAAAGGACCCCTCCCGGTTTTACTTTGGATTCGAATTTATCAAGTGATTGCTGGTTTAAGACAATAGCGGAATCAAAAGAATTGATGATGGGCGAACTGATTTGGTGATCGCTCAATACTACGGTAACATTAGCAGTTCCGCCCCGCATTTCAGGGCCGTATGAAGGCATCCATGTGACTTCCAGATTTTCTAAAATCCCGGAATAACATAATATTTTTCCCATGGACAAAACACCTTGTCCACCAAATCCTGCAAATATAATTTCTTCAGTCATGTTTATGGTATATTTTGCAAATTCTTTTTTTTATCATCTATTTAAACTCACCCCTAAAATTTAACTTTATACTGGTTTTCCATCCACTTTGATATCCCCGAGTGGGTAAAAGGGAAACATGTTTTCTTCCATCCACTGGTTGGCTTCTATTGGCGACATTTTCCAATTGGAATTGCAACTGGATACAATTTCTACAAATGATAATCCTTTTTTAAATGTTTGGCTTTCAAATGCTTTCCGGATGGCTTTTTTTGTTTTTCTTACAGCATTGGCCTTGTGTACAGCCTGGCGGGTAACATAATATGTACCGGGCAGGCTTGCTGCCAGTTCGGTAAATTTCATGGGATGTCCCATCTGTTTTATATCTCTTCCGTAAGGCGTTGTGGTAGATTTCATGTGCTCCATTGTGGTAGGCGCCATTTGTCCGCCTGTCATGCCATACAATCCGTTGTTTATGAAGAAGATGGTGAAATTCTCTCCCCTGTTGCAGGCGTGAACAGATTCGGCAGTTCCGATTGCAGCGAGATCTCCATCGCCCTGATATGAAAAAACATATTTATCTGGGCGTGTGCGTTTTATACCTGTTGCCACTGCGGCGGCACGGCCATGTGGGCCGGCAACAAAATCCAGGTCAATATAATCAAAAATAAAAGCAGAACATCCTACTGAGGCAACCCCAATGGTTTCGTCCTGTATGTTCATTTCTTCTATTACCTCTGCAATGAGCCGGTGTGCTGTAGAATGGCCGCAACCAGGACAATGATGCATGGGCTTGTCAGTTAATAAAGATGATTTTTCGTAAATTAAATTTTTATTATTTATGATGTCGGTTGTGTATTGTACATCGGGCATGGTTTATCCTTTCAAAAATTTTTCTTGAATGTTGTAGACAATATCGTCAGGTTGAGGGATCATTCCTCCCATACGGCCATAAAATTGTACATTTGTCTTTCCATTGACAGCAAGCCTTACGTCTTCGACCATTTGGCCGGCATTCATTTCCACGGTTATGATCCCTTTTACTCTTTTTGCAAGTTCTGCTATGCGTTTTTCCGGGAAAGGGAATAATGTCACAGGTCTTATCAGGCCGACTTTAATACCTTTTTTTCGGGCATCTTCTACTGCTCTTTGGCAAATGCGGGATACAGAACCAAACGCAACTATTAAATAATCGACATCGTTACATTGAAATTCCTGGTATTGCACATCTTCTTTTATCATTTGTTTGTATTTACCCTGTAACTTTTGGTTGATTTTTTCAAATGTTTCAGAATGCAGTTCAACCGATTTGATCACATTTCTTGATCTGTTGTTTGGTTTTCCTGTTGCAGCCCATGGTGTTAGTTTAGGAATGTCTTTATTTTTAGTACGTTCAATTTGTTCAAAGAATCTTACTTTTTCCATCATTTGTCCGATCATCCCGTCTGCCAGGATTAATACAGGATTACGGTATTTAAATGCCAGGTCAAATCCTTGTTTTATAAAATCGGACATATCTTGTACTGATGAAGGAGCCAGCACCAATGTACGGTAATCGCCATGGCCTCCGCCCCGTGTTGCCTGAAAATAATCGCCCTGTGACGGTTGTATGGTTCCTAATCCCGGACCACCTCTGGCTATATTGACGATTAAACAAGGTAGCTCACTGCCTGCAAGATATGATATGCCTTCTTGCATAAGGCTTATCCCAGGCCCGGAAGAGCTGATAATGACTTTTTTCCCGGATGCGGCAGCGCCAAAAACCATATTGATGGCTCCTATCTCGCTTGCAGCCTGTAATACAATCATACCTGTCCGTTCTTCTGTTTTTTGTGCTGCCAGGTATTCGAGAACCTCTGATTGTGGTGTGATGGGGTATCCAAAATACGCATCAGCCCCTACACGTATAGAAGCTTCAGCAATGGCCTCATTACCCTTCATTAATTGTATGTCTTCCATAAATAGTCTCTTTATATAAAGCAAAAATCATAAACTTTTTGAAGAAATTCAAAAATATTCAAAGTTACTATTTTTTTGAATTGATTATTCACTTTGTTTGCGGTAAACCTGTATTACACCATCAGGGCAAACGACTGCACAGTTTGTACAGCCCGTACAGGCATCATGATTGGTTACATAAGGATAATTGTATCCTTTGGTATTTAGTTTTCCGGAAAAGTCTATGATTTTTTGTGGGCAGGATGTGATGCATATTCCACATCCTTTGCATCCTTCAATATCTATTTTTATCGCTCCTTTTTTCTTCACTGCTGAATTCATAATGTTTATTTCTTGTTTTCTTACAATATATATCCATTCAGTTTTAATATATCAAAAGTAATAAATTTATTGAATGAATAGAATTTTATTAATATTTTCTAATACGCTTTTTTCTAACGTTCCATATTTTAAGAAATATATTTTATTATAATTCCAAACATCATTTTTATTGTACTTGAACAAAGGAAAAGTTATAATAGTTGGTGAATACTCTATTGTTACTAATGTTGATATTGGAATTGAAGATGAAAATTCCTTTAAGTTCTTTTCACAGAATAGGAGTCTATGGGGGGTATTCATTTGTAAGAGGCCCTATACGTCATAATATAGGACTTGGAGCAATAGAATTTGAAGTCATTGATTATATTGCTATTTGTTATTCATTTACGTTAATCAATGATATCTATTATACATATTATTCGGACGGACGCTATCAACCAGCAATTACAATCAAAGATCACTTGCTGGAAATTAGATTTCCAGTTAGTTTTGATTAATTGTATTTTTTTGTGATTTATACAAAACCGATTATAAATCTAAATAATACTCTTTATCGCCACTACTTGAGATAATAATTAACACTAGTTAAAAACGAAACCCAACAGTCGTTACAAATTTGTGTTTATTTTCATTTATCTCGGCTATTTCACTACCCAAATAAGGTCTGTGGTTGTATTCTTTTTGAGATAAAACATATGCAAAATCAAGGTAGGTACTTTCAAATCTTATTCCAACACCCCCGGTATATAAAATATTAACATGTTCATTTATATCTTTATTTTTATAAGGGTTGTCATAAAAGGCTCCTCCTGCCCGGAAAGAAAATATATCATATCGTATTTCAGCACCTACACGAATATTGTGAGTCTTATCATAGGTGTTTTTTATCTCTTCATTTATGTCCATGAAATTATCATCATCTGAACGGAGTCTCATACTTGAATAATTAATGTATTCATAATCAGCACTCAGAATACCTATTTTTTTATACACGAGTGCTAAACTGAGGATTGATCTTGCCGGGGTAATAACATTATAATTGTATTCACTGAGATCAGATTTAGAACTTAATGAAAGTGGATCACCCTGGTAAAATACGCTGGTCATTTCCGTACTTAATTCATTGGTAACATTATAATTTGTTGGTGTATGTATTGTAGCACCGATTCGCAAAAAATGAACAGGACGGAATATTCCACCAATTTTTAAATTAATACCTGTTCCGTATGAATTAACTGATTCTTGGAATGTGAAGCTTTTAAAATACGGGTAATCAAGATTAAACGAGTCTGGTTCATAGTGTCCTGAAAAAATATCATGATTTGTGATTTCTGTATGGGATGTGGTTTTATTATATTTAAAACTTTGTATGTTCAAAGAAGCTCCCAGGTATAATTTATGTGAATAATTCATTGCAGCTGCAAATACCCATTCACCAATTCTACCCGAGGTTTCAATGGATTTGTTTAATTTTTGGCCATAATTTCCATCTGCAAAAAACAAGAAGTCATTCGTGTAATTATTTGTTAATGTGTCTTCTATAAAAAGTACATCCGTTAACCATGCCTGATCTTCATAAAAATGACTGCCCTGGCCGTAATTGGAATAATCAACAAACTCATCCAATAGTGATCCATTTGCTGTATTTGTACTGACAAAAGTACGGTTTGTGAAATCATTGATCCTGTTATAGCCTATTCCAAAATTAAGATTTTTTATTTCATCTTTTTTGGAAAAAGATGCCACATAACTAATATTTCCAAGATTCAGTCCGTATTTGAAATCATCCGTTTTATTCTTGAGGTAGCTGCTTTCTGAATTTGTATATGTAACAGCCGGTGTAAATGTAAATTCATTTGATTGATATATTCCTAAACCTCCCGGGTTAAGGCTTAGAGATCCAAAATCACCTCCTAATGCACCAAAAGCACTACCCATGCTTTGAAGCCTTGCCGTTCCCTGATATATATTACTTGACATTCTTAGTGCATCACTACTACCTTGTGCATTAATATTATTATAAAATGTTACACTAGTGATTAGTACGAAAAAAAAGTATTTCATTGTTCTGTATATTTAAAAAATTATCTTCTTCTTGGTGATGATGATCTGTTTGAAGAACCTGAATTGCTTGATCCAGAACTTCTGGAGCTTGGCCTGCTGTAGGATTTGTTTGAACCTGATGAATTACCGGGTGATGAGTAACTTCTTCGTGAGCTGTTTGATTTGTTTTGAGATGGGTTGGAATAGCTCCTGTTATTTCTGGAAGGAGAGCTATAAGACCTGTCTGAAGAATTTGATCCTGAATTTTTGTTGTATCTACTGTTAGTTGGTTTTGAATAATTTTTGGAAGGAGCACTATATGATTTATTCCTTGATGGTGTACTATAAGAACGGGTAGATCTTCTGTTCGTGACAGAGCGAGACCTGTTTCTGTCTGATTCACTACCCCGGGTGGTAGCTGGCCGTGTAGTTTTCACTCTACGAGTTTCTCCACTATTGCTCTCGGCACTCTGGCGCCTATTTGTTACAGATCGTGACCTGTTTGCATTTGAATTTCTGTTTGAAGGAACTGTTGTACTTTTAATGTTTTGTCTTTCTCTTTCAGAGGGGGCGGCTGATCTTCTGTTCGTGACGGATTGAGTACTGTTCCCGCTTCTACTACTTGGCAAATTTGATGAGGTGGATTTTGTATTGTTAGTATAGACTCGCATACTGCTATTACTTGGCAGGTTTTTATTTTTTGCATCAGAAGCCGAAACAAAATTCCTTTCTCTTGAAGGAAGTCTTCCGTAAACGACTTTCTTTTTATCATCGTCATAATAATACCCGGTTCCATAATAATAGCCCTGATGATAACCTCTTGAATATCCACTCCAATACGAATTATATCCATAATAGGGGCTATAGTACCTGTAATGTGGATACCTCCAACTGTAATAGGGGTCATAATTCCAATAATGGTACGAATGATATGGCCTGTGATACCAGGTGTCATAGTACCAACCGTCATAATACCATGGATCATAATACGTGCCATAATGAACGCCGACAGAAAAACCGCTTCTACCCCAGAAAGGATCATAATACGAGAAGCCTACAGTTGGTCTGTAAAATCTCCTGATACGGCTCGTGTAATATCCTGAGTAATAGTTGTTCGTGATGTACGTGTCTGCTTCGTCATCTTCCTCATAATAATAGGTTTCATTATTATAATCTTCCTCATACTCGTAATCGTATTCATAACTATTATCCTGGTATTCATCATAACTCTTCGGTTTTTTGTATTCTTTGGTTTCGCCATATTCATCTGAGGCATAACTTCCGGAGTTGGGATTGGCTGTTTGCTCTTTGTTCTCAGCCCTGGCATTGTATCTTGATGAAGAACGGTATTCACCGGTTTGCATTTCTTCCCGGTTATTTACCTGTTCAAATTGTTTTTCATCTTCTATAGGATCATAATAAATGTAATCATGTTTGCTCACCCCTTGCTGAGTGGCTCCGCAGCCACTGATCAGTGCAATACTGATAAAAATAGCTATATATTGTATTATTGCTTTCATGGTTCTATACTTTTGGTTTCTATATATTGTACGATTTTTTTTGCCTATTAGTTGGCAAATTTTTACTCTAATTTACAAAATATTTTCTTATAAAACTAATGAAATGTGAATAATATTGTAAATATTTGTAGCAAATTATATATAACATTTTATTTTTTAAAAATTATGGCAAAAGTATTGACAAGCAGGAAACAAGATTATTCCCAATGGTACAATGACTTGGTGCTGAAAGCCGGTTTGGCAGAATATTCAGCTGTGCGGGGCTGTATGGTCATAAAGCCTTATGGTTTCTCTATATGGGAAAAAATGCGTGATGTGCTGGATAAGATGTTTAAAGACACAGGCCATTCCAATGCTTATTTTCCTTTATTTATTCCTAAGTCGTTTCTTAGTAAAGAAGCAAGCCATGTAGAAGGATTTGCCAAAGAATGTGCCGTGGTAACCCATTATCGGTTAAAAAGCGATGAAAATAAAGAAATTGTTGTGGATGAAGATGCAAAATTGGAAGAAGAACTGATAGTAAGGCCCACGTCTGAGACAGTCATTTGGAATACTTATAAAAATTGGATTCAATCATACCGCGACCTTCCCATTTTAGTAAATCAATGGGCAAATGTCGTTAGATGGGAGATGCGTACCCGTTTGTTTTTAAGGACAGCTGAATTTCTCTGGCAGGAAGGTCATACCGCCCATGCCACAAAAGAAGAAGCCATTGAAGAAACTTATAAAATGATGGGGGTGTATAAAGATTTTGTGGAAAATTGGATGCGCATTCCTTCCATTATAGGACATAAAACAGCCAATGAAAGGTTTGCAGGTGCTGTTGATACACTAACCATTGAAACTTTGATGCAGGATGGCCGCGCTTTGCAATCCGGAACGTCCCATTTTCTTGGCCAGAACTTTGCCAAAGCATTTGATGTAAAATTTAGCAATTCCGAAGGCCAACTGGATTATGTATGGGCTAGTTCATGGGGCGTGTCTACCAGGCTCATAGGGGCACTAATCATGGCTCATTCAGATGATAACGGGCTGGTATTACCACCTAAATTAGCTCCCGTGCAAGTGGTTATCGTACCCATATACAAAGGCAAAGACCAGTATGATGTTATTCGTGAAAAAGGGGAGGAGCTAAAGAAAAGGATAGAGAGCAAAGGCTTTTCTGTGAAGTTTGACGACCGTGATACACACAAACCCGGCTGGAAGTTTGCAGAATACGAATTAAAAGGGGTACCGGTACGACTTGCTATAGGTCCACGCGATATTGAAAATAATAACGTAGAGATCACCCGACGGGATACTATGGAAAAAAAGATTGTAAGCCAGGATAATATAGAAATCCTGGTGGAAGAAATGATGAATGATATCCATGACAATATTTTTGAAAAAGCCGATGTATTCAAGAAAGAGCATACTACCAAAGTGGATACGTTTGACGAATTCAAAAAAGTATTAAATGAAAAAGGTGGTTTGATCCTGGCACACTGGGACGGGACGACCGAAACAGAATTGAAAATCAAAGAAGAAACTCAGGCCACCATCCGGTGTATTCCCTTTGATGCTCCTGAAGAAACAGGAAAGTGTGTTTATACAGGGAATTCATCAAATAAAAGGGTGTTGTTTGCAAAGGCGTATTAATGAATATATGTTTTTATGAATCATATTCACTAACTTCGGTATGCTTGCCAAAAAATTCTCTTTAATTCAACATTGCCTTTATTCCTTCCGTTCAATGGATTGAGCTTTTCAGGGCATTGCACCGCATTTATACCATAAGTATGTTGGACTTTATAAACAAACACTAAGCAGGGAAATGTATTCAGGAAAGGGTATGAATTTATCGCAACTTTACACATCCATTTCAACAATAGTTGCACCTGTGCCACCAGAACGGATGTCTTCATCTTTGAATGAGCTGACGAGTGCTTCTGATTGTAAATAATTCCGGATCACCTGCCGTAAAATGCCATTGCCTTTCCCGTGAATGATTCTCAGGGTTTCGACATGGTGTATGATGGCATTATCTACATGATTTTTTACTATTTGTAATGCTTCGTCTGCCCGTTTTCCCCTTATATCTAACTCATGTTTGAAGTCTGTTTTGGCCTGGTTGGTGATAATATTGGTTTTTGTTTTGCCAGGCAATGTTTTTGTCAGGCGCATGTATTCCTGTTCTGATATTTTATCCAGCTTCTTTTTTTGAATTTCTGTTACAAGATTCCCTGTTTCAATTTTGACCGTGTTTTTATGGATGCTCATCACCCTGCCTGATGTTTCTTGTCCTTTTATCTTTACCGGGTCACCCCGGTTGATTTCTCCGGGAACGGGTGTTTCTTCGTGTCGTGTTTTTTCATGCTGTTTTACATGTTGTTCAAATTGATTGTTAAGTTTTCTTAATTTATTGTTTAGCAGGTAATCCTGTTCATAAATTTTTCCTGTTGATTGCCTGATACGTGAGTCAAATTCTTTTCGTATTTTTTTTGTGGTTTCTTTTTCTGCATTGCTTTCTTTAATTTCGCGAATGGTGTTTTCTATTTTTTGATTTATTCCGGAAAGTACCTGATCTGCTTTCGCATTTGCTTTGTCAAGGATTTCCAGGCGCATTTTTTTCGTGTTTTTTAATTCCCGTTCATATTGATTAAGCAATGATTTTAATTTGTTTTCTTTGGATGCTACTTCCCTTGTTTTTTGGTCGAAATGTTGTTTGCTCCGGGTTATTTCTTTTAAATTTTTATCAAAATCAACATGTTCTTTGCCTGCTTTTTCTTTTGCCTTGTTAAGCAAATGTTCATCAAGTCCAATTTTAGAAGCAATTTCAAAGGCAAATGAACTGCCCGGGGGGCCGGTTTCCAAAATATACCTGGGCATTAATTTAACTGTATCAAACAGCATGGCTGCATTATTGATACCTTTTGTATTGGTTGCAAAATGTTTAAGGTTACTGTAATGGGTTGTCATCACCCCGTATGCTTTTTTCTCATTTAGCCTTTCAAGGATTGATTCGGCAATGGCGCCGCCTATCCGTGGTTCAGTTCCGGCCCCCAGCTCATCAACAAGTGTCAGGGTATGGCCGTTGGCATGTTTAATAAAATGTCTCATGTGTAATAAATGGGAACTATACGTGCTGAGGTCATTTTCCAATGATTGGTCATCCCCGATATTCAAAAATAATTGCTCAAAAATACAACATTTGCTGCCTTCACGGACCGGAATCAGTATCCCGCATTGAAACATGTATTGTAGTAAACCCAATGTTTTCAGGCATACAGATTTACCACCTGCGTTAGGCCCTGATATTAATAACATCCTGTTTTGAGGATTCAGTTGTATGTCAAGTGGAACGGTCTTCTTTTTTTCTTTTTCATGGGTTAAATAGAGCAGTGGGTGCATTGCATTTTTCCATTCCATTTCCAGGGTTTGGCTAATCTCGGGTAGATTTCCTCCAATCCGTAAGGAGAATAATGCTTTGGCACGTACCAGGTCAATCTCTCCTAAAATATTATAATTTTCTTGTAATTCAGGAATATATGGGCGGATATTATCTGCAAATGCAATAAGAATTTTAATAATCTCCCTGTTTTCTGCAAATTTTAATTCCCTTATTTCATTGTTCAATTCTACAATTTCGGCAGGTTCAATATAGGTCGTTTGGCCCGTGGCAGATTCATCATGGATATAGCCTTTGATTTTTCGTTTTTGTTTAGAATAAACAGGAATTACAGTCCGTCCGTCACGAATGGTTAATTGCGCTTCAGGCGTAACGATACCATCTTTCTGAGCTTCTTTAAATAGTTTATTGATGCGTGTGGATACATTTTTTTGTTTTTCATATAAAGTAATACGAATATTTTTGAGGGCAGGGGAGGCGTTGTCTTTGACTTGCCCCTGGTTGTTTAAAATCCGGTTGATTCTGTCTTTAACAAAGTCGTGTACAACAACCCGGTGGATTAATTTTCTTAAATATGGAAATTGTTCCGGTTCTTTTTTTGCGAAAAATGTTTTGATTGCTTTGATGGTTGACAAGCTTTGTCGCAAGTGTCCAATTTCTTCTACATCAGCACACGTTCCTTCGGCTCTTAATTGGTTCAGGGTTTGTCTAAGGTCAAAGTAGTGATCTGATGGAAAATGATCTTCATGCAAGCAAATCGTTTTGAATTCATCGGTTTGTTTCAAGTTATGATGAACGCATTCACGAGAGGAAGAAAAATGAATGGAGTCTACCTTTTCTTGTCCCATAACACTGATGGTTTGTTCTTTTAACAAATCCTGTATTTTGTCAAAACCAATTTTTTCTTCAAAATTCTCCGGATAAATCATGTATGAAGGCACAATTGTTTTTATTATCAAAGATAATGATAGTCTTTATAAATCACATGGCAGAGGATGAAAATTTTTAAAAAAATAACATTCACCCATGATGAACCGAGTATGTAAAAAATAATTATTTTTTGCACACACAATCATGATTGTTTTTTACTTGCGAGCTACATATGACCGATTAAAAATAAAAAATAAACAGATGAACAAAACATTACATGAAAACAGCGGAGATCACGAAGAAAATGTTGACATGATCTATGTAATCCCCGCAGTTTTTTTATTATAATTTATCGTTTTACCCTTGCATTGCCTTCCCAGATACTCCAAATCTGGTCTTCATCCGCCGGTTGTGCATAATCGGTGAGCATCGTTGTTGCCAGGGCACCGCTTGCCCATCCGAATTGCACCCACTTTTCCGGTTCCCATTCTTTTAAAATGGCGTAGAGCATGCCACCTACAAATCCATCACCACCGCCAATCCTGTCCAATACGGTAATCTGACGTGGTTGCACCACGTGCCAGTCATTTCCTGTTGAAACGATGGCACCCCATAAATGGCTGTTCGTATTGATAACCTGACGTAATGTAGTTCCAAAAACTGAAACATCAGGGAATGTTTTTTTCGTGGTATTGATCATTTCTTTAAAGCTTTCCATTTTGGCTGAAAGGTCTTTTCCACCGGCTTCGGGGCCTTTAATGCCAAGGCATAACTGGAAGTCTTCTTCATTGCCTACTAATATATCGGATACACCGGCTATTTCTGTAAATATACCTGATAGTTCTTTCTCCCTGTTTTTCCAGAAAGAAGCCCTGTGATTAAGGTCAAACGATATTTTGGTGCCGTATTTTTTTGCTGCTTTGGCTAATTCAAGACAAAAATGTCCCGTGTCTGGGGATAAAGCAGCGATCAGTCCTGATAAATGGATGATTTGCACCCCTTCTTCACCAAAAATGCGTTCAAGGTCAAAATCTTTAACATTCAGTGAGCGTCCTACTTCACCGGCACGGTCATTGAAAACCCGTGGGCCGCGTGTGCCATATCCACTGTCAGCAATATTGATCTGGTGCCTGTACCCCCAGGGGCTTCCCTGCTCTACTTCAACACCTTCGTAGTCCATGTGCCTGCTTTTAAGATTATCTTGTATGATGCGGGTAATCGGACTACCTTTCACAAATGTTGTTAATACTTTAACTGGTAACCCCAACAAAGAAGCTACACTGGCCACATTGGTTTCTGCACTGGTTGCATGCATTTTATAAGAATCACTGCAATGGACTGGTTGCCCGTTTGCAGGTGTTATCCGTATTCCCATGCTTGTGGGAACGAGCATGGAATATTTTGCATCCTGGCGCAAATCGATTTTCATAGTTTACCTCCGTTTTAATGATTTATTGAATAGTTTAGTTAATAATATTGTTTTGAAAGACAATAAGTTCTGTCTTAATGATTTATCCGTGCATAAAGATTCATTTTACAGATGAAGTAAAATTAATATTTTTTAAAGATGTACCAAATATTGTAACCCATTAAATTCTTATTTTGATGTTAATAATTCTATTTATTTGTTTTTTTAAT
>CAYFQI010000051.1:0-13757 GCA_964345135.1 uncultured Bacteroidales bacterium
ATTAAGTTGATTGAGTTGACTGAGTTGATTAAGTTGATTGAGTTGACTGAGTTGATTGAGTTGATTGAGTTGATTAAGTTGATTGAGTTGACTGAGTTGATTGAGTTGACTGAGTTGATTGAGTTGATTGAGTTGATTGAGTTGATTGAGTTTATCTGGTTTTTTGCTTTATCTGGCAGCTCGGCGTAGAAGTACCTTTTATAATCTTGCGTGTGTTTGTCAAAGAATTTATCATGGCTCGGTTCATTTAATAAATAATGTTATCCATTTATATTCTTTTCATTATCATATATATTACATAAAAAAAGGTTTGCCGATGATATAGACAAACCTTTTTTATGATATGTTATTCTAATTGTTGCTATTCTTCTTTAGCTACAATTATTTTTTTCGTGCCTAAGTATTCACCTTCATTGTATAATTCGAGCAGATAAACGCCATTATAAAGCTCACTTACATTGATGGTGCTGGTATTAGCAAGGCTGCTTCTTAATACAGCTTTCCCGGTAATTGAATAAATTACTGCTTCATCTACATCTACATCTCCACCTTGTATGATCAATTCATCTTGTACCGGGTTCGGATAAATATCTAACTGGTCAATGGTTTGTTCCTCTATACTTAGATAATTACCATCCAATATCATAGTTCCGGGTGTCATAGTATCCCAATTTCCTAGCCATAAGTGTCCATTACTTGACCAGTATCCTCTTGCTAACTCTTCATATACAGGATAAGCATCATCAGATGGGTCTGTATCATTATCCTGGAAGTTCGCATCAAAGTCAAATGTATAACCACCAACAGGTACTACAGTGATGGTATCGCCTTCAGCGGTGTCACTGTATTCAACAAAATAATCCCATTTTACATACGCTTCCATTGTATATCCGTATGACTCGGGAATTTGATATGCGTTCGTTTGACAATAATAATTACTTGTATCGGGTTCGTATGACCCTTCTTTAGCTACACCAGCTTCTGTCGTTCTGCAGGGCACCTGGTATACACCTGAATCCTGATAAGAATGTATATTTTCATTTAAAATATCTTTCCCTCCAAACCGAAAGTACAATTCTATCTGGTCTGATGCCCAATGATCATTAGGATATACATTATCATCTTCTATTTTAAATAAAAAGAATATGGCTGTATCATTCCACACTGACTTCCAATAATAGAGTTTGTGGTCATACTCATCAGCAGGAGATGCATTGTTATATGTTAATCCCGTGAATTCTTCAGCATCTCCCCAAAAAGATTCATCTTCCACCCCATCAATGGTAACTGATGCTGATGCAGGTAATTTTTTAATTGTGGCAGTTTTTTGAGCATTGGCTCCTACCAATAGACTAAAAGCAGCTAATGCTACTAAGAACAATCTGTAATAATTTTTCATGATGTTAATTTTTTTTATTAAACAATTATTTAAAATTTGTATAAAGTTACAAAAAATTTTTCTGATCACGAAATTTATCTATTCATGATCAGAAAAATTTACTTTAAGCAAAAGTTTACTTCACTGTTATCGTGGTAACCTTTGTATCTTTTTTAAGTGTTTGTCCTTCATCTCCGCTATTTACGCTTATAAATGTAAATTCATAGACTCCTGGTCTTATATATTTATACTCTAAATTGCTTTCACCTCCTTCAATTTTAATGCCTTTATGTAAATGAGTTAAATCATCTGTATAAGTATGGTAAATTGTATCACTTTGTTCTTCGCCATTTATAATATCTCCTGGCCAAATAGTATCACCTGGCCAAATAGTATTAAATTCAGCATCATTAGCAGTATAAATAAAAATCTCTTGATTAACAGAAACTCTATACGGTTCTTTTAAAATAATAAAAGTGCCTGATGCAGTATCTTTTGTTTCAATATAAAAATTTGCTTCCGGTTTTTCCACTTCATTTTCACATGAAAACATACCTAATCCAGCAATTAGTCCACTTATAATGATTATTGTTTTAAATATTTTATACATTTTATTAATAATTTTTTAGTTAAAGTAATGAAATTATTTATATTAATAACCGGGGTTTTGTATAACCACACCATTGGTAATCTCTACTTCATTTTTTGGAATAGGCAATAACAAATGTTTAGGCAATACAACATTAACATTCATAGTGCTTCTCGGTTCGCCTTCTTTCCTGTAATATATTGTATCCCCACCTGATATTGATTTAATTGTTGTCTGATAATCCGGCCCTATAACCTGATAAGCATTTTCAATAATATCTTTTAGGTTATACCCATGTGTTCCATGCCAACGAAGTAAATCATAAAACCGCTCTCCTTCACAACCCAATTCAAGCCTTCTTTCTAATCTTATTGTATCCCTTAACTGATCCTTATCTGTTATTGTCACATCAGCAGGTATACCTGCAATTTTACTTGATTCGTGTTGCGGTGCAGCCTGTGTATTTCTCGCACGTTCTCTTACCATGTTCAGCCATGTCAATGCGTCACCGCTTTGCCCGATTTCGTTTGCAGCTTCTGCACCCAGCAATAATAAGTCTGCATACCTATATAATTTATGATTCAGGAAACTTTTATCATTTACTACTACAGGAAAATATTCCATGGTTGTTTTCCTGTAAAAATAGCCTGTCCTGCTTGTATAAAAACAAATCTCTTGTTTTACTTTTTCTTCATTCATTTTATCAGTACTGTCACCAGGGAAAAAAACGGTCCAATGCAACCGCGGGTCACCGGGATGAAAAGCATTGACAAAATCCTGTGTAGGGGTATTAAAACCCCATCCACGATTTCCATCTATACCTTCTCTCTTTCTTGAATTTAGTTCATAAAGATACCTGGGCCTGAGCCATGTTGCATACCATATATGTCCATCTTGATCTCCCGGGCTTGGAAAACCAATTTCAATAATACCTTCACGAATAAATTTCCCTTCATATCCCCAAATTTCACTATAATCGTTAGCTAATTGGAATGCACCGGAATTTATGACTTTTTTTGCCAAATTATAAGCCGATTTAAAATAAGATTCTGCTTTAGAAGGTTCCAATGCAGCTAATTTCATATATACTTTTACTTTCAACGCTTTAGCAGCATCTTTATTCATTCTTCCCCGGTCATCAGTAGAAAAAATTTCATTATTGGTTTTGAATTCAGACATTTCAATAGCAGAATTTAAATCACTAAGTACCTGGTCAAATACTTCGCTAACTGTAGCTCTCTTTTTTACTTCAATACTTGATGGATCAAGTGTTATAACAACTCCTCCAAAATTTCTGGCAAGCATAAAATAATTAAGCGCCCTAAGCGTCTTTGCCTGGCCAACATAATTTTTTATTGTGGCAGCTTTATCAGGATTTGCATTAATTGTAATGTCAGCATTTTTTATCACTACATTACAATATCTGATAGAAAGATAACTTAACCTGTAGTATTCATATATTAATCTATTATCAGAAAATATTCTGTATTCATTTATATCATGTCGATCACCACCTTTATCAGCTTCACCACCACCAGCCCATGCATCATCGCTTCTAAAGCTACCCAATGTAAAGTAAGACCTTTGATAGGACCACCCTATTCCTTCTTGCATTGCTTTATATGCAATGTTCAAATATTGTCTCATTGCATCTGGATCCTTATAGGTCTTAGCATCACTTTGTTGGCCCGGTGGTATCGGCTTTTCAAGTATTTCTTCCTCATTACAAGCACTCAAACCTGCAATGAATAAAACAGCTAATAATATAAATACATTTTTTGTTTTCATAATATTCTTAATAATTTAAATTAATATCAAATTTAATAATTTTCATTTTACATCTTCAGGTCAATTCCGAATAAAAGTGTTCTTGGCAATGGATATACTGCATTATCCACTCCAAAAGCAAGCGGATTTGCATCCCAGGCAGATGAAACACCAATTTCAGGATTGTATCCGCTATACTTGGTAAAGGTATATAAATTCTGTACAGTTACATACACTCTCGCTGAATTTATATTAATAGACTCAATCCAATTAGAAGGTATATTATATGACAATGTGATGGTTTTTATTCTAAAATATGAACCGTCTTCTATGAAATATGAAGAATTTCTGTTATTATTATTTAAGTCCCTTATATCTAACCTGGGAACATCTGTATCTGTAATCACACTTCCATCTTCTAATTTTCTTCCATAATAATTTAGCAAATCAGTACTTACATTAGTATTTACTTTAAAATTATATAAAGCATCCTGTTTCACCTTGTTTATTATTTGATTTCCGATAACCCCTTGTGTAAATATGTCTAATTTTATATTCTTGTATGATGCGCCTGCAGAAAATCCATAAGTAAAATCAGGTAAAGCATATCCAATAATTGTCTGATCACTATCATCAATAATACCATCCTGATTTAGGTCTTTAAATTTAAAATCACCAACTGCTGTTCCAGGTTGTTGTCTTGCATGATTATTAATCTCTTCTTCACTTTCAAAGATTCCTTCATGAACATATCCATAAAATGCTCCAATAGGCTTGCCTTCTATCATTTTCACAGGGAAATCATCAGGATCATCCGAGGAAGTAAGTGGTGCACCATTATCCAGAGATATTACTTTATTCCATACTCTTGACATATTTCCACCAACGTTGTATCCAAATCCTGATTCGGTAACTTTTCTATAGTTAAGATTCAAATCAATCCCTTTATTATTAACCTCTCCGGCATTGGCTATATATTTTCCAATGGATCCAAATTCAATTCCTGAATAAACAGGAACAGGCTGTTCAAGTAATAAATCAGTTGTGTTTTTATTATACAAATCCAATGTTGCTGTCAATTCACTTTCCCACAAATGTAAATCAATTCCAATATTGGTTGTTCTCGTTGTTTCCCACTGAATATCCTGATTTGCCACCCCGGCCAACCATAATCCTATTTCATTATTCACAGGGTGTTCTCCAAAATGAACAGTTGGTGTAGGATGTCCACTGCCCGGGAAAGGTGTTATAGTAACACTCGTTGTATAAACATAAGGTGGTATGTTTTGATTTCCAACGATTCCCCATCCAACTCTTAGTTTTAATAAATTAATTGTTGTATACGGCTCCATAAATGCTTCTTCAGATAATTTCCAAGCAGCTGAAAAAGCCGGAAAATTCCCCCATCTAAAATTTTCACCAAAACGGGATGAACCATCCCGTCGTATGGTTGCATTTAATATATACTTACTCCGGTAATTATACCCTACCCTGGCCAAGTAAGACATAAGGCCCCATTCTATTGCAGCACCACCTAATCCTTGAATCTCATCTTTTCCTTCTACAGCATCAAAATATAAGTCTTCGTTTGTTGGAACATGAGCAGAAGGACTTATCCATGTCCTTTTTTCTTCTTGTACTGTGTATCCTGCTAATAAATTAATATTATGTATCTCATTTATTGAGAATTTATAATTTAACGTATGCTCTATCAAATAGTTATTCCAATCTTCCCTCTGCATCCTCAAGGTAGGTTGACTAGAAGTATTCTCCGGTGACTCATGATATTTTGGCCATAATTCTTCTTTATTACCCCACGAACGGTCTAAACCAGCATTAAATTTATATTTTAAATTATTAATAGGTTCGATTTCAGCGAACGCCGATCCCTGCAACCTGTTTGAATTATAAATATAATGCCTCCTCTCCATAATACCAACAGGATTACCTACTGTAGGCGTATTTTCCATTGGAGCCCAGTCTGTCGATGGATCATCATCATGCACTGGGATTGTAGGATCTGCTCGTAATGCAGACCCAATTGGCCCCCCGACTGATTGTTCCTGCTGACGTTGATTTTTTGTACTCGTCAATGTAATGTTTTCACCTATGTTCAGCCATTCAGCCGCCTGGTATTGTGAATTAATCCGGTATGAATATCTATCGTAACTTGAAAGGTTCACGATCCCTTCTTGTGCAAATTTATTAAAACTCATATAATAATTACCACTTTCTGACCCGCCGGATAAACTTAATTGAGCATTATGCATTGGCGCTACTCTGAGTACTTTATCCTGCCAGTCTGTAGTAGATAAATAAGGTATTGAAGCAGAATCAAAAGTATTCCTTCCAGTGGCTTCATTATTTAGTCTGGCAAATTGTGGAGCATTTAAAACATCAAGTTTTTGATTTTCAGGTAAATTTTGTCTTCCATAATATCCATTAAAACTAATGGTTGGTTCGCCTTTTTTGCCTTTTTTTGTTGTAATAATTACAACTCCATTAGCTCCCCGTGTTCCATAAATAGCTGTAGCAGAAGCATCTTTTAAAACTTGTATGGATTCAATATCATTAGGGTTTAAAAAGTTTACGCCCTGCGGATTATCATTTTTCCCAAACGTTGCATCCTTAATAGGCATTCCATCTACTACATACAAAGGGTCTGTATTATTAGGCGTTCCGACACCACGTATCCTAACAGATATAGGAGCTCCGGGGGCGCCACTACTGGCAGCCACAAACACTCCACTGGCTTTTCCCTGTAATACTTCCTCGGAACTCATGATCGGAACACTTTCTATCTCTTTGGATTCAACCACTTCAATCGAACCAGATATATCTTGTTTTTTTTCCGTTCCGTAACCTATTTTAATCACTTCATCAAGTACTTCATTTTTTTCTTTGAGGGTTACATTAATTTCTGCCCTTCCTTCAACAGGTACTGTTTTTTCTTCGTAACCAACAAAAGAAAAATGTAATGAAACATCCGGTGAGCTTACTTCAAGGGTATAATTCCCGTTTAAATCTGTAGTTGTTCCATTTGTCGTTCCTTTTTCAATTACTGTTGTTTCAATCATTGATTCTCCTTTCTGGTCTATCACTTTACCACTTACAGTATGTTGGCCATATACGGCTGACATTAAACAACTCAATAAAAATCCGAATAATAGTTTTATTTTCATTATTACAATTTTTTAGTTAAGATAGTTTCATATACATATATAATAATTATATGAATTGAATATATTTTTATCTGAATAAAAGCAAATATAATATTTATAGAATAAATAAAAAAATTTTTTTATTTTGTATTCAAATAATAACATTTATTGATTATTATATATCACACGTCTACAAAGAGAATCCAACTCATATTATTTTTCCTTGAAAAAATTTTCATAAACACTCGTATGTGTATCTATACTATTGAATGTTTGGCTCAAAATGTTTCGATAACGAGGTTCGTGAAGCCCCAAAATGCTCATTAACTGGTGTCAATGAGCAATTTTAGGGCAAGCATAAAAGCCTGTCCCGTAAGAAAGAATTCCTGTATCGGGGCTAGCAGACATAATGAAATAAACACAATTGTTTGAGAACCATTATTTCAACATAACCTGTCCTCCTGTTACAGGAATTGCCTGTCCTGTTTCATATTCCTGCTCCATTGCATAATACACAGCTTTCATGACGTCTTCCGGATAGCAGCCGCGTTTAGCAGGAACCTGATTTTCGTAATGTTTTTTAACATCCTCAATGGTTTTGGCACCAGGCACTTTACCTGCTTTTAAATATTGAACAAAAAGCCCTTTCTCCGGATCCGACCACAACGGGCCGTCAAAGAAGTTGCCCGGGCATATGGCATTGACTTTAATATTAAATGGCATTAATTCCATTGCAAATGACTGGGCCAGTCCAATGCCTCCAAATTTACCACCGGCATATGTAAAATTCTTATTGCTGCCTTGCAAGCCGGATTTGGAATTAATCTGTATAATATCGGTAAAATAATCTCCCTTATATTGAGATTGAAGTTTTAGTATTTTTGATGCATGTTTGGCACAAATGAAAAAACCTTTATAATTCACTTTCGTTATAAAATCAAAGGTATTGCTATCCATTTCATCCAGGCCACCGGCTCTTAAAACGCCTGCATTGCTTATAAATAAATCAAGCCCGCCAAATCCGGTAATTGTTTCAAATAACAGATTTATTACAGAGGCATCATCCGATACATCTGTTTTAACAAAAGATGCATGATTTTTTTGTGCTTTATCATTTAATGCTGCAGCGAATTCCTGTCCTTTATCTTCCTGAAGGTCAGCAATTACTACATTCACTCCTTTTTCAAATAAATCCTCAACAATTCCTCTTCCAAATCCTTGTGCTCCTCCTGTTACAATCGCTATCTTCCCTTCAGGAGATTTTATCCCCGGAGCTTCTGTGTTTCGTGGTTTCCACTTTTTAATAAACTCAACAGCTTCGCCGGAAAGAGGTTTGGGCCCACCAAAATCATCACTATAAAAAGATATTTTCATTAAATCTTCAAATGTATTGAGGGCTGTCTCTGCCGCTTTATGATTATTACCAGCAGCAAAAAGCCCATATTCTTCCAATAATAAAATACCCGGTAATTCATTTTCCCCAAGGGCAGCAATTTTATCTTTTATTTGTTGTAAAATTTCTTCCGGTTCTTTGTTCTTAGTGGTTGCATATAAATAATGATCACCACAATACGTAACAATATCGGGTGTAAAAGGTTTTGAAATTTTATCAATACAATTCACACATCCGGTATATTGGTTTATAAACCGATTATTTCTGTGCCTGATAATTTTTTTTGAATCACATGAAAGCAACATCCGGATAGCCGGAATTATTTCAGCTATGGTTTTATGTGAATCAACAGAAGTTAAATCCGGCTGTTGTGTCGTATGATGTTTTACTTTGGAAAGCATTAAATCAGACAATTGCCGGATTGCAGCAAGGGAATCACTGTTAATAAGTACACCATGATTTTCCAGAACAATGATTTCAGGATCGGAACCAGCGTTCTTTCTATATTCATCCAATGTATTTTTTAATAATATGTAAAGATCGTATCCTACAGCATATGGGACAAACATAGATTTCTCTCCAAACAACTGATACGTGTGTTTTTCTGCATTTTTACTGCAAGCCATACCGTTTATAATAGTTGGATGCAAATGCACCACATATTTATATGCAATAATATGATGAATGGCTGAATCTACAGATGGAGATAAAATATTTACTTCTGAAACAACACTTTCCCAAAGTCCTTTTTTAACTTGTTTTTCTCTTTTTAACGACTCATTATCATACTTCCTGTTCAAAATTGCTTCAAGCTTACTTCTGTCAAGTTTTACAAAATCGTTTTCAGAAAGCGTGCTTAATTCAACACCACTTGCTGTTATGTCTAAATATTGTTCATCTTTTACGGAAACATTGCCACCTCCTGCAATGGTTTGTTCTTTATTGAGGCCGTAAAACCTTGCCAGTTCGATTAATTCAATTAATTGGTTCATTTATTCAAAATAGTTATAAAATTTATAAAATCATATAATGAGCATGTGGTTTAAATGATGTTTGTTCTATGCAACTATCCCCGATTGCTTTCAGCTTATATACTCGGGAATTCCTCAAAAATACCTGCCATGCAGCTTTTTTATTAATTTATTGTATTCAATATTGTCTTATTTATCTTTTAAATAATATTCAATAACTGCTTTCCCCAGGTTAATAAACCCGGAAATATTCTCTTTCGATGGTTTGCCATTGCTTATATATCCATTTTCACCTTTAGCTCTCAGATATTGATGAGCTGCAACGATGCATGCCCCCTTAAAAGATATTGCCTTTAATTCATCATTCAACCCACCATTGCGCGCACTGACTTTAATAGGATCTAGTTTAGGTGTATTATGTTCGGTTCCAAGCAGAATAACATAATCCCGTTCATCAAAAAAGATTACAAAGTCATTTAATATTTGCAAATCATTTCTTCCCGGAATTAGCTCAATACACCCTATATTTTTCTCTGTCAATTCTTTGTGTAATTCTTCCCAATTACCTTCAAAATCAGTAAAATTTCCTTCCGGATCATCCAATAAGACCGGATAACAAGGGATACCCCCTGCATTTAATACGATTTCAACAATCTCTTCAATATCCATAAAAGTTTGGGGGTCTTCCGGAACAAATGCTGCTCCCCCCCTTTTCAAAATCACAGACCTTATTTCATTTTCCAGGTCCGCTTGATTTTCAACATCAACCCCGGATGGAGTTCCTGAATATAATTTCTCCAGGAATGCTTTTAAGGTTTCATTGTCCTTGTACTTTTGCATGGCTTTTATCCTGATTGCCTGAGCAATATGCCGTTCACGAACAAGTTCCTTTGCCAATGTTTCTTTAATCTCCTGGTATGAAATGATAATATCTGATATGGAAGCCAGGTGTTTATTCGCCTTTTCGATCATCATACGAACATGATCCTGAGATTTTAGTTTTACCTGGTTTAATGTATTCAAAAAATTATCCGGCAATGACACGGGATAATCCAGGCCTTTGCCACTAAAATAGGTCCGCCCCGGATTTTTCGGATCGTTTACTTTGTGTTTTTGTTCCTCTGCCTTTCTTAAAAGTCCTATGAATTCTATATTGAATAACGGAAATATAGTATATTCAGAAGCTAAGCAGGCAAACTCCTCATAACCATCCGTAACAAAAAAATCATTGATTCCGAGAATATCAACGCCTTCTTCTTTTGCCATACAGAACGCCTGTTCTATATCAGTGAAAGCGCTAAATGAAAATGGCGTGTGAATGTGGCCATTCACATCATAAATTTTATTTTTTCCAGATTGCCTGTGCCAATCCAATAAGTCATTTTTTGGCGGGAATTGTTGTAACCGTTTCACTCGTGTATATTTTTTGTTTTTAAAATGTTATATTGAACTCACCATGAGTTTCTATTTTTGACATTCACATTGCTATGAGGTTATTAATAATCATCCCCGTCCCGATTAAAATACGGGATAAATAGTGTGTCAAATAACTTGTCATGGCCCGGTTCATATGTTTTAAATATAATTTTAAAATGAATTTTACGTCAAAAATATAAAATATTTAAAGATGTAAGTTAACTTTTTTAAGGTGTTTATTGATGATGATTATTTCTTCTTCTGTAAGAGAAATATTTGCAGCAGCAGCATTTTCTTTTGCCTGTTTTTGATCCCGTGCACCAACCAACGCCACAGTAATTCCGGGTTGTTGTTTTGTCCATGCAATGGCCAATTGTGGTAATGTTATAGAATGTCCTTCTGCAACAGGTTTGATATTATCTAAAAATTCATTGACTTTTTTTATGTTTTCTGGTTTGAAGAAAGGATTGGTTGCACGGTTATCGCCTTTATTAAATGTATAGTCTCCCGTGATTTTTCCTGTTAACAGCCCACGCTGCAACGGGCTATAAGCCAATATAGATTTGTTTTTCTCCACGCAATACGGGACGATATCATCTTCTATACCCCTGTTTACCATACTATAAGGTACCTGGTTACTTGCCAGTGGAATCACTTTTTCAGCAGTTTTCATTTGGTCAACACTGTAGTTACATACACCGGCTGCTACAATTTTTCCCTGAGCAATTAATTGTTCTACGGCTTCCATGGTTTCTTCTATAGGTGTTGTCTCATCAGGCCAATGAATCTGATACAGGTCAATTTTATCAACATTAAGCCGTTTCAGGCTTTGTTCACATTCATAAATCACACTTTCTTTCGCTGCATATTTAAATAAGCTAATAGATTGGCCGTTAGAATCCTTCGTGTTAAAATAAAACTGCCCTTCTTGTTGATCCCAGCGCAATCCGTATTTTGTAAATATCTGCACCTTATCCTGATGCCCTTCAATGGCTTCTCCAACAATGGATTCACTAACACCAAATCCATACACCGGGGCTGTATCTATAGATGTGATTCCCTGATCGATTGATTCCTGTATAGCTCTTACAGCATTATTTTTATCCGTTCCGCCCCATGCCCATCCTCCAATGGCCCATGTCCCGAGTGTCACGACAGTTGCGTGAATATCTGAATTTCCAAGTTGTCTTATTTCCATATTAATAATTTATAATTCAACCATGTCTTTTACCAGTCGAGGACTGCATCAGGTGCATCTGACAAATCGTTACAAATCCAGTCGGCATCGCTGAGTTCTTCTTTAGAAAATGAAGTCAACAATGCCAATACTTTAGCACCAGCTCTTTTACCAGCCTGAACCCCACTTACTGCATCTTCTACAACCAGGCATTCTGAAGGAACTACATCTAATAATCTTGCTGCATGAATATAAATGTCTGGATAAGGTTTTTTATGCTCTACTTCAAGTCCATTTACTGTTGCATCAAATAAATTATTAAGCCCTATAGCACGTAAATTAATGTTCATCTTTATTTCATCAGCACTTGTAGCTACTGCTATTTTTAAGCCTTTTTGTCTGCATTTCTCAATAAAATTATATACCCCAGGTAAAGAATTGAGCTTATTTTTTGAAATCTGCTCATATAGTGCATACGTTCGGGCTTTAACTTCTTCTATATCAATATCAAAATTATATTTTTCAGCTACTCCTCCAATATATCTATTCTCTCCTTTTCCAACAAATTGTTTAAAATCTTCGGGATTAACTGTCAACCCTTTTTCCTTAAACATTTGCATGGCAGCTTCTTGAATATACTTTTCAGAATCAATCAATACTCCATCCATATCAAATAATACACCTTGCATTTATTATATGTTTTAGATTAAATAAACAAATTTCCTGCCATAAAAAATACACATATGAACCAAGCCATGACCAAAATTTAGTTACACACATCAAATGATTATTAACAATCCTCTTAGACAGCAATTTGTCAGCATATTATACTCATGACGAGTTCCATATGACCATTGAAAATTTAAAAATAAACATATGACAAACTTTGAAAATTTTAATGTAATTGCGTTTTCAGAAGTGTCCATATGCTTACAAAAAACATAAATATCAACAAGACGATATTAATATTTTATATTTTTAGCGCACCGGAATCCTAAATTAAAGAGCGATGTTTCCCAGGTATTAAATGCCCTGTAAGTGGTAGTAAAAGAGTCATCTCCCGCATGGTCATAAAAGAACGAACCACCCCGGGTGGAACGGACCTCTATTTGCGGTTCATAATGCTGCCGGTTGTTAGGATATACATCAAATTCGTTGCTACACCATTCCCATACATTACCAGCCATATCAGTAAGCCCTGAAGGAGTTTCTCCATAATGTCCAACAGGAGAGGTATAAACAAAACCATCATTACCTTGTTTAGTATCCAGGTCACCCTGCCAAGTATTTGCATAATATTTCCCGTTTTTTTGTATTTGATTTCCCCATGGGTATTTTTTATCTGAATTTTGGCCATTCTTTGCAGCATATTCCCATTCAAATTCAGTGGGCAGCCTCTTTTGTGCCCACCTGCAATACGCCATGGCATCACGCCAGCTAACCTGCGTTACCGGATGGTCTTTTTTTGCTTTGGGATTGTCTTTGCCTCTCGGGTACTCCCAACAAGCCCCATTCACTAGTTTCCATTCTTTTGTATCAAGGTTAAACACACCAGCATTTCCAAATTTATCAGCATCTGTAACATAACCTGTTTTTTGCACAAATTTCCTATACTGGCCAACAGTCACCGGGTGTTTGTCCAAATAAAAAGGCTTGATCTCTTTTTCGAAAAGGGGGCTTTGGCTGGGGTATTTATTTTCTGCTCCAATCATTATTTTTCCTCCCTTAAAATATACCATTCCTCTAATGCGTTTTTTAATCGTAGAGTCTTTGGACATGCTGCTTTTATATGTTTTTCGAGTGGGCTCATCTTTCTGAACTTCCTGATCAGGAGTGTTTCTATATATTTTTTGCTTTTCCGGGGGTGTACATCCCGTGATTACAATCCCCATTAAAATTATTATG
>CAYFQI010000052.1:0-13720 GCA_964345135.1 uncultured Bacteroidales bacterium
GTTTACACGCCTCGAATTTGAACTTTATAGAGCAAACACTTGACTTTATAGACAGGACACTATTTAGGTGCGGGAGTGTTATGAAAAATGCCTGATGTTATTCCATGCTCTGCATGGTTAACCCGAAAAATTCACCGCTAAACGATAGAGATCGACATAAAACACTATTAATAAAACTTTTGGCTTACTGCAATCCATTTTTTTATTAACCCAAATTTGGGTTAATGTTTACCATTATCTTTGCACATCTGCTTCGTTGCTAAACCCTTGAAATAGAATACTATGTCTGCGGGCTTAGGCGCCCTGCATCTGCACAAAGCTAATGGCATGAATTTTCCGGGTTAAATCTTACATCTCGGTGACGGCGGTTACTCAATTTCTTCGATCCTGTCAATATATACATTTGTATGTTTATGACTTCATTTCTTCATCTCTCATTGAGTCGTTGAGATCAAAAACATGAATACATTTTTTATTATTCCAAAGTCTGAATAAATAAGGTAAATAAGCATCAATAATAAATTCATACATTATGCAACAGGCCTTATTGTGTAGTTTTTACTCATCAAATCTGCTGCAAATTTAAGACAGGCTGATATATCTTCCTGTTCCAGCCCAGGATATTTTTTAAGTGTTTCGTTGATTAAATCCCCTGAACTAAGAAATTCAAGTATTGTATTCACAGTAATTCGTTTACCCCTTATAGCAGGTTTCCCATTACAAATCTAAAATTTTGGTATATGATTATAAATATCCATAATATGATTAAATTTTCTTGTTAATATATTGCTTTATCTTGTCAATCAGCCGTTTTGATGCGACAGGCTTAAAAATATAATCAATCGCTCCTAAATCAATCGCTTTTGTAATATCATCTGTTTCACTTTTTGCACTGATCATGATTACGGGGATTTCCATTGTTCTGTTATTGGACTTCAGATTACGTAATACATCAAACCCGTTCCTGCCCGGCATCATAATATCCAAAAGGATAATAGCGGGAAGGTCTTGTTCAATTTTCTCTATAGGATCATTGCTGTTGAAAAATTGAATTTCATACCCTTCCTCCTCTAAAATTCCTTCCAATACAACATTATGTACGGATGAATCATCAATGATAAGCACCTTGTTTTTTATGTCTGCCATGATTTGACTGTTTTTTTGAGATTTATGAAAAATACAAAAATATATTAATCTAATTTTTTGTATACGAAATTCTGAATTTAAAAAATGGTGATATTCATCATAGTCATTTCTTACTAATTGCTCCAACAATTATCCTATCCAAACTCTGTCCTTGTGTCTATATAAAAAACAGAGACTTATGATCTTGATTTCACTACCCTCCATGTAGTATATTTGATCTATAAAAATGATACAAAAAGAACTTAATGTTCAACTTAAAACCAAGTGGCTTTATGAAAGTGTGTGATGAGTATTTCAATTGTTTGTTTGTGAAAAAGTATGAAGAATCGGATGATTTGGTGTGCAAGGGCCTTATTCAGAAATATTGCAGAAGCGGATTGAATGAAGATTGTGCAAGAAAAAACATTAAACAGCATGAAGTGCCCCCGGAGATACTCCCAACAGGAGAAAAAATACAAATAAACCATGCAACACATTACTTTAATAATAGAAAAGAATCTTTCTTTAAAAGAATATTTAAAATGTTTTAATCATATAAATATGAACCGAGCCATGACAAAAAAAGGGGACACACTATTTATCCCGTATTTTAATCGGGATGCGTATGATTATAAAAGGTTCTTCTACGCTGAGCTGCCGGATAAAGCAAAAAACCAGATAAACCCAATTAACTCAATCAACTTAATCAACTTAATCAACTTAATCAACTCAATTAACTTAGAAACTTAGAAACTTAGAAACTTAGAAACTTAAAAACTTAGAAACTTAAACAGATGAAAAAAATTAAACAAATATTAAAAAAAAGACCCATTAATTCACACGTTCAGGTATCTGTACAACCTGATGAGAAGCAGCAGGAGAATGGTATTCAGATTCAGGAATCTGGAGAGACTGCAATAACCGGGCAAAATATTATACGGGTTGATAAGGAGAATACATTACAGACCGGGCTTACTACATTACGTGATGAGATTATACAAACCATTAATACAAATAATAATATCACCCTGGCATCAGAAGAAAAGATTAATGCAGATATTGCTTTTATACAACTTCTTATAGCTTCTTTAAAATATGCCGGGGAACGTGGCGCAAATGTCGTATTGGATTTTGAATTTACAGAAGAATGCGAGGTATTGCTTGGGCATTCCGGCTTATTAGAAACAATAAAAACCTAACTATATTATGGAAAAGAAAATCTTGGTTGTCGATGACTCTAAAAGCATCCGTGAAGTTGTTTCCTTTACCCTCCAAACCCAGGGTTACCAGGTTTTGGTAGGAGTGAATGGGAAAGACGCTCTTAAACATTTGAATGGTGAAGACATCAACCTGGTCATCACCGACCTTCACATGCCCGAGATGGACGGGATATCATTCATCCGGGAGATACGTAAGAACAATGATTACAAACACATCCCTATTCTTTTCCTGAGTACAGAGACGAGCCAGGAAAAAAAACAGGAAGCTAAAGAAGCCGGTGCTACGGGTTGGATGGTTAAACCATTTCAACCGGATAAACTGGTTAAGATACTTCATAAACTCATCCGCTAAAACATTTAACCATGGAAGAATTCAAAAAAAAATATATAGAAGAAGCTCATGAAATCATTGCGGCATTGGAGGAAGCTATTCTTAAGCTGGAAGAGAATTCCGGTGAGATGGAAGTGGTAGAGGAAGTCTTCCGTTCTATGCACACCATCAAGGGAGGCGCAGCAATGTTTGGGTTCGACACTATCCGGGATGTGACCCATGAGCTTGAAAACGCTTATGATCAAATCCGTTCGGAAAAATATACCGTCACCAAATCGTTATTAGATATTACTCTTGAAGGGATAGACTATTTTAAGAACCTGCTGGAAGATAACGGGCAAACAAACGATACAGCTTATCATGAACAACTTATAGAGCGGGTTTCGAAAATCATGGAAGAAAATCCGGGAGATGCAAATCAGGCATCAACAAAAGAGGAAGAACCCCATCCTGAATCAAGCCGGGAACAAACAGGAAGCCAGGCAAAGGGGGAAGCAAATCTTGAAGCCACGGCCCCGGGATATTATTCTGAAGAAAAAAAAGAGACACCATCCACTGATTCAAATGAATCAATATCAGGAGATACGTCACAAAAAAGGGATGAACAAGAGGAAGAAAAACAGGAAGACACAGAAACGCCCCCCGACATCCAGACATATCACATTTATTTTCAGCCCAACAAAGACATCCTCAAAAACGGGACAAATCCGTTAATATTACTGGAAGAATTGGTATCATTGGGAGCATCGGAAGTATTTCCGGTTACCGCATCTGTGCCATCCATAGAGGAGTTGAATGTAGAAGAGTTGCATATTAGCTGGAATATTCTATTGGCAGCCGATCCTACTAAAGAAGAAGAAATACGGGATGTGTTCATGTTTGTTGAAGATGATTCGGACATTCATATCAACGTGCTGGGATCAGGTAACCTGTTACAGGATGAAGCCATCTCCGGACACCTTCGTGGCATGTTAAGCAAAGATACGGGAGTAAGTTATAATGATTTACAAAATATATTAGTGACCGGGCAGGCAGACCAGCATGAAGAGTTTTCAGGTGATCAGGCAGGGACAAAAGAAAATGAAGGACCGGCACAGGATAAGGAAGTTTTCTTTGAAGACGAGGCAGGAAGTGAAGAAACAGGAAAAGCACCAGAAGAAATACATATACAGGAGTCATCCCAAGAAAAGGCAGTAACAAATGATGATGCAACATCAACCATTGCTGATAACCGTGAAGAAGTAACGACACAACAGGAGGTGTTGGAAGAAGTAAAATCAGCCGCAAGAGAGGAAGCGGAAAAAGAATCACGGGAAACCAATCCGGGTGAAACGGAAGTTGAACAAATCACTGAGGAACCATCACAAAAATCCAAACTCTCAAACGGAGCACAAAAACGCAATACCATCTCGAGCATCCGTATCTCGGCAGAAAAAGTAGATGAATTGATGAACCTGGTAAGTGAACTGGTGACTACTCAAGCCAGGTTAAACTTATATACAGAAACTCAACGCAACAGTGAATTGGAAGAGATCAATGAAAATATTCACAAGCTCACCAGTCAGTTGCGCGACAATGCGTTTGACCTTTCATTGATTCCCATGCAAAGCATTGTAACCCGTTTTCAACGATTGGTACGTGATTTGTCCTGTAGCCTTGGCAAGGATGTTAATTTTGTCACTGAAGGCACTGATACAGAATTGGATAAATCCATCATTGAAAACCTGGTAGACCCCATACTTCATATCTTGCGTAACAGCATTGATCACGGGATAGAGGATGCATCAACCCGAAAAAAGGCAGGCAAGCCTGCAAAAGGAACCATCTTATTAAAAGCTTATTATTCTGGGGCTAATGTACATATTGAAATCAGTGATGATGGCAAAGGCCTTGATGTTGAAACCATCCGGCAAAAAGGGATTGATTCGGGATTTATTTCTTCCCAGGCTAAATTCAGTAAAAAACAAATATTTGACCTGGTATTTGCCCCTGGTTTTTCCACTTCACAATTGGTTACCGATGTGTCAGGCCGGGGAGTTGGCATGGATGTGGTGAAAGAAAAAATATCGGGCATACGCGGCGAGGTGGATATAGATTCTCAACTTGATAAAGGTACTACTGTAACCATTAAACTGCCATTGACCCTCTCGATCATAGACGGCCTGTTGGTTGATATCAGCGATACCAGGTACATTGTGCCACTGAACGTGGTGGATAAAATATATGCGATCAACCATACAGACCTGGACACGTCATTCTATAACATTATAGAGCTTAACCATCAACAATTTCCTTATTACTATTTGCGTCATGAATTTGGATTTAATGAAACGCCCCCTGAAAATGAGCAAGTGATCGTGGTCTCACATGAAGATAAGCAAATAGGGATTGTAGTGGACCGTGTGATAGGAGAGTACCAGGCGGTACTCAAACCACTTGGTAAGCATTATCGTAAGATACAAATCATTTCGGGTGCTACAATTTTGGGAGATGGATCGGTAGCCCTGGTGATGGACACCAACAAGATCATCAGCAACTTTTCATTCCAACAGGCTCAACAAGAAAGCTTTATCAATCAACAACCCGCTTAATATTTTTTGAATTTAAAAAACAAGAAAACCTATGGCAAATGAAACCGCAAAACAAAGTAAGTCCTATTTATCTTTTAAAGTAGGAGGAGAGCTGTTCGCTGCGCACGTGAGCAGCGTCTTGAATATCCTGGAGATGACACGCATTACCAGGGTGCCCCGTGCTCCTCAGTATATGTTGGGAGTCATTAATTTACGAGGCGCCGTGTTACCGGTGATAGACACCCGGATTAAATTCGGGATGCCGGTCACTGAAAAAACCGATGAAACCTGCATCATTGTTACTGAAGTTGAATTAGACAACGAAACGGTGAGGGTAGGAGCATTGGTTGACTCGGTAGAAGAAGTGCTGGAGATGGAAAAAGAGAACATCATGCCGCCACCCAGCATTGGCAATCGCTTTGAGACAGATTTTATTCAGGGTGTGATGAATATCAATGAAGACTTTATAATGGTACTGGATATGAATAAAGTGTTCAGTACCGAAGAAATCGCATCCATTACAACCGGCAGAGGGGAAGAGGCAAGGTCCCAGGCTGTTGATTCGGAACAGGATGAAATAAGAGAAAAAGCATATCCTGAATCATCAGAACAGGAAAAAGACAAAGAACCAGTCACGGAAAATCAAAATGTACAATAAAAATTTTAAAACCTTAAATTATTATTAGGAGGATACAAATTATGGCTACTCAAAATTCAAACAACGGAAAACAACCAACAGGTGAAGAAAAACAACCAACAACAAATCAATCTAAAAACACAGAAAAACAAAAAAATGAGATGAACATATCCATAGAACAATTTGAAGATGCGCAGGAAAAAGCGGAATACCTGAATAGTATTCCTACTCCTGTAATGGCTATTGATGATCAATATAATGTGATTTATATGAATGAAGCGGGTGCAGGCGCAGTGAATAAAACAAGAGATGCCTGCCTTGGTTCAAAGTGTTTTAATTTGTTTAATACAGACCACTGTAATACACCTGAGTGTCGTCTGTCTCAGGCAATGAAAACAGGACAGACGGGTACCGGAGAAACCACGGCCAAACTTCCTGGCGGAGAATTACCGATTCGGTATACGGGTGCTCCGGTCAGAGATGAAAAAGGAAATATTAAGGGAGCCCTTGAGTTTGTCCTGGATGTTGCCGAAGAGAAAAAGGCAATGAATGATGCTCAATTAAAGGTGGATTACCTGGAGAGCATTCCGACACCGGTCATGGTTATAGACAAAGAGTTTAATGTAACATTTATGAATGAATCGGGGATAAAAGCCACCGGTAAAGCCCGTGATGATGTGATGGGCAATAAATGTTATAATTTGTTTAATACTAACCATTGTAATACACCGGAATGCCGATGCGCACAAGCCATGCAGAAAGACGGTATTTTTTATGGTGAAACCACGGCCAATCTTCCATCGGGTGCCATGCCGATAGGCTATACAGGAGCCCCTATAAAAGACCAAGCCGGAAAGATTGTGGGAGCATTGGAATATGTTGCAGACATCACAGAAACAAAAAATGCAATGGATGATGCTCAAGCCAAAGTGGATTATTTGGATAACATACCTACTCCGGTGATGGTGATAGATAAAGAATTTAATGTCAAATTCATGAATCCGGCGGGTGCACAGGCTGTTGGCCAGACACCGGAAAGTGTAAAAAATCAGAAATGTTTTAACCTGTTTAATACAGGCCATTGCAATACAGCTGATTGCCAGGTTAAAAAGGCCATGGAACAAAACGGCTTGTTTACAGATGATACCATTGCCAAATTGCCATCTGGTGAGCTTCCGATCCGCTATACCGGTGCTCCTTTAAAAGATGAAAAGGGGAATATCATTGGTGGATTGGAATATGTGTTGAATATTTCTGAGGAGATGCAAATTACCGATGGCATCATGAAACTTGCAGAAGCTGCAGAAAACGGATTATTAAAAGAAAGAGCAGAAGCCGAAAAATTCAATGGTAATTATAAGCGGATCATTGAAGCAGTGAATGCTACTCTGGATAATGTTATTAATCCCCTCAATGTGGCTGCTGAATATATTAATAATATTTCAGACGGAAACATGCCTGATAAAATAACGGATGAATACAAAGGAGACTTTAATACAATCAAAAATAATCTTAATGATTTGATTGATGCTTTGAACATGATTACAGAAAGTGCTCAGCGCATAGCAGAAGGGGATTTGAATGTAAGTGTGAAAAAGCGGTCTGAGAATGACCTGTTGATGGAAGCGCTTGATGAAATGATCAAAGGATTGAAAGATATTAGTGTAAAAGCTCAGCTAATTTCACAAGGAGATTTGACTGTGGATATTAAAAAACGCTCTGAAAAAGATGAAGTGATGGAAGCTCTCGCAGAGATGGTAAGAAAATTAAATGAAGTAGTCGGAACCGTTGTTTCTGGTGCAGAGAACATTTCATCAGCCAGCCAGGAGATGAGTTCCAACTCGCAGCAAGTGTCGCAGGGAGCTTCAGAGCAGGCATCATCTGCTGAAGAAGTGTCTTCTTCGATGGAAGAAATGGCTTCCAACATCCAGCAAAACACCGATAATGCCCAGCAAACAGAAAAGATTGCCGCCAAAGCAGCCGAAGATATTTCAGAAGGCAGTGGCAATGTAAATGAAACCGTGGAAGCCATGAAAAAAATCGCCGAAAAGGTTTCTATCATTGGTGATATAGCCACCCAAACCAATATGCTTGCCCTGAATGCTGCGGTTGAAGCTGCACGTGCAGGCGAACACGGAAAAGGCTTTGCAGTAGTTGCTGCTGAAGTCCGTAAATTGGCAGAAAAATCACAGACTGCTGCAGGAGAAATAGATAACCTCACCAATTCAAGCGTAGATATTGCTGAAAAATCCGGTGAATTGCTGAAAAAAATTGTCCCGGATATCCAAAAAACATCCAAACTGGTCCAGGAGATCACAGCAGCCAGCAATGAACAAAACAATGGCGCTGAGCAGATCAACAATGCCATTAATCAATTGAATGAAGTAACACAACAAAATGCCTCTGCATCTGAAGAAATGGCAACCTCTTCTGAAGAGCTTTCAAGCCAGGCAGACCAGTTACTTGATATTACATCATTCTTTAAGATGAATGGAAGTGGCGTGAGAAATGAGGGAAGAAAGCGTATGAATATTCAAAAAGAAGCGCCTAAAGTAGCTCATATTAATAGCCAGGACAAACAAAAACATGCGTATGCAGGTCAATTTGCTCAAACAGGAGGCAATGGCAATTCAGGAAATGGTGGTAAGGTAAATCCCAATGCAGATAATCAACAGGGAATAGATATCAACCTTGGAGATGCCAACCCGGGTAAAAAGCAAGCAACAAACAAGAATGATGAATATGAAAAATTCTAATGAATAATCCAATATTCCTGGCAAAGGGCATAGCGCCTTGCCAGGAATATTTAAAAATTAATATATTAATCGGGCCTATGATAAGGTTTTTTACATACATGAGCATGATTATAAAGAGAAAACAAAAAATTTGAAGACAGATATCAGGCTCAAAGTTCTATGCTTCTGACTTCTAAAACATAGAACTTAAAAGTAAAAATCTAAGTACTTGGAGAAAACTTAATACAGAAAAGACATGAATAATATAGCAGAAATATTTTTTAGCAACATCAACCATGAGATACGCACCCCCTTAAATGCAATCATGGGATTTAGTGAATTACTTAAAACAACACATACAGATAAAAAAGATTTATTTCTGGATATCATCATAGACAACGGCAGGCAATTATTGCATTGTATTGATAATCTTATTTATTTGTCACAGCTACAGGCAGGAATTATAAAACCTCAGCCTAAACCCGTGAATTTGCACCAATTATTACATAAAATTTTTAATAAAACAGTTGAATATCATAAAAAATTAAAAGATGAAACCATTCAACTTATTTTAAAAGTTCCATCCGGGAATAATCAAATCACGATGAATATAGATGAGACCATGATCACCTGCATTTTTGAACAACTTCTGAATAATGCAGTTCAATATATGAGCAGTGGGCAGATTAAGATAGGATACAAAATCTCTGAAAACCAGGATATTACTTTTTTTGTTCAGGACACCCGCGCACAATATAATTCACAGCACAAAGAAATGTTTTGCAATAGCCTTACAAAAGAAAATAGTTCTCAATTTCAAAATGAAGGAATTGGAATGGGATTGATCATAAGCAATTATATTTTAGAAATTTTAAATGGCACATTACGCTTTGAAACAGGTCGTAACAAAGGATTAACATTTTATTTTACAGTCCCCTGCCAACAATCTAAACAACCAATAGATGAAATAAAAAAATTATCTGTTGACAATGAGCTGCTTCATGATATGAATGTCCTGGTTGTAGAAGATGATGATTCATCAACCCTGTATCTACAGGAGATACTTGACGAATACAACATCAAAACATGTTTTGCAAGCCATGCAAGCCATGCAGTCAATTGCATTAAACATCAAAAAGAGATAAATCTGGTATTAATGGATATTCAGTTGCCGGACATGAATGGCATAAGAGCAGCAGAAAAAATCAAAAAAATACGCCCTGAGATTCCTGTCATAATGCAGACAGGATTTTCATTTTATAATGATGACAATGCACCTGAAAATAAAGTATGGGATGATTTCATTCTCAAACCCGTTTCATCCGGTGAATTGTTAAACAAAATGATGATTCAATATACTAAAACAAGAATACAAGATCAGGTTAAAATATAAATTAAACTTTAAACCAATGGGAACAAACATTTTGATGTCAGACGATGCAGATACAATAAGAGATAACAGCCAAAAAAATTATCTGATTGACGATACATTATCCAATGCAGATTTTAAAAAATTAAGCCAGTTTATTCAAACCAATTATGGGGTCAAAATGCCGGAGCAAAAAAAACTGATGCTCCAGTGCAGGTTGAAAAAACGTTTGAAAGTACTGAACATGACCACGTATAAAGAATACCTTGAATATGTTTTTCATACAGATAATACAGAAGAAATACAAAATATGATTGATGTAGTTACCACGCATAAAACAGATTTTTACCGGGAGAAGGAACATTTTGATTTTCTTATCGGCACCGTTCTTCCACAATTAGTGCGGCACCGGTTAAATCAAAAAATAAAAATATTCAGCGCCGGGTGTTCTACAGGCGAAGAACCATATACAATGGCCATTAGTTTATTGGAAGCCAAATTACGGGGTTTTGAGTTTGATTTTGACATATCTGCATGCGATGTGTCGGCCGAGAGCATTCAAACAGCACGAACAGGGGTTTATCCTCTTGCCAAAGCAGAACAGGTACCAATGGAAATCAAGAAAAAATATTTTTTGAAGAATGCAGACCCGCAAAAAAAACTGGTAAAGGTTGTCCCACAACTTCAGACATATATCAATTTTTTTACACTTAATCTGTTAGAAGAAAAATATAAAATCAAAGACACATTCGACATCATATTTTGCCGGAATACCCTGATTTATTTTAATCGTCAAGTACAGGAACAAGTACTCAGCCAATTATGCAAAAAACTCAAATCCCATGGGTATCTGATCATAGGGCACAGCGAATCCATTATTGGCCTGAATCTTCCTTTAAGTCAAATCAAACCAACCATATTTCAAAAAACCTTTTAAAACTATAGTATCATGAGCAAATTATCAGACCAACAATTGCTGGATGAATTGCAAAAGCGGTTTCAACAAAATAATGAAACACTTTGTGAACTTCGGGAAATGACAGACAAATTGGTGAATGTCAATAAAAAATTGGAAGAATCCGAATCCATGAAAAGCCACTTTATTTCCAACATCACCAATGATATTATTAATCCGTTTGCATCCATTCTGGGGCTTACAGAACATTTGATGAATATGACGAAAGAAGATTATGAGAAAATGCAGGATTTTGCCCGGATGATCCACGAAGAAGCATTTGAATTGGATTTTCAGTTGAAAAACATATTTGCGGCAGCCAAACTCGAAGCCGGTGAATTTTTCCCTGAAATATCCAATGTCAAAGTCATTGATTTGATTACAAACGTGATTAATACATATAAAATTTTAAGTGATAAAAAACACATTACGATTGATTTTCAATGGACTAATTCCTCGATAACACGTGAACAGGATTTTTTCAAAACCGACCCGGATAAACTCCATCTGGCCTGTTCAAATTTATTGAGCAATTCAATATTGTTTAGCCCTGAAAACAGTGAAATTGTTCTTACTCTTACAATAACTGATGATTATATTGAATTTTCGTTTAAAGATCAGGGAATTGGTATTAGCAGGGAAAATAGTGATAAAATATTTGACCGTTTTTACCGGATAAATCATTCCATCAACTCGGAAAACAAAGGACTGGGGCTTGGATTGGCAGTAACTAAAGGAGTGCTTGAAATGATGGGTGGCGGTATCCGTCTGGAACGTTCAGACAAAGGGACAGTGTTTACAGTAAATATGCCTGAAGATTGTTCCGGTGAATTGGTTGGACAGGCATCGTCTAATGGTAATGAAGTATTTTTTGATGAAGAAAATGAAATATTTTAAACAAATGAATAATAACCATTCGTACTTTTTAAATCCGTCTAAAATATTTGTCAGCACCCGGGCCTGCGAGGTGGTGACAGTTCTGGGCTCGTGTGTGTCCGTGTGTCTTTATGACCGGATCCGGCAAATAGGAGGAATCAACCATTATATGCTTCCCTTGTGGAATGGCAAAGAACTTCCGTCTCCTAAATTCGGGAATATTGCCATTGAAAAACTTATTCAAAAGATGATTGACCAGGGAGCATTGAAAAAAGACCTTGTTGCAAAAGTTTTTGGAGGAGCAGAAGTGATTCAGGCAACAAACGGGATGTTTCGTATCGGCCATAAAAACATAGATATTGCTTATCAAATACTTCGTCAGGAAGGAATCCGGGTTGTTGCAGATAGTACAGGCAGCCAGCAGGGAAGAAAGATCATGTTTCGCACGTCAACAGGAGAAGTGCTGATGAAATACGTGAAAAGACAAAACATGTCACAATTAATAAATATAAACACATAAAATTAATAATTATGTCACAATGCAATGCATGCGGACAATGCTGCTACTATGAAATACCTTTAACTATTCTTGATATTCACAGGCTTGCAAATCATTTGAATATTGACGACAGGACAGCGTTTGACAATTATATTCAGCAGGGAATATCAAAAAAAAGTGGCCTGTTTATGATCGCTAAGAAACAGGACCATTCATGTGTGTTTTTAGATGAAACAAAAAAATGCTCTGTTCATAACCATAAACCGCAGACCTGTGAGTTTTTCTTTTGTAATAACAATAAAGAAGTAAACGTGATGCCCTGGACGTCCAACTGTATAACCACTGCTCAACAACAAAAATTGTGGGAGCAATCGGTAGCGTCCCAACTTACCCGGAAATACATTGAACGTAATGGAACCGAATGGCATGAACAGGACTTTAATAAATCATTGTTAAGCATTTATGACAATATTGTGACGGACCGGGATCAAAAATTAAAACTGGCACGCCTTCCTGAAAATCATCCGGTTGGGATGATTTATAATTGTAAGACATGTGTTAACAAAGGTGCCTGTGCTAAAGAGACATTGATAACACTTCCTGATATGAAACGTATTATGAAAAGACTGGACATATCATGGAAAACATTGTTTAATGAGAAATTAGAACAAAATATCAGCAAAATATCAGGAACTTTTAAACTATACAGAGATATTCATTGCGTGTTTTTTGATTCACAAGAACACTGTACACTCGGAGATGCCCAACCCCGGCATTGCAAATTTACCCCGTGCCCACAGAAAGCAAAAGACCCGAAGATTTATGAATCTTTTTACCTGGGGACAGGCAGCATTGAAGAACAATTTCAACACCAGGTAGCCATTGCTGTGACGCATGAATATATCGAAGAAAATGGAATGGCGTGTATTCCATCTGTAATTGAAGAGAAACTTGAAAAATATGAATATTATGTCTCCAATAAAACAGGGTTTAAAGAATTTTGTAAGCGCATCGCCAATTACCGGTATGTAGACGATACGCTCGTGTATAAACAATGCGGAACAAAAGATTAATAAATTAAAGCTAAAAATTATGAAACAAAAATAAATTAAAGCTTAAAACTCAAAGCAGGTGTGAAGTTGAGAAAAAAGTGTGCATAAACCTTGTCAGGGTTGGAATAATTTAGAGAGATTGAAAAAGGAAAAGGCCGGATAATTTGTTTGAAAGCCAGAAGATTTAAAAACCAAGACAGGGTTGAAAGTAAAGCACACTCCATCAATTTATTAGCTAATTATCAAATTAACGAACCGAGCCATGACAAAATTTTTAATATATTATTTATCTCGCTTTTTAATCGGGATGCACATGATTATAAAAGGTTCTTCTACGCTGAGCTGCCGGAT
>CAYFQI010000053.1:0-13692 GCA_964345135.1 uncultured Bacteroidales bacterium
TTAATTTTTAATCGGTCAGATGGAGCTCGCCATGAGTTTATGTTTTTGACATTCACATTGCTATGAGGTTATCAATAATCATCCCCGTGTGTGTCAAAGAATTTGTCATGGCTCGGTTCATTTTTTATATTATTTCTGCATTTCCTGTAAAGAGGTAATCCGTTCTTTTAAAACGCTGATTTCCATGTTTGCATCATTGCGTTTTTTGTATTCTTTTTGTATCACGTTTTCAGGTGCATTATTAACAAATTTTTCATTTTCAAGTTTTTTCATGACAGAATTTAAAAAACCAATCTTATGATTCAATTGTTCCTCAACTTTTTTAATTTCTTCTTCAACATCAATGGTTTTTTCCAGAGGAATATAATATTCTGTTGCATTAATAATGAATGATGCAGCACCTGCAATTTTATCACCGGTTAATTTAATTTCACACAAGTTTGCCAATTTGCACATTACAGCATCAAATTCATCATGATATTTTTCAGGAGTCGTGTTTACATAAAGTGTAAGATGTTCTTTCCGTGGCAAATCATGTTCTGTTCGTACATTTCTTACAGAGGTCACGACAAACTTCACGATGTCGAATTGTTCTAATACCTCTTTATTTACAGGGACTGACACCGGCATTTCAGATAGCATGATGCTTTCATTTTCTTCTCTCTCCTTAATCAATTGCCACAGTTCTTCAGTGATGAATGGCATGAACGGGTGAAGTATTTGTAATGTTTGTTCGAACAATTCAATGGTCTGATCGTAACTTGACCTGTCAATTTTATTATTTTCTACAGGTTTTAAAAGTTCAAGGTACCATGAAGAGAAATCTTCAAAGAAAAACCGGTAGATTTTCATCAATGCTTCCGAAAGCCGGTATTTATTATAATCTTCTTCAACACCTTTCAACATGGTATTCTGTTGCTCTTTAAGCCATTTAATTCCTGAATGCGCATATGCGGGTTGCTTGATTGTTTCGTCCACGTTCCAGCTATTCACCAGGCGAAACGCATTCCATATCTTATTACAAAAGTTTCTTCCTTGTTCTGTAAGGTTTTCATTAAATAATAAATCGCCACCAGCAGGAGAACACAGTAAAATACCAAAGCGAATGCCGTCGGCACTGTACTTTTTAATGAGGTCTAAAGGGTCCGGTGAATTGCCAAGCGACTTGGACATTTTCCTGCGTTTTTCATCTCTTACAATTCCGGTAAAATATACATTATTAAATGGTTTTTCATTTTTGTATTCATATCCGGCCATGATCATCCTGGCTACCCAGAAAAATAATATTTCAGGGGCAGTCACAAGGTCTTGTGTTGGATAATAATAATTGTATTCTTCATTATCTGGATCAAGGATGCCATTAAAAACTGTAATAGGCCATAACCATGATGAAAACCATGTATCCACCACATCTTCATCTTGTCTGATGTCATTTCGTGTAAGATGATGATAATTATCTCCTTTTTGATAAAACAAATCGAGCGCTTCATCAAATGACCGTGCAATGACATATGAATTATCGGGTGCATAATAAACCGGGATTCTTTGCCCCCACCATAATTGACGTGATATACACCAGTCTTTTATATTTTCCATCCAATGTTTGTAGGTGTTTTGAATGTTTTTGGGAAAGAAACGGATATTTTCATTCATTACATTTTTTAATGCCGGTTCTGCTAATTCTTTCATTTTCACAAACCATTGCATGGACAATCGCGGTTCAATAACAGCATCTGTTCGTTCTGAAAAACCTACTTTATTAATATAATCTTCGATTTTAACAACATGTCCTTCTTCTTTTAATTTCTCGGTCACCAGTTCACGTGCTTTAAACCTGTCGGCTCCGATAAATATTCCCGCATTATCGCCCAGGGTACCGTCATCATTGAGGATATCTACAATTTCCAGGTCATGTTTTTGTCCAATCTGATAATCATTTTCATCATGTGCAGGCGTGATTTTTAAAACACCGGTACCAAATTCCGGGTCAACGTATTCATCCTCTATAATTGGGACTTCCCTGTTTACAAGGGGTACTATTGCATGTTTTCCCTTAAGATGCCGGTATCGTTCATCATTGGGGTTTATACATACGGCTGTATCTCCCAGGATGGTTTCCGGCCGGGTTGTTGCAATGGTTACCCATTCATCATTTCCTTTAATTTTGTAGCGTACATGATACAATTTAGAATTTACCTCTTTGTAGTTTACTTCTTCGTCAGATACTGCCGTTTGTGCCTGAGGATCCCAGTGGACCATGCGTAACCCTCTATATATTTTCCCTTTATTGTACAAGTCAATAAATACTTCTATCACGCTTTTATACATATCTTCATCCATGGTGAATTTAGTGCGCTCCCAGTCGCAAGAGGCCCCAAGCTTTTTAAGCTGTTCTAAAATAATGCCCCCGTTATGTTCTTTCCATTCCCATGCATATTTTAAAAATTCGTTGCGGGTAAGGTCTGATTTTTTAATGCCTTTTTGTCGTAATGAATTCACCACTTTGGCCTCGGTTGCAATAGATGCATGGTCAGTGCCTGGCACCCAGCAAGCATTTTTACCTCTCATCCGTTCGCGCCGGATCAGGATATCCTGAATTGTATTATTTAAAACATGGCCCATGTGTAGTACCCCGGTTACATTCGGAGGGGGAATTACAATTGTATAAGGTGTCCGTTCGTCAGGCACGGAGCGGAAGATTTTTTTTTCAATCCAATATTGATACCACTTATCCTCAATCTTCGATGGATCATACTTTGCAGAAATAGTCATAGTTAGTATTGATTTTATAAATAACGGCGTAAAATTAAATAATTATTAAAATAAATTGAAAGTGATTTTAAATAACAATTAATTTTTTAATAATAAATTGAAGCCTTTTTTTGTTATTTATTATTACTTTTGTTTAGTAGAATAAATATTAATGTTAACCATATAATTTTATATTAATCATGAAAAAATCAATATTATCACTTGGTATTTTTATGGCCCTGGCATTCACGTTTGGTTTTAATGATCCTTCGGAAGGCAATGAAGACGGCCCAAAAATTGAATTTGAAAAGACTGTTCATAACTATGGAAAAATCCCTCACAATGGTAATGGAACATGTATTTTCGTGTTTGAAAACACGGGCAATAAGCCATTGATATTAAACAACGTGCGTTCTTCCTGCGGTTGCACCACACCTAAATGGCCAAGAAATAAACCAATTAACCCGGGAGAAAATGACACGATTAATGTTCGATATAACACACGTATTGTAGGTAACTTCACAAAATCAATTACTGTTTACTCCAATGCAGTCAATAAATCTCCGGTGCGTCTTACAATCAAAGGCCAAGTAATAAAAGAAGAACAATAAAAAATTAACATACAAAAAAATGCCACTGAATCTTGTGGCATTTTTTTGTTATTAAATATTTATCTTTAAAAACGCTTATCTAAAAATTGCTCATTCACAACTTTCGTACAATACTGCTTTTATTATTCATGATCAGGATATAACAAATATTTTTTCCTGGTTTTCATAAATTTTGTTAAGTCTTTTCTCCAGCTTTCCCGAATAGTTTTTCCCGATACATTTTGTTTGATTTGCTTTCTTAGAATTCCCGTGCCGGTCAACTTTTCAAAAAACGAGTTAAAAAAATCTTCTTGTTCCGGAAAATGTTGATATGCTTTAATTAACCACTTCACTTGAATACATTTCATGTTTTTAAGTGAGTCCAGCGGGATATCTCTCAGATCAATTCCCCTGCATTCCTGTCCCTCGTGTTTGGGATGAAGAGATCTTCCTGGAATGCTTTCAGGCGTAAAATAAAAATCGCCGAATGGAATATCAGGATGCCCGAATACTTCAAAAGGCCGGGATGTACCCCTTCCAACACTTATTTTTGTTCCCTCGAATAATCCAAGTGACGGGTATAAATATACTGCCCGCATGGTTTGTAAATTAGGTGAAGGATCATGCGGAAGTTCATAATAATCGGAATGTGTATAGTTTTTACAAGGAATCCATTGTAATTGACATTTTTTTTGTCCTTCGAGCCAACCTTCTTCATTAATCATGTGGGCATACTCGGCAATGGTCATACCATGTACTATTGGGACCGGATGCATGCCAATAAACGAGCTGTATTGTTTATCTAAAACCGGCCCGTCTACATAAAAACCATTGGGATTTGGCCTGTCAAGAACCAAAAAATGAACATCCCATTCAGCACAAGCCGACATAACATAATGCATTGTGGAGATATAGGTGTAGAATCTTACACCTACATCTTGTATATCAAATATAATGATATCAAGGCCTGCAATATCATTTTCCCGGGGCTTCCTGTCTTTTCCATACAGTGAAACGATCGGTATTCCTGTTGATTCATCAACATACCCGTCCCATTTTTCGCCTGCGTCTTTCACTCCCCTGAACCCGTGCTCCGGGCTGAATATTCTGACAAGATTAATGCCTGCAGCAACCAGGCTGTCTTTTATATGTATTTGCCCAATCATTGAAGTATGATTGGCAACCAGTCCTATTCGTTTATTTTCAAGTAAAGGAAAATAAAATTGGGTTCTTTCTGCACCAACAAAAATTTTATTTTCATTAATATTGTCATGTTGCTGGGATGTACAATCAGAAAATACAATAAAACAATATAACAGTATAAAAAATATTTTTTTTCGATACATAACTAAATAAGATAAAAATCGTTTAATATTAAACCTTCATTAAATAATATAAAACAGGTTTCAATGCACAAAATTATTATTTTTGTGGAAAACACATTAAATTAACTAAGATTTGAAGTTTGAATTATTTATAGCAAGACGGTTAAATTCTTCAAGAGAAAACAAAAATACCATTTCAAAGCCAATTATCAGCATTGCCATAGTAGGTATTGCACTTGGTTTAGCCGTGATTATTATTTCGATTGCTGTTGTGACGGGATTCAAGGAACAAATAAGAAATAAAGTTATTGGTTTTGGTTCACATATTCAAATTGTAAATTATGATTCGAATAATTCCTTTGAAACCAATCCTATAGTTAAAAACGATACTGTATTGCAAAAAATCAATACCATTGAAGGTGTTAAACATGTTCAGACATTTGCAACAAAACCAGGTATTATAAAGACAAAGGACAATATACAGGGAGTCGTATTAAAAGGTGTAGGCCCGCGATTCAACTGGGATTTTTTTGAACAAAATATGGTAAAAGGGAGCACATTTCAAATATCAGATGACTCTACCACGAACAAAATCATTATATCCCAAACAATTGCAGATCTTTTAAAATTAGAAACAGGCCAGGACATAGCCATGTTTTTTGTACAGGATCCTCCGCGCCTGCGCCGTTTTACAATTTCCGGCATTTATAATACAAGCCTTAAAGAATTGGATAAATTGTTTGTTCTTTGTGATATTAAACATATTCAAAAATTGAATAACTGGACAGATAATAAAATAAGCGGTTACGAGATTTTAATCAGCGATTTCGAAAGGCTTCAAAACACGTACGAAAAAGTGAATGATAAAGTCGGTTTTTCGTTTGATAAACGTAGTGCTCAACTCAGGGTGATACCAATTGACCATAAATATCCGCAGATATTTGACTGGTTAAATTTATTGGATTTGAACGTGAGAATCATTCTTATATTAATGTTAGTCGTTGCCGGGATAAATATGATTTCCGGACTACTTATCATCATTCTTGAACGAACCAATATGATCGGGTTGTTAAAAGCAATGGGAAGTGAAAATTTTAAAATCAGAAATATTTTCCTCTACCAGGCCGGATTTGTTATTTTGAAAGGATTATTTTGGGGAAACATAATCGGAATAGCAATTGGGTTGATACAAAAAAATTTTCAAATCATCACGTTGAACCCGGCTACTTATTATCTAACTGTAGTACCAATAAATTTAAATATTATCCATATTATTGGATTAAACATTGGAATGCTAATAATTGTACTGGTCATGTTATTACTCCCGTCACTTATTATTTCCAGGATTAGCCCCATGAAAACAATACGTTTTGAATAGTATTTTAAACTTTAAAAAATAAATCCTATATTATTTTTTCTTGATTTCTTTTTTAATCTTTTTCCGTGTTTTGGATAAGTCCGCTTTAAAATTACGTTTCCAGCCTTTCAACTTCTCATTTATAAACCCTCTTGTCTCTTCATATTCAGATAATTCCCGTTCGTTATAATAAATCATTTTTTGTTCCATTTTATCAATCCTATTTCGGATATATGTAAAGAGCAGAGCACATATTACAATTAATGTTAATAACAATATACCTGTAATGACTAATAATGTAATATAACATTTTTTTATGGATGCTTGGGCTGCATCAAATTGCTCAACTTGTTTCATTTCTAGTGATTGCAATTGACGATTCAAACAAAGGACTGAATCCTGCATGGATAAATTTATTTGTTGGATGGCTCTTTGTTGTTCGTACAAGCTATCTATTGATCGTGTATGTTTTTTCAAGAAAAATTCCATTCGTTCCTGGATGTTAGATTGTTGTATCTTAATATCCTGCAACTTATTCCCGATTTTCTTAATTTGATTTGATTGGTTTGATTTCTCTTGACATTCAACATTTTCTATCTTTATAAAGATCAAAGTAATTATGGTAAGAAAATATATTATTTTTGGCATTTGTTTATTGTTTAGTTGTTAATCCTTAAAATTTTAAAAGGTGTTTCAATTAGAACCACCGGAATCGTGACTTTTGGCCTCCTTTTTCTTTTTAGAATCATCTTTTTGGCTTGTTTTTGATTTATTATAATGTAAATGCAATTTAATTTTTTTTTGTTTACATGTATCTTAAATTTTAGGTATATTTATTGCATAATGTATTTACATTAACACGGATATTCATCGAGTATCCTTGAACTAAGCGTGATATAAGACACGCACGGCTTTTTATTTTTAAATTTTTAAAGATGAAGAAAAAATTTACTATTTCTACAATATTATTTTTGGTATTATTCATATCCTGTATACACGGGCAGGATAAAAAGGAACAAAACAATAAAGAGAAGCAGGAATATAAAAAGCTTTACTGGGGTTTTTATTTTGATCAGTTGTCTACAATAACGTTCGGGCAACAAATACAAATCCAATTAGCTCCATTTGGTGGATACAGGTTGACAAAGGATTTTTCTACAGGGCTTGGTGCTAAATACATCTATTATCATGCTCCAGCTGTTGACGTTCATAGTTATGGAGGGTTTGTATTTACACGTTATATTTTTTTAAAAGAGATTTACAAGCATGTACCAATAGATATTTTTGCCCATGCAGAATATGAGCTTATTAATGCAAAAAAAAGATTGGATACTAAACAACGAATTTTCCAGTCTTTTTATTGGCTTGGTGGAGGTTTAAAATTTTCTTTAGGAAGAGGTAGATCTGTCAATTTAATGGCATTATGGAATATAATATCCATTGATCCAAACCTTGAAAGGCGTTCATTCAGGATATCATTTATTTTTTAAATGATTGTCTTCACTCGTAATTGCCTGCTATTATTTCATAAAATGAATCCAATTGAAAATATTTATTTGCTAATTCCAGCAATTTACCCGATGAGACTGTTTTGATTCTATCAACTACATCCTGAAAATAATGGTATGGTAATCCGAATTTAATCATCAGGTTCAGACTATCTGAAATTCCATGTATTCCTTCTGTCATACGCATCACTGAACCGATCAGGTAATTTTTAACAATCAGTAGTTCCTCTCCGGGCACAGGCTCTTTAAGCAATATATTTATTTCTTTATATATTTCATCAATCGCTTTTTGCGTTACATGCGACCCTGTTTCTGACACGATTACAAAATATCCCGACTTTTCCAGAGAATTAATTATGCTGCCAATACCGTAAGTATAGCCTTTATCTTCACGGACATTTTTCATTAAACGGCTGCCAAAGTATCCGCCCAAAACAGCTGTTAAAACCTGCATTTCAATGTAATCAGGATGATGCCGGGTAAATAATTTCTTGCCTATTCGTATTCCACATTGCACAGCATCTTTCTTTTTTACATAATGTTTTAATTCTGGTGAAAGTGTTTCCCGAGTAGTAATATTTTCATGTATTGCTTGTTTTTGAAATCGTCCAAAGTGGTACTGAACCAGTTCTGAAATATCGTCCGGCACATCGCCTGTTACAATGATATAACAATTTGAAGGGATATAAAATTCATTGAAAAAATCCACCAGGTCTTTTCTGTTGATTTTTTCAAAATCACTGTATTCAACCGTTTCTCCATATGGATGTGTATCTCCATACAAAACATTAAAGAATTGTTTCCGGGCTATGTACTTTACTTCTTGTTCCTGGATTAAAAAATGCTGTTTTTCCTGGTTAACGACTATATTTAATTCTTTTTCAGGAAATACAGGAGCGTGAATCATTTCACTCAAAAGAGGGAAAAGGTCGGTGCAAAATTTTTTGAGAGTGGTCAACCCGGCCACTGCCCGGTCTTTATCAGATTCTGCGTGCATATTGGCTCCATAATAATCAAAAATTTCTGAAATATTTTCTGAACTGTATGATGTCGTGCCTTCTTTAAGCATTGAATTGGTTATCGCAGCAATAAGTGGTTTGGATTGATAGTATGAACCGGCTTCGAATACAATGTCAATTTTTACTAAATTTTGGCCTGTTTTTAAAATATACAATGGTATTCCATTTGATAATACACGCATTTGCGGGACAGGAAATTCAATTTTTCCCGGCACCTGAAAATAAGGGGTTGTAATTCTATCAGGCATATTATTTGGTTTTTGAATGATAGTACAAAGTGCTGCAATTTTGTTTTTTAAATACATTGTTTGCTGTTTGTTGAACTTGTTCCGGGGTCACTGAACGGTAATTTTCGACTTCATGGTTAACAAATCCGGCATCTCCCAGGAGATCATAAAAAGAAAGATGAATGGCTCTGTTTAGTGTTTCTGTATTATTATATATATAATTTGCTTCAAATTTATTCTTTACTTTTTCGATTTCTTTGCCTTCCGGTAATGATGTTTTCATCTTTTCTATTTCTTCTGAAATAGCTTCATCGGCGTCTTTCATAGAAACATTTTTATTCAATTTTCCTGAAAACACAAATAAGCCTTCTTCAAGTTCCCCGGATATATAAGCATCTAATTGGTAAAATAGTTTCTTTTGTTTAACCAATGATTGATAAAGTCTCGAAGAATTTCCATTACTCAAGATATCAGAAATCATATCTGTAGCATAAAAATCAGGATGGTTTCTTGAACACGTATGGTATACTTTATAAATAGCGTCAAAAGGAACATCACGTTCTACATTTAAATGCTGCTCTTTTTTTTGCACTGGTTCTTTTTCTATTGTTTTTCTTGATATTGAGCGACTTGGAATCTCCCCGAACCATTTATCTGCAATTGACAAGACATAATCAATTTCCACGTTTCCTGAAACAGTTAATATTGCATTATTTGGTGCATAGTGCGAATAGAAAAAATTTTTCACTTCCTGTAGTGTTGCATTTTCAATATGACTGATATTCTTCCCGATTGTTGGCCATTGATAGGGATGCACTTTATACGCCAGGGGCCTGAGCAAAAGCCACGTATCGCCATAAGGCCGGTTTAAATACCGTTGTTTGTATTCTTCAATGACCACGTTTCTCTGAACATCTAACTTTTGTTGTGAAACGTTTAATCCAAGCATTCTGTCTGATTCAAGCCAGAATGCAATTTCAAGATTAGCTGCCGGCAATGTCATGTAATAAGAAGTGAAATCATTATTAGTGAATGCATTATTTGTCCCTCCGGCCTTTTCTAAAGGGGTGTCGAATGACGGGATATTAAAAGATCCGCCAAACATAAGGTGTTCAAATAAATGTGCAAAACCAGTCCGCCCGGGCGATTCATGCTTTGACCCCACGTTGTATAAAAGGTTTACAGCTGCCAGTGATGTTGAACTGTCATTGTTAATGATCACACGTAACCCGTTGCTCAATATTTCTTTGTGATATGTAATATTCATTTTTCCTGTTTAATTATTGACCACAAACTTAATTATTATTTTTTAATTGTTTTATTTTTCAATGGTTACAAAATATTTTTTTATTAAAATTCATTTTATTAGATTTTTTTAAAGGATTTTCATTGTAATGCTTTATACTTGCGTCGTGAAAAAATCCATTGTTTTTTTTATTTTATAGTTTATTATGATTAATATTTCTCTATGGGGAAAATTTTTAATATGGAGGTCTAAACTTATAGGTGACCGTAAGTTCATCAACATGTTGAGTGTTGTCATCGGGTTGGGTGTAGGATTTGCTGCGGTAGTAATAAAAAACCTGGTACACTATCTTCGGATGTTTTTGGTTGAAGGGCTTCATGAAGAATTTAATTATTATTTATATATCATTTATCCCTCTATTGGTATTTTGCTTACAATATTGCTTATTCGTTTTGTTATCCGGAGAGATGTTGGTCATGGTGTCCCAAAAGTGTTATATGCCATATCAAAACAATCAAGTAAAATAAAACGCCATAATTTGTTTTCATCCATACTGACCAGTGTTTTAACCGTGGGCTTCGGGGGTTCAGTAGGATTGGAAGGGCCGACAGTTGCCACGGGGGCTGCGGTTGGTTCAAGCGTGGGAGAACGGTTACATTTAAATTACAAACAACGTACTACACTTGTAGTATGTGCATGTGCTGCCGCAATGTCAGCCATTTTTAAATCACCAATTGCATCCATTGTATTCGTTCTTGAAGTCATCATGTTCGATTTTTCCATGGCATCATTGGTTCCCATTCTAATTTCCTCAGCAACAGGAGCTCTTACTTCTTACATGTTCCTGGGAAAAGATGTACTACTTCCTTATACCATCAATGAACAGTTTCAGATGGAAAACCTGGTATATTACATCATTCTGGGAGTTTTTGCCGGGATTGTTTCACTGTACTTCACTAAAGTATATCAATTTACTGAAGAAACTTTCAGGAAATTGAAAACATGGTATATAAAGCTCATTTTAGGAGGGATCATATTGGGTTTGTTAATATTCCTTTTTCCTCCACTCTATGGCGAAGGTTATCAATCAATCAACAGCATTCTGCATAACGATTACAGCTACCTGTTTGAACACAGCGTTTTTTATTCAATAAGGGATAGTTTTTTCACCTTTCTGGGGGTCATGATGTTGGTGATTCTGTTTAAAGCATTTGCCACCTCAATCACCTTTGCAAGCGGAGGAGTTGGTGGTATATTTGCCCCTACCCTATTTCTGGGAGCACACGTCGGGTTGTTTTTTACTATGTTTTTAAAATATTTTAATATTTCCCTACCACAAAGTCATTTTGCTTTAATAGGCATGGCAGGATTGATATCAGGGATCCTTCATGCTCCACTTACAGGAATTTTCTTAATCGCAGAAATTACAGGCGGTTATGAATTATTCCTTCCGCTCATGATATGCTCAACGATTTCATTCATAACCATCCGTTTATTTGAAAGCAATTCGGTCTATACTTATCAGTTGGCACGAAGAGGCGAGTTAATGACGCATAATAGAGACAAAAAAGCATTGCTTATGATGGATGTGGAAAAAGTGATTGAAAAAGATTTCAATTTCATAAAACCTGACGCTTCACTGGGTGATTTGGTTAAAGTTATCAGGCATTCTCAACGAAATATTTTTCCCGTTGTCAATGAAGAGAATAAGTTTTTTGGAATCATAAAACTTGACCATGTAAGACATATTATGTTTGATAAAGAAAAATATGATACGTTATTTGTAAGGGACCTCATGTTCATGCCTGAATTTATTATTACACCTCATGAATTAATGAGTAACGTGGTCAAAAAATTTCAGCGTAGTAACAGGTTTACCATACCTGTACTCGCAGAAGGAAAATATTACATGGGATTTGTCTCAAGAGCAAAATGCTTTACAGCATATCAAAAAATGATCAAAGACCTATCAGAAGATTAAAATATTATAGGGGGCTTCTAATAATTCCTTCACATCAAAATTTTCAGAGTTTTTTATAGACAATAATTTTTTTGAAAGAAAGGAATTATTAGAAGTCCCCTATATTGATCCGTTTTGCAAAATTTGATATAACTTCTCATAATTTAAAATATCTATTACTTTTCCTTTCACGTCTATTATTCCCAGCCTCTTGAACTCGGTAAGTACTTTAATAAAATTCTCCCTGCTCATTCCGGCAAATTGAGCCAGATCTTTCCTGGATACCAACACGTTAAAACTATCTTTTTTGAATACTTGCTCGCCTAAATAAATGAGCGTATTTGCTACTTTTCCATAAATATTGTTATGTGTATGTGTGAATTCCTTATTTTGTAAAAAATCAGCCCATTGAAACGATTCTTTGATGAGTTCTATAAAAAAATTACTATTCTGTAATAAAATACTTTTAACAACATCAATATCAATATAATATATAATACTATCATCCAAAGCAGTTAATGAAAAAACATGATACTTATTAGACAACATGGCAGGTAATCCCGCAAAACTACCCGAGGGTATCAAATTTGTAATACAATCTTTATCCTGATAACTAACCTGATTTTTTAATATTCCGGAATAAACAAATACAACATGAGTAATATTTTCTCCCTGTTTAATGATATTTTCTCCTTTAGAATATCTTACTTTTGTCTTATTGTCTTCTAACATGGTTAATTCATCATCTTTAAGACTGCTAAACAAACTATTATATGAATAAAAGATGCCTTCTCGTTTTCTATTTAATACTTGTTCAATATCCATATTTTAAATGAATTATTTTTTATTTAGTAACATTTACGGTTATATCTGAAAAAAAGTTACATTAACTTTATTAAAAATAAAGAAGTGTATTATATAATGATAAATTATTATATTTGTACAGGTCATAAAATCATCAATAAACTTCTAAAAAATAAGCACATAAAGTATTTATTTATAATAACCCGATCTAATTTATTAACATGACAGCAACATGCGAAACGCCAACAATACTTTTCGTGGAAGATGATAATGCAAGTTTTTGTCTGATAGAAGAGATTCTGCATAACAAAAAAATTAAATTGCTTCACACACAATATGGTAATGAAGCCATTCAACAGGTCGAACAAAATGACTTTATTGATATTGTATTAATTGATATTAAATTACCGGATATTGATGGTTTTTATGTAACAAAAAAAATCAAAACGATTAAACCAAATCTTCCTGTATTAGCAGTATCTGCCTGCGTATCAGGAACAGAAATTTCCCGTTGTTTCATGTATGGTTGTGATGATTTCATTGAAAAACCAGTGAATATCAATATTTTTTTAGAAAAGTTAAAACGATATATTCCAATTTGATTTATAACATATATTGTCACGTTATATTTGAAATAACAACGTTAAAGTAATTATCTTATTTGTCAAAAAAAACCAATAAATTACTCAATAACAATAGTCAGATGATTTTTCGTTTTTCCCTGTTTCTTCAGAGACAATGGAATCATACGGAAAATGTTTATTAATCGCTTCTGTTATCAATGATTCTGATTGAAGGTCAGTTTCTGTTACCACGTCATGTTTCCCCTTTTGTTTATATCGGGTTGTATGATGAACCGAGCCATGACAAATTCTTTGATACACACGGGGATGATTATTGATAAC
>CAYFQI010000054.1:0-13486 GCA_964345135.1 uncultured Bacteroidales bacterium
AAGTGGCCTCACCAGGACTCGAACCTGGATCTAGAGTTTAGGAAACTCCTATTCTATCCCTTGAACTATGAGGCCGGTAAAAATATGGTACCAGCTGGCAGATGCAAATTTATTTAAAAGAAATTAAAATAAAAAATTTTCATTTTTCTATAAACAAGTTTATTTTTGCCATTAAAAATTTTATATCTGAATTTATGATTTTTGATATGGCCATTGCAGTAATCCTTTTATGGGGAGCCTATAAAGGATTCTCCAAAGGATTTGTAGTACAGGTTGCTTCGTTTGCAGCACTTATACTTGGAATATGGGGAGCTTATCATTTTTCGGGATACACGACAAATGTTGTTTTTAAAAATTCTGAAAACCAATATATACCCATCATATCTTTTGCTATAACATTTGTAGCCATCATTATTCTGATTCATTTACTGGCAAGGCTTTTGACAAAAGTAATTAAAAGTATTTCCATGAATATATTCAACCGCCTGATTGGTGGGGTGTTTGGCATTGCTTTATATGCATTTATCATAAGCGTACTGCTGATTATTGTGAACAGAATAGACCAGGAATTTTCATTTCTCCCTGAAGAAGAAATTAATAAATCTGTTCTTTATACCCCTTTATCTCAATTTGCCCCAAATATGTTTCCGTATTTGAGATTTTATGAATTACGAGATTCACTCGAGAAAAAAAAAGAATTGAGAGAAAGAAAAAAACAGGAAGAGAATCATGAACAAAACCATCAAAAAAAAGAACACGTATGAATAAATTAATTGAAGAATTAAAGTGGCGGGGACTATTATATGATTATATCGAGGGCCTTGATGCAGTGCTTGATAAAGAACATGTAACATTTTACCTGGGCATTGACCCCACGGCCGGGTCATTACATATTGGAAACCTGGCATCCATCATGCTTTTGAGGCATTTACAGGTAGCCGGGCACAAACCTGTATTGCTATTGGGTGGTGCTACCGGTATGATAGGAGACCCGTCCGGTAAATCAAAAGAACGTAACCTGATGACACTTGAAGATATTCGTGATAACGGTGTGAAAATTAAAGAACAGCTTAACAGTATTATGCATTTTGATAAAGGAGAAAATGCTGGTGAATTAGTGAATAATTACGATTGGATGAAAGATTTTAGTTTCATAGATTTCATCCGTGACATAGGAAAGCATATAACCATAAATTATATGATGGCCAAAGACTCTGTTAAGTCAAGGCTTGAAACCGGGTTGTCGTTTACAGAATTTTCATACCAAATGGTACAGGGATATGACTTTTATCACTTATTTAATACCAAAAATTGTAAACTTCAGGTAGGAGGAGCTGATCAGTGGGGAAATATCTTAACAGGTACTGAATTGATACGCAGGAAAGAAGGTAAGGCAGCTTATGGCCTTACGTGCCCGCTAATTACCCGTGCCGATGGAGGGAAGTTTGGAAAGACAGAAGAAGGCAATGTTTGGTTAGATCCCGGGATGACATCCCCGTATAAATTTTATCAATTTTGGATTAATGTTTCCGATGCTGATGCTGAAAAGTATATTAAAGTTTTTACTCTGCTACCGCAGAAAAAAATTGAAGAAATCATTAGTGAACACAACCAGTTTCCACATCAACGATTATTGCAATCGGTGCTGGCCAGGGAAGTCACAACCATGGTGCATTCGGAAGAAGACTATACAATAGCATTGGAAGCCTCAAAAATATTATTCGGAAAAGGTACATTAGAATCATTAGAAAAGTTAGACGAACAAGTATTCCTGGATATTTTTGAAGGAGTACCCCGGTTCGAATTAGACAGGCAGCAATTATCACAGGGTATCCCCCTGTTGGATTTATTGACTGAACACTGCAGGGTATTTGCTTCAAAAGGTGAGTTGAAGCGTTTGATCAAGGATAACGGGCTCCAGGTAAATAAACAACGGATAAATGACCCGTTTATAAATTTAACTACTGATATGCTAATTAATAATAAATACATGCTGATACAAAAAGGGAAAAAAAATTATTTTTTGATAAAAATCAAATAAAAAAAGTTATTTTTGACGTTTTGTTATGATACCTATAAAACTATTAATTATTATAAACTTAGTCAGTTTTTCAACTGAATAAAATTTAAAAATATCGTGATAAATAAAAACAATAACCATTCTTACGATTCAATGGATTTGGTGCAATTTATATACAAAAGATGGAAAATATTTTTGATTGTAGTGATAATTGCAGGTATTGTATCTTCTATTGTCTCAATGTCAATCACCCCGAAATTTGAATCCAGTGTCATTTTATTTCCTGCTTCTTCTTCGTCTGTATCCAAATCACTTTTAAGTAGTAATGTGAGCAACAAAAGCGATGTGTTACAATTTGGAGAAGATGAGGAAGCTGAAAGACTACTTCAGGTATTGAATTCAAACAGGTTGATGAATAAAATAAATACCCGGTTTGACCTGATCAAGCATTATAAAATTGATACAACAAAAGTTAAATTTCCTAAAACCGCATTTTCAAAAATATATGATGATAATTTCACATTTAAGCGGACAAAATACATGGCCATAGCAATTAATGTATTGGATGAAAATCCTTCCATGGCTGCAAAAATGGCTAATTATGCTGCTGAAGCTTTGGATTCAATAATGAATAAGATGCATCAAAGCCGTGCAACTAAAGCTTATAATATTGTAAAGAATGAATATCTCTCTTTACAAAGAGACATCCGTGAAATGGAAGATACCTTAGATAAGATTAGAAAACACGGGGTTTATGATTATGAGAAACAAGCAGAAGTATATAGTGCTGCATATGCAGAAGCTATTGCAAACGGGAAAAAAAATGCCGTAAAAAACTTAGAGAAAAAATTGGATAAATTAGGGAAATACGGGGGAGATTATTTTGCAATTTCAGAATTTATTGAATTTGAAAAGGGAAAACTTAGTAATCTGAAAGCGCGTTATAAAGAAGTAAAAGTCGAAGCAAATCGGTATATACCCTATGTATTTATTGTAGACCAAGCATATGAAGCCGAGCAAAAAAGTTACCCCATCCGATGGTTAATCGTGGTTGTAACAGTTGTCTCCTCTGTGATTGGCGCATTGGTTATTATGTTGATTGTCAGTCAAGTAAAACAGAGCAGGCTTAGAAGTAAAAATTATTAAAAGATCAAAACATTGAAATCTTAATGTAATAATTATGGATATAAATGGAAAATTATTCAGGAAATATTTAGAGCGAAAAGAAAAGCATAACGAGCAATATCAAAGCAAAGAGAACATAAGAAAACAACACTCAAAGGGTAAATTGACGGCGTGGGAACGCATCAATTTATTATTTGATAAAGATACTTTTGAAGAAATTGGGGCGTTTGTAACGCCATTTAAAGCTAGTTATGGAACAATAAAAGATGTATACGGAGACGGTGTAATAACCGGTTTCGGAATGGTGAATGATCGGTTGATCTTTGCATATGCTCAGGATTTTACGGTCATGGGAGGTTCTCTTGGTTCTGCTCATGCCAGAAAAATACAGGAGATACAAGATAAAGCACTTAAAATGGGAGCTCCCATTGTGGGGCTGATCGATTCAGGAGGTGCTCGAATTCAAGAAGGTATTAGCAGTTTATCCGGATATGCAGGCATATTTCACCGAAACGTCCAAGCATCCGGAGTAATTCCCCAAATATCTGTTATATTAGGCCCTGCTGCTGGTGGAGCAGTGTATTCTCCTGCTTTAACAGATTTTATTTTTATGGCTTCCAAAACTAGCTATATGTTTGTAACAGGTCCAAATGTGGTGAAAGAAGTGCTAAACGAAGAAGTGTCTTATGAAGACCTTGGCGGAAGTGGAGTGCATTCAGCAAAAAGTGGTGTTGCCCATTTTAGCTATGAAGATGAAGAAAACACAATTCTTGGGTTAAAAAAGTTATTGTCTTTCTTACCTTCGAATAATATGGAAAACCCTCCGTTTGTAGACACCAAAGATTCATCCAGAAAGATTGAAAAGAAATTAAGGAATATAGTGCCTGATGATCCCAATAAACCATATGACATAAAAGACGTTATCCAATTAATTGTGGATAATGGAAATTTCTTTGAAATTCATGAAAAACATGCTCCCAGTGTTGTGGTGGGGTTTGCAAGGTTAAACGGAATGACCATTGGGATTGTATCAAATCAACCCAAAGTGCTTGCCGGTACATTAGATATCGATTCTTCAATGAAAGCTGCCAGGTTTGTAAGAACTTGCGATTCATTTAATATTCCATTATTGGTATTGGAAGATGTGCCCGGTTTCTTACCTGGTATCAACCAAGAGCATGGAGGTATCATTAAACACGGAGCAAAATTGATATATGCTTTCAGTGACGCTACAGTCCCCAAAATCACGGTTATTTTAAGAAAATCTTATGGAGGTGCTTATTGTGTAATGAATAGCAAAAACCTTGGAGGCGATTTTAATTTTGCCTGGCCTACTGCAGAAATTGCTGTAATGGGACCAGAAGGCGCTGTATCTATATTATACAGAAAAGAATTAGCCGAAGCTGAAGATCCTAAAAAACTTAAAAAAGAGCTGACATTAAAATATAGAAATGAAGTAGCAATTCCTTATATTGCAGATGAAAAAGGATTTATAGACGAGGTTATTGATCCGGCTGATACCAGAGCAAAGCTTATTCTATCATATGAGGCGCTTGCAAATAAACATTTAAATACACCGCAACGTAAACATGGAAATATCCCACTGTAATTTTATTATTAACTAATAAAACACAATTAATAAGCAATGGAAAGGCATGATAATTACTATTTATTCAAAATAATGTTAAAATGGAAATGGTATATCATATCAGTTCCTATTATTGCAGCAATCGCAGCATTCTTTTTTTCAGGAGAAAATTTTATTACACCGCTTTATCAGTCAGAGGCCATAGCATACCCGGCGAACCTTAAATCAAGATCTACTGAAAGCAATACCGAACAGATGTTACAATGGCTTAACAGCCGTGAAATAAAAGACCGGATTATTACAAAATATGATTTGGTAAAACATTATAAAATTGATACTTCCAATCCCGGCTATTATACAGAATTACTTGATAAATATGATCAATGGATAGATATTTCAATAACAAAATACCAGGCCATACAAATTACAGTGTTTGATAAAAATCCAAACACTGCATTTGATATAGTTTATAGCATTCTTCATTTGTATGATGAAAAGGTTAATAATGAATACAAAAAGAAATATAAACGCGAAGTAGAAGTCAAAGAGAAGTTTTTTAACCGGAAAAAAAGTGAGCTTGATTCGGCATTGTCGGAGCATCGGAAATTAAGCAAAAAATATGGCCTTCTTGATTATCTTGTTCAAGTCGAAGAAGTAACCAAAGGATATCTTGGGACAATTGATAATTTAAATCCCGGGAACCTCAATAAAAAAGATATTAATAAATTAAAGACGAGTCTTCAGGAAAATGGAGGTGAGTTTATTTATTATCATAAACGGATCTATGATTTATTAGATCAATACAATAATATTCAAAAGGAATATGAAGATATTCTACTTGAATATGAAAAAGACCTTTCTTATTATTATTTGGTTGAAAGCCCCCACAAGCTACAGGAACCATCATACCCAGACCGGTTTTTGTATATGATAATAGCATTTGCAGCAACCCTTGTACTGGCATTAATAGTAATATTTGTTATTGAGCATAAAGATTTAATTAATAATCAAACATCTTAAAATAAAAAAGATTATTTAACGTGAGCAAAAGATTATCAGAAAAGGAAAAATTAATTATATTCATATCTAGTTGTGCGGTATTTGTAATTTTAAATATATTCTTTTTATTTCGGGATAATTATTTATTTGCCGTATTCCCTATAGGGCTTATTTTTATTATTTGGGCATTTTTAGCAATGGACAAATTGCTTCTTGCAATTGTCTTTATGGCACCATTATCTGTTACATTAAGTGACTTAGGTATTGAGTCAAAATATGACCTCTTTTTGCCTACTGAACCTTTATTATTTGGTGTAGCACTTCTTTTTTTAATGAAAATGTTTTATGAGAAAAAATATGATTATCGTGTTACAAAACATCCCATCAGTCTTGCTATCTATGCATATCTTACCTGGTTATTCATTACCAGTATAACCAGTACAATGCCGTTGATTTCATTTAAATTTTTTATTGCAAAAATTTGGTTTATTGTTCCATTTTATTTTTTTGGAATATATTTATTTAAAGAAAAAAAGAATATTAAACAGTATGCGTGGGTATATATATTTGGCCTCCTGGCCGTAATTATTTATACCTTATTTAGACAATTCCAATTGGGTTTTTTAAGCCAAAAAGTAGCACATTTTGCTGTTACCCCCTTTTTTAGAGACCATACAGCATACGGTGCTGCATTAACATTCGTGTTGCCTGTTTTAATTGCTTTCTTAACGATTTATAAAACGAGAATCTCTAAAGTTTTAATTACTTTTTTAATTATTATATACCTTTTTGCATTAGTGCTATCGTATACACGGGCAGCATGGGTGAGCATAATTATAAGTGTTTTTGTATGGGGGTGTATCAGGCTAAGAATAAATGCTGCATATATTTTTTCAGGTATTTTAATCGTACTTCTCGTGACATTATTTAATAATCACAGGATAATGATGTACCTTGAAAAAAACAAACAGGAATCAACAGGTGACCTGGCAAAACATGCTCAATCTATTGCAAATATAACAACTGATGCTTCCAATCTTGAACGAATCAACAGGTGGAAATCGGCCTGGAGAATGTTTAAAGAAAAACCTTACTTAGGATTTGGGCCTAACACCTATATGTTTCAATATGCACCTTACCAAATGTCTTATGAAAAAACAATCATCAGCACCAATTTTGGAGACAGGGGAAATGCACACAGTGAATATTTGGGCCCACTTGCAGAATCAGGGATTCTCGGGATGCTGACATTCCTGCTAATCGTGATATTGAGTGCGTACTATGGGATCAAGGTATATTACAGGTGCCAAACAAAAGAAATGAAAAATATTACAATGGGGGTTTTAATCGGTTTGTTTACCTATTTTATTCATGGAATATTGAATAATTTTTTGACAACAGATAAAACTTCTGCCCTTTTTTGGGGATTTATCGGGATCATCGTGGCAATTGATCTTTATCATAAAGATCAGGACTCATTAGCGAGTCAGGATGCTAAAAAAATTCCACACCAAGAATAGAGATATCATCAATAATGAGGTCACTCCCTTCTTTTATTTTATTGTCCTTAATAATATTATCAATGTTTTCAGAAATGGATAATTTATTTGAAATTTCTTCCTCTAATAATTTATTCCCGTATTCAATTCCGTTTTCTGTAAAAAGTTCTACTAACCCATCAGTATAGCAGAGTAATTTTGATGGTTCATTGATAGTGAAAACACCTTTTTTTACTATTGGTATTTCTTCAAGCATGCCCATCCCGGCACATCCCTTGTTTAAAAAATGTAATGTTTCTTTTTGTTTTTCATAGTATAAAGGAGGGTTATGTCCGGCATTTACATACTCAAATTGTTTTGTTTGATAATTAAATTTTGCAACAAAAAATGTAATGAATTTTTCACCTTTTGCACTGTTTAAGACCCTTTCGTTTAAGATACCCATCAAATCTACCAATGAAATACTGGATGTAAATAACGCCCGGAGATTTGCCTGGAAATTAGACACTAGTAATGCGGCAGAAACACCCTTGCCCGATACATCAGCTATACAAAAACCTATTTCATTTTCATTTAATTGTATTACATCATAATAATCCCCTCCTACCTCGTAATGAGGCTGGTAAAAAGAATACATGTGGATTAAGTTATTTTTTGGCAATTTATCTTTAGCCGGAATTAACATATTTTGCATTTTGGATGCCAATTCAAGCTCTTTTTTAATCGCTTCCTGTTTTAAACTTTCATTAAAAAACCGGATATTTTCTATGGCAACAATGATAATGTTGGATAGTGTTTGAACAAATTTAAGGTGTTTAATGGCCGGGCTAATCCCTTCTTTATCCTCGTCTATATCACCAATTAAAACAAATGCCAATGGTTTTTCGTTTTGTATAACAGGAATAATAATATCTATCTTTTTGAAAAAGGGATTTGGAGAAGAGGTAACAAATGATATATTATCATATTGAAGCAGATGTTGATCAACATCTATTTGATTATGCCAGGTATCTTCTTCTGTTGATCCTGAATTAAGAATACGTATCCATTCTTTATCATTGTCATTGTATTTGAATACAATGATTTTACCAATACCCAGGTCGTTTCGCAATAATTGTTCATATTGTTCAATGAGCTTTTCTGTATCATGATATTCATTAATAGCACGGGTTATGCTTAAGAGGCTGTTTAATTTGAAATTTACAAGTTTAAGTCTTTTTGACTTTGTAATTGCCATTAGTTGTAAGTTTTTGCTATAAAGAACACTATAAAATATTTCCTGGTATTGGGAATGATAAATCTCTTTTTACCTATATTATCAAGCAGATAAAAATTTTGATTTAAATGTGGTAAAAATATAATTATGCTCTTTCGATATATGATTTGCTTTTCGTATCAATTTTAATTTTTTCACCAGTTTCAATAAAGATGGGCACGTTTATTTCTGTGCCTGTTTCAAGTTTTGCCGGTTTCAATGCTGTAGAAGATGAAGTATTGCCTTTTACCCCTGGTTCGGTATATGAAACTTCAAGTACAACGTGCTGTGGTAATTCGCATGTTAATGGTTTTTCCGTGTCAGCGTGATATAATATATCTACTTCCTGCCCTTCTTTTAAAAATTCAGAAGCATTTATCAGATTATTTTCAAGGGTGACTTGCTCAAAGGTTTCATTATGCATAAAATGGTATCCCAAATCATCTTTATATAAAAATTGATGAGGCCTGCGTTCTATTCTCGCTGTAGTGACTTTTTCTCCTGCAGAAAAGGTATTTTCCAACACTTTTCCTGTCGTAAGGCTTTTGAGTTTTGTCCTTACAAACGCCGAACCTTTTCCTGGTTTTACATGCTGGAATTGTTGTATGACATAAAGATCATTTTTAAATTCTATACATAATCCATTTCGAAAATCTGAAGTATCTGCCATATTTTTTTATGATTTAAAAAACTAATTAATACAAAAATAAGAAAAAGAGATATTAAAAAAAATCATCTAATGTATTATTTTATCTTTTAGGGAGTCTTGAAGATTTTGTTTTTGGGTTTTGTGGCAAGGAAATCTTTTAGATAAAAAGGTTCAAAATAAGCTATGTCTTCAAATTTTTTCTCTAAATATGCAGTATGCGATTGTTTAATCATGTATTTAGAAGACAATTTAATGTTTTCAATAAAATGTGCATTTTTACACGTTATGACATCTTTGCATTTTAAGGCACCATTTCCAAAAAAATATACTTTATGTTCATTCAAATATTCATTTAAAAAACCTTCATGAATGATTTGAGCTGATGTTTCGAGAAGGGTATTCCCTCTCGTGTCAAAAAGCGCAGTATATACTTCCATGCGTTTTGCATCAATCATTGGGCAGAGCAGCGAATTCCCGGGCAGTGGATGGTCTTCGATCATTGCATTGGCTAAGGTTTCTAATGTATTGATGCCAATTAACGGAGTATTTAACCCATAACCCAATCCTTTTGCTGTAGAAACGCCAATCCGTAACCCTGTATATGATCCCGGCCCTTTACTCACGGCAATTGCATCAATGGTTTTTTTATTGATATGATTTTTATGAAGTATTTCTTCTATGTAAAGGGTTAAAACCGATGCATGAGACTTATCTCTTTCAGTCTCTTTGATGTCAATTAAATTCCCATCTATTCCCAGCGCTACTGAACATACTTCTGTAGCTGTTTCTATATTTATTATTATAGACATATACATTATTATTTAAAAAACTATGCAAAATTAATATAACCTGAACGGAATCTATTATTTTTAATCCATATTCAATATAACTTTTTGTATTTCATGGAAAATGTAAAAAAACTTTATATAACGGATATAGGGAATGTCTGCTTTATAAGGAATACAAGGGCAAACAGGTTAAGTATCCGTTTAAAAGAGTTCAACGTGATCCGGGTCACTGTCCCGGGTAGGATGCCTTTAAAAGAAGCTATTTCTTTTGTTTATTTAAAAAAAGATTGGATTACGAAACACATGTATAATATTCGGAACAATGAAAAAAAATACACGATATTTACCCCGGGGATCAGATTTTCAACAAAATATCATCAATTAGAAGTATTAAGGCAAAATGTAAACGCTGTTAAAACATCTGTTAAAAACGGGATAATAAGTGTCCAGGTTCCTGAAATGTTAATGTGTGAAAATGAACAGGTTCAATTAACAATCCGTAAAACCATCGAAGAAGCTCTTCGTGTAGAAGCAAAATGTTATCTTCCCGGTTGGCTAAACGATATAGCACAAAAGCATGGATTCACCTATAATAATATTTTTATTAAAAATTTAAAATCCCGTTGGGGAAGTTGTTCCCATCAGAATAATATAAATTTAAACCTTCATTTGATGCGTCTTCCTTACGATCTGGTACACTATGTTTTGTGCCATGAATTGGCACATACAGTACATAAAAATCATGCAAATAATTTTTGGGCATGTTTATTGTCTATTGAACCTTATGCAAAAGAAAAACAAAAGCAATTAAGAAAATACAATCCATCAATTTATTAGAAGTTTCCTAAAAATAAACTGTCGAGAATAACGATTTTAATCAATAAATTAAGCCCTGCTTATAATTTTGACTATATTTATAGTTTGAAATATGACGAAAATCCATGGAAAAAGTTTTCACTAAAGCGATCACTTATATCTTTCATCCCTTATTAATGCCAACATTGGGCATCTTAATCATATTTGATTCGATTGAATATATGGTATACGTGCCATTTGAGATGAAACGTGCAATTTTTTTAATCGTTTTTATTTCTACATGCCTGTTACCTTTGAGTTTTATTCCTTTTTTTTATTTTCAAAAAATAATTAATGATTTTGAAATGAGCTCGAGTAAAGAACGATTTATTCCTTTATTTCTTACAGCTATATTTTATTATATAGGTTATTATTTAATTTCAAAATTTACCATTCCATCGGTTTTAATTTCTTTTATGTTTTCTACAGTGATTATCGTGTTTGTAATTCTTATTATTAACCTGAAATTTAAGATCAGCATTCACATGAGTGGTATGGGGGGCATTATAGGTTTGATAATGGCAATTTTAATCAAAACCGGTGATTTGAATTTTTATATTTTTATTATTTCCATTTTATTTGCAGGCTTTACCGGGTATTCAAGGTTATGGCTTAAAGCCCATTCCCAATGGCAGGTGTATACCGGATTTGCCATTGGATTTTCCTGTGTATTTCTCACCATTTTCCTTCATTAACACTTGACTTTATAACAAACATGAAAAATTGTAAATTATAATGCTTATTATGCCAAATGAAGTGAGAATTTATAATTTACCATCAAAATGTTAAAACACGAATTATATAATAAGCATAGCATCTCCATAAGACCCAAAGCGATATTTCTCCTTGATAGCAACTTCATAAGCTTTGAATAATAATTCATATCCTGCAAAGGCCGCAGAGGACATGAGGTAAATGGCCAATGGCATATGGAAATTGCTGATTAAACGGTTGGATACACTAAATTCATAAGGTGGGAAAATAAATTTATTTGTCCAGCCATTATATGGTTTTAACATACCATTTGTAGATACTGCACTTTCAATAGCCCTAAGGGTAGTGGCTCCAACAGCACAGATATTATTATTATTGTTTTTGGCATTATTTACGATTTTTGCAGCTTCTTCGCTGATGATCATTCTTTCGGAATCCATTTTGTGTTTTGTAAGGTCTTCTACTTCAATAGACCTGAAATTCCCCATTCCAATGTGCAACGTTAATTCAGCATTTTTAATACCTTTTATTTCAAGCCGTTTTAATAATTCTCTGCTAAAATGGGTCCCGGCGGTCGGGGCAGCTATTGCACCTTCATTTTTTGCAAAAATTGTTTGATACCGTTCTTCGTCAATGGGTTCTACATCCCGTTTAATAAACTTTGGTATAGGTGTTTCTCCAAGATTGTAGAGCGTTTCTTTAAAATCTTTATATTCTCCATAATATAAAAACCTTAAAGTTCGCCCGCGTGAAGTTGTATTGTCAATTACCTCGGCTACTAATTCATCATTTTCGCCAAAGTATAATTTATTGCCTATTCTTATTTTACGTGCGGGGTCAACTAACACATCCCATAATTTTTGTTCCTGATTTAATTCCCTTAATAAAAACACTTCAATTTTAGCACCTGTTTTTTCTTTATTTCCATAAAGACGGGCAGGAAATACTTTCGTGTCATTAAATATAAGCACATCTCCATCATCAAAATAATTAATAATATCTTTAAATACATGATGCTCAATTTTTTCTGTCTCACGGGTTACAACCATCAATTTTGATTCATCTCTGTTTTCGGTAGGATATTGTGCAATAAGTTCTTGAGGAAGTTTAAAATTGAATTTAGATAATTTCATGTTGTAGTTTTTATATAAATAAAGTTAATTTAATATCTCCAATTTCAACGTATTGTTGTTTTGAATATTGTTTCAGGAGGACATAATATTTTCAAAAGATTCTATTGTCAAAGCGTCTTTAATATTAAAATTACCAATTGCTGTTCGTTGCAATGCACTAATATGAGCTCCTGTCTCGAGCAATTCACCTATATCCCTCGCAATAGATCGAATATAGGTTCCTTTACTGCATTTTATATAAATGGTGATATATGGCAAATTGCATTCTGTTAATGAAATTTTTTTTATGGTGACCTCTTTGGGCATGAGTTTTACATCTTCCCCTTTCCTGGCTAATGTATAAGCTCTTTCCCCATTTATCCATTTTGCAGAGTAACGGGGAGGCTTTTGAAGAATAGTCCCCTGGAAATGAGTCAAAACCTCTTCTATTTTTTCTGTACTCAGATGATCTGTTTTTTTTGTCTCAATTACTTCTGTTTCTTTATCATAAGAAGGTGTTTTTTCCCCGAGTTTAATCGTGGTGATATATTCTTTGTCCAATTGCTGGAGTTCTGTAACCTTTTTTGTCGATTTTCCTGTACATATTAACAATAATCCACTGGCTAATGGGTCCAAAGTGCCTGCATGCCCTACCTTGATTTTTTTATATTGTACGTGTCTGCATATCAATAAACGGATTTTATTGACAACATTAAAAGAAGTCCACTCTAAAGGTTTGTCAATTAAAATGATTTCACCCTGTTGAAAATCTGTATTACTTTTTAATTCCTTCATGATTGTATACCCGGTATGTTATGAAATGATTTAAGGGAACTTCTAATAATTCCTTCGCATCAAAACCCCTCGGGAACAAATATAATA
>CAYFQI010000055.1:0-13454 GCA_964345135.1 uncultured Bacteroidales bacterium
GGCTGACAGCACCAAATATTTTTGTTTTGCGTGTTTGTTCTTTGACTGATAATTTAACAAATATTATCGAAAAAGTATAATTATTAAGATTGAAAAAATAAAGAAGATATATAAAATTTAACAAAAAAATAATATTTCAGTACTCATTATCATTATAAAGAAGTTAGCCCGATTGGAAACTACTTTAAAAGCAATATTTTATGAATTATTTTTGATTAACCAATAGTTTCTTCTAACTTTGCACTCAATTATTAAAAATATAGATTTTAATATATAAATTTTAAAAATAGATTTTATGAGTGTAGACTTAGGTAAATTATCAGAATCTCTAATCGAAGGTAAAATTGAAGAGTTAAAAACGTTAACCCAACAAGCCATTGATGATGGTGCCAACCCAGGTGAAATTCTAAATCAAGGTTTATTAACGGGAATGGACATTGTTGGCCAAAAATGGCGGGAAGGCGAAATGTTTATGCCCGAAGTACTACGTTGTGCAAAAGCAATGGGTTCAGCAATGGAAATATTAAGGCCTAAACTATCAGATAGTGAACTAGGAAGCGCTGGAAAGATGGTCATCGGTACAGTTGCAGGTGACTTGCATGACATTGGCAAAGATTTGGCAGCCATGATGTTTGAAGGAGCCGGATATGAAGTAGTCAATATAGGCATAGACCAACCCAATGAACAATTTATAAATGCAGTAAAAGAGCATAAACCAAATGTACTCGGGATTTCTGCATTATTAACAACCACTATGCCAAGAATGGGTGAAATCATTAACTCACTGAAAGAAGCAGGTATACGTGACCAGGTAACTGTTATCCTGGGTGGCGCACCTGTAACCGAAGAATTTGCTCAGGAAATTGGCGCTGACCTTTATGCTCCCAATGCTGGTAGAGCAGTTGAAATAACCAAAGAATACCTTAATAAAAAAGCGGGTTAAAACCCGCTTTCCTTCAACTCTTGTAGCTTCAATTATTGCCAGATCGTTTTATTTTATTCCTACAATATTATTATAATATTTTTAAAATCAGGCAACAAGTTTAGTTAGCCCGATTTATTGTAGTAGTAAAGGATTTAATATTTATACCGCAGCAACAAAAGATGAATCAGGCTGTCAATAAACACTATATAAAGAGGTACAAACTTATGAAATGGAAATTCAATCAAGTTTGCAAACAAAGGAATAGCATTATTTGTCATGCCTCTTGATTATAATTATATATGGATGACCAATGGCAATATAATTATGAATTTTAGAAAATATAAAAACATATAGCGATGAAAATGAATCAATCTATTCAACAAACACCCCAATTCAAGGTGCTTTCAAATGATCAAATAGAAGAGATATTTTACTCTGCGCTTGATGTACTTGAACGTACAGGAGCACAAGTATTTCATGAGGAAGCCATTGAATTGTTTAAAAACAGCAATGCTGTTGTCAAGGGAAATAACGTGCGAATCCCTACAACAATGGTAGAAGAAGCGTTAAATTTTTATCCAAGGAAAATCACGTTAAAAGGAAGAAATGGAAAAAGATCTGTTCATTTACAAAAAGATACCGTGACATTTGGCACGGGTTCTGACCTTCCTTTTACCTACGACCGTCAAACAGGTGAACGGAGAAGAACAAACTATAAAGATATTGTAAATGCGGGCAAATTGGTTGATGCATTGCCTAATTATGACTTTTTTATGTCTCACGGGATTGTTGGCGATGCTCCCAATCCACAGACATACGACCGTCATCAGTTCATGGCCATGTTAGAAGGATGTGCCAAGCCCATGGTGGTAACCAGCGTGAATGGCGAAGGCCTTGAAGACCTTTGGAAAATGGCTTGCCTGATACAGGGCGGCGAAGAAGAATTCAGGTTAAATCCCATGTTTGTCGTGTATATTGAACCCATCTCACCATTAAAAAATGACAAAACAGCAGTAGAAAAATTATTATTTTCTGCAGAAAAGAAAATCCCTGCAATGTACACCCCGTGTCCTAGTTCCGGTGCAACAGCACCTTCCACGATGGCCGGGATGCTGGTACAATCATTGGCAGAAACGTTACTCGCTACCGTGCTTTGCCATCTGAAAAATCCCGGGATGCCATTGATCATGGGAGGGGTAACCACGATATTAGACATGAAAAAATCAACCTATTCCTATGGAGCTCCCGAATTATCACTCGCTTCAGCAGCCAATACAGACATTGCCAAATGGCTCAACTTACTGATGTTCTCAACAGGCGGATGTACAGATGCTAAAATCCTTGATGAGCAGGCTGCTTCAGAACAAATGATGAATTTATTTTATTCATTCCTCTCGGGTGCAAACCTGATTCATGATGTTGGATATATAGACCATGGCACGAATGCTTCACTGGATAGCCTCGTGTTAAATGATGAAATGATGGGAATGGTAAGGCAATTCGGCAAAGGAATCAATACAGATGATGAACATTTAGCGCTCGATTTAATTGAAAAACAAGCCCCGGGCGGAGAATACGTCACTACAGATCATACCTTTAAATATTGGAAAGAATGGTACCTTCCAACACTCCAGGACAGAAGTGATTATGAAACCTGGAAAGGCAATGGTAAAAAAACAATGGGCGACAGGGTAAAAGAAAGAACTCAACATCTTTTGGATACATACAACCCCATCCCGATTGATCCGAAATTAAAAGAAGAACTTCACAAGATTATTGATGATGCTGATAAACGGCATTCATAATCATTAATTTTTCATAATATTGAACATAAAAATCATTTAAAGATATGAGTACAAGAACAAATTTTACCATACAACAATCTCCATATTTTTCTATCTTGTCAGAAGATCAAAAAGAACGGATTTTTAATGGAATGATGCGTACATTACAATATACCGGGGCAAATGTCCATCATGAAGGAGCAAAAGAATTATTCAAAAAAAACGGCTGCAAAGTAGATGATAACCGTGTTTACTTCCCGCCGGAATTAATCTTAAAAGCATTATCAACTGTTCCACCCGTGACTGAGGTATATCCATGGGACGGTGATATATCAAAACGCATTGTCATTGAAAAGAAACGGAGTTATTTTGGCCCCGGCCCGACACCTCCTAACTTTATTGATACAGATACATTAGAACGCAGAAAATATGTCAGAAAAGATGCTTCTATTGTAGCACGCGTGTGTGATGCATTACCCAACATGGGATATGTGCAGTCATTGGGTTCGATCAGTGACGTAACCAATGGCCTGGCAGATATATATGAATTTGCAGATATGATCAGAAATACCACTACACCTATCATGAGCTGGTCATTCAACCGCGACGGGTGCAGCGATATTCATAAAATGGCTGTTGCCATGGCCGGCGGCGAAGAAAAATTCAGGCAAAGGCCAAATTATATTTTTTATGGCGAACCCATTTCACCATTGGTAAGTGATTTTCATGCCATTGACAAATGTATGTTTTGTGCAGAGAACCGTATACCACAAGTATATAGTCCCTGTGCTATTGGCGGTGGTACTGTTCCGGCTACTCATGCCGGACAGCTGGTAGTTGCTCTCTCCGAATCAATGGTGGGGGTCATTGCTTCTCAATTGATAAACCCCGGGACATGCATTATCGTGGGTGGTGTACAATCCATCCTGGATATGAGATGTTCAATATATTCATACGGCGCACCGGAATTGAGCCTTTTGAGTGCTGCATTAACAGAAGTAGTGCATTATTCCGGACTTCCAATGTATTCTACAGCAGGATGTACCGATTCAAAATCAATGGATATGCAATCTGCAATGGAAGCAAGCCTTTCTATCAATGCCGCCATGATGAGTGGTGCTAATTTTGTACATGACAATGGATATATTGAATCCGGGATGACCGGCGATATATTCCAAACAGTAATGGATGATGAACTAATTAGCATGGCCCGAGTCATTGAAAGAGGGATAGAAGTAAATAAAGAAACATTATCTGTTGATGTCATTGAAAATGTTGGATCAGGTGGACATTATCTTTATGAAGATCATACCATGAAATGGTTCAGACAGCACTGGAAGCCTACTTTGATGGACAGGAACAGCTATGAAGACTGGGTGGCACAAGGAAGTAAAACGATGAAAGACAGGATTATTGAAAAAACACGCGATCTGATCAATAATTATGAAGGACCTCGTTCCAAAGTACCTGAATCAGCTGACAAAGAAATTGAAAAAATATTACAACAAGCCGAGGAACGCGTTAAAAAGCAAGGCACTTAATATTGAATATCCCTTCTATTAATTCCGGAGGTAGTAAGATGAAGGAAGGAGAAATATGAACAGATATGTAATTGGAATTGATACAGGCGGAACATTTACAGATGGGGCATTATTGCATTACCGTACCCGTAAGGTGATTAGTAGTGCGAAGACCCTCACGACACGGAATGATTTAAAAATAGGTGTAATCAATGTACTGAAAAAACTTAAGATAAGCGATGATTATGATATCAGGCTTGTCGGCATTTCCAGTACATTGGCCACCAATTCTGTTGCCGAAGGTAAAGCACGCCGGGTGGGATTGATATTGATAGGATATGACCGGGGCCTCGTGGAAGATTATAATATGCAGGAAAACTTAGCTGCTAGTGAGGTAGGATATTTTGATGGAGGGCATAATGCACAAGGTGAAGAAAAAAAAACATTGGATGAGGAAGGCATAAAAAAATGGGTTGAAACGTATCAACATGAAGTAGATGCTATTGCTATTTCAAGTTATTTTAGTCCCCTGAACCCTGATCATGAAGAGCGCGCATTTGAGATCATTCGGGAAATGACCCCGTTGCCCGTAGTGATGGGTCATCAGCTTTCTACCAAAATCAACTCCATCAAACGGGCAGGGACCGCTTCGATCAATGCTTCATTAGTGGCCGTCATGCACGATTTTATTGGTGCTGTGAGAAAATCACTTAAAGAAATGAAAATTAATGCAACATTGATGATCGTACGTGGTGATGGAACACTCATGCCTTATGAAGAAGCCATTCAAAAACCCGTGGATACCGTGATGTCAGGCCCGGCAGCCAGTGCCATTGGTGGACGGTTTTTGTCAAAGAAAAATAATGCCCTTGTAATAGACGTGGGAAGTACTACTACTGATATGGCATTGATTGAAAATGCCAGGGTTGTCGTTTCCGAAGAAGGAGCAAGGGTAGGAGATACAGAAACAGCAGTGGAAGCTGCCAGTATTCGTACCATTTCATTAGGATGCGATAGCAAAATCACGTTGGATGATTATTACAACCTGGTGATCGGGCCACAGAAAGTCACGCCGCTTTCACAATTGGCCATCCGGTTCGAATATGTCGCCAATGAGCTTTACGACCTAAAAAACAGAACCAATAAGGGAATCAGGCTGACAGAAATAGAATACTGGAATTTATACCGGCCACCAGAAGATCACGTGTATAAATTATTATCAGACGATCATAAAAAAATTATTGATTTCTTAAGAGAGGGGCCAAAACGACTTTCAGAAGTTGTGAAAGCATTGGATATATATCATCCCGGCCATCTGCAATGTGAGAATTTATTACAGCAGGGATACATTGAAATATCAACGCTCACACCATCAGATATTCTTCATATTGACGGGACTATGAATATGTGGGATACCAGGGCTGCTGAAGCGGCATTGGATTATATTTGTCATTTCCCGAAACTGCAAAAATCCAAATTTATCCGGCAAAGCATTGAACATATTATTAACGTGATCGTGGAAGAGATCATTATATTTCTTGCCTGCCAGGATAATAAAACTAGTAGAATGCCTACAAGCATAGATGGGGAATGGGGAAGGTGGATGCTCAGGGAGACTCTCAGGGGACAAAACGACTTTTTAGCTGTGAATCTCGACAGCAGGGTGCCCATTATCGGGACAGGTGCTCCAGCTGAGTATTTTGTAAAACAAGCCGCTAAAATTGTCAATGCGCATTTTATACTGCCCGAGTTTTCAGAAGTAGCCAATGCAATAGGCGCCATTTCAGGTTCTTTAATGGAAATCAAAGAAGCCATTGTATTTATTCGGCAAAGTGAAGAGAAACACATCTACATGGTACAATTCGAGAAAGAAAAATTTGAAATCGAAGATTTTGAAGAAGCATGTGAATTTGCAGAAGACAAGGTGAAAGATAAAGCCCGGAAAGCTGTTGTTCATGCAGGAGCAGAAGACCCTTACGTGGAAGTGAAAGTGAAAAAAGAAGGGTCATTGCAACGGTATATAGCTCGTGCAGTGGGAAACCCGAAAATTTCAGAAAAACAGCAAATTCCTTCATTATAAATACTGTTTTTTTATTAAAATCTTTAGAATATGAAGAAGGAAGACAATATGAACCGGCCCTTTAATAACATTTACCGTTGTTATGTAGCGTCCTTGATATGGGCTCTGTAAACAGTATTTTGAATTAAAAGGCTTAAAAATTAAAAATAAACAGATGAACATAAACAAAGTCATCATAGCATGTGGCAGCTTAAATCCTGAACTGGAGATCATTGCTTCTGGTTTAGATGATGTACAGGTCATTTTTCTTGAACAAAACCTGCACAGGGCGCCTCAAAATATGAAGGCTGAAATACAAAAAGAACTGGACAGGGTAACAGGCGATGAACACATTAATGAAGTCATACTAGGCTATGGATTATGTTCCGGTGGAATTGTAGAGGTAAAAGCCCCGGTTCAGGGACTGTTTATTCCTAAGGTACATGATTGTATTGCATTGATGATGGGAGAACGAAATACCTATCATTCATTTTTTAATAAACAACCCGGGACTTATCATTTAACCGAAAGCTGGATCGAGAACGAAAAGGATCCACTGGGTTTATTAGAAAATGAATATACTGAACGTGTTGGAAGAGAAATGGCAGAATATGCCATACAGGAAGAACTGAAAAATTATACACACATTTCATTCATTAATACAGGAATGAGAAATGAAGAAAAATATAGAAAACGTGCACGGGAAAATGCTGCATATTTCAAAAAAGAATTTATTGAAATCAAAGGATCCGGTAAATATTTAAGACAATTGATACACGGTCCTTATGATGAACCTGATTTTTTATATATTAAACCTGGACATATTGTTCAGCAAAAAGAATTTTTAACATAGGAGGATAACATTATGAACATTATCGGTGAATTAATTAATGCCAGCAGAAAATCAATGAAAACTGCTATTAAAGAAAAGAATGCAGAAGAAATTCAAAAAGTTGCGAAAGACCAGTTGGAACATGGTGCGAACTTTATTGACGTGAATGCAGGAATTTTCGTGGGTGAAGAAGAAGAATATGTAAAATGGTTGATCAACACCGTTCAGGATGTTGTTGATGTACCGTGTTGCATTGATACTCCCGACCCGAAGGTATTGGAAGAGGCCATTAAAGTGCATAAAGGAACCCCCATGCTAAACTCCATCTCACTGGAAAAAGAAAGATGGGAGAAAATGCTTCCCGTGGTAAGAGGAACTGATATGAAAGTAATTGCACTGTGTATGAGCGACGAAGGCATGCCTTATACCAAAGACGAACGCATGAAAATTGCCAATAATATGGTGAATGAACTGGTGAAAAATAATATTCCCGTCGAGAATATTTTTGTTGACCCATTGGTTCAACCCATTGGTTCAGGAGATAATTTAGCCGTGGAATTTTTCAATACCATTCAGGAAATCAATAAAGAATTCCCCGGTATACATACAGTATGTGGCGCATCCAATATCTCGTTCGGACTCCCGAAACGAAAACTGGCCAATGTAACTTTTATGGTGATGGCCATTTCAAAAGGCCTGGATTCTGCAATTACCAATCCACTCGATAAAAAAATGATGGCCAGTATTACAGCAGCAGAAACCCTCATGGGCAAAGATCCCTTCTGTGAACAATACATGAAAGCATACAGAGCAGGCATGTACGAAGAAATATAAAAACAGTTTATCATAATTAATAATATAAAAAATTGTATTTTTGAATCCTAAAAGTAAGAATATATGAGTGAAAAAAAATATTCAGATATAGTTGATACTGCACGAACTTATTATAATAGCGATGATGCCCATAATTTTTATTATAGAATATGGGGGGGGGAAGACCTTCACCTGGGTATTTATACATCAAAAGACGAAGACATTTTTGTAGCAAGCCGCAGAACAATAGACCAGATGGCTTCATATGCAGATAAAATTGACGAGAACACCAAAATCATTGACCTCGGAGGAGGATTTTCAGGGAGTGCACGATACCTTGCCCAAAAATTCGGTTGCCATGTAACAGTCCTCAACCTCAGTGAAACAGAAAACGCCAGAGGTCGCAAAATGAACCAAGATCAAGGGCTCGACCATCTTATAGATGTTATTGACGGAAGCTTTGAAGACATCCCTTTCCCTGATGAGACTTTTGACATTGTATGGTCAGAAGATGCCATCTTACATAGCGGGGAACGCCATAAAGTCATGGAAGAAGCAGCCAGGGTATTAAAGAAAGGTGGTCAATTCATATTTACTGACCCGATGCAATCCGACAATTGCGACGAAAGTGTGTTACAACCAATTTATGACAGGATAAACCTTGCTTCACTTGGATCTCCCGCATTTTACAAACAAGCAGCAAAAGACGTGGGACTTACCGAACAACATTATGAGGACCTAGCTTCAAATCTGCCTTTACATTATGGCAGAGTGCTGGAAGAACTGGAGCAAAATGAGCAAAAACTTGATGGATATGTATCCAAAGAATACAGGGAAAATATGAAAAAAGGCCTTAGGCACTGGGTTAAAGGCGGAAACGAAGGAAACCTGACCTGGGGTATATTCGTGTTTAAAAATTAAACTTAATATATTAACATTTTTATTAACTATAAATTCAATACAAAATCATGTCAAAATTAGAAAAAGTAGATACTGGCATACCTTACATGGTGAAAGATATCAAATTAGCTAAAAGTGGGTATAAGCAAATAGAACTTGCAGAACATGAAATGCCCGGATTGGTAAATATCCGGAAAAAATACGGCTCGTCTAAACCATTAAACGGCGCACGGATCATGGGATCATTACATATGACAACAGAAACAGCCGTATTGATCAAAACCCTTGTAGAACTTGGGGCTGATGTTCGATGGGCAAGTTGTAATATTTATTCAACCAATGATGAAGCAGCAGCAGCCATTGCAGATATGGGCATTCCCGTGTTTGCATGGAAAGGTGAAACATTGGACGAATACTGGTGGTGTACTGCACAAGCATTATCATTCCCGGGTGGCAAAGGTCCTAACTTGATCGTTGATGACGGTGGTGATGCTACTGTTATGGTGTCTATGGGATACGAAGCTGAACAAGACCCTTCAATTCTGGATGTAAATGTGACGCAATGGGATGAAAAAGCTCTGATTGAAAGATTAAGGGATGTACTTGAAATAGACAATCAAAAATGGACAAATACCATCAAAGAGTTAAGAGGTGCTTCTGAAGAAACCACTACAGGTGTACATCGTTTATATCAACGCAGGGACAAAGGAACATTATATTTCCCTGCCATCAATGTGAATGACTCCATCACCAAATCAAAATTTGACAACCTCTATGGCAACCGTGAATCATTGATTGACGGAATTAAACGCGCAACCGACGTGATGATTGCCGGTAAAATGGCTGTTGTATGCGGATACGGTGGTGTAGGCAAAGGATGTGCCCAGGGGCTTAGAAATTATGGCGCCCGTGTTGTAGTGACTGAAATCGATCCTATTTGTGCTTTACAGGCATCTATGGAAGGATATGAAGTGAAAACCATCGAAGACGTGGTAGAAGAAGCAGACATTTATGTTACGGCAACCGGTAATAAAGATGTGATCACCGTGGAACATATGAAGAATATGAAAGACAAAGCCATTGTTTGTAACATTGGCCATTTCGACAATGAAATACAGGTTGAAAAACTTGAAGAAACAAAAGGTGTAATCAAAGAAAATGTCAAACCACAGGTAGATCAGTATATCTTTCCTGATGGGCATTCTATTATCATGCTTGCAGGCGGACGCCTCGTGAACCTGGGTTGTGCTACCGGACATCCGTCATTTGTAATGAGTAATTCTTTCTCGAACCAGGTATTGGCACAAATAGATCTGTGGCAAAATAACAGGGAGATAGATGTGTATAGGCTGCCTAAACAACTTGATGAGGAAGTGGCCAGGGCCCACCTTAAACATGTTGGTGTAAAACTCTCGAAATTGTCGAAAGAACAATCAGAATACATCTCCATTCCAATTGAAGGACCTTATAAACAAGAACATTATACTTATTAAAATTTAATTATTTGTAAAACCCATAAACATAAAAAAATGGCTTATTTATTTACATCAGAATCTGTATCTGAAGGACATCCGGATAAAGTTTCCGACCAGATATCAGATCGAGTTTTAGATGAAATCTTAAAACAAGACCCTAATTCCAAATGTGCATGTGAAACATTTTGTACTACCGGTTTGGTAGTCGTAGGAGGTGAGATTAAAACCAATGCAATCATTGACCCTCAAAAAATAGTCCGTGAAGTCATCAGGCGGATCGGTTATACTAAATCCAAATATAAATTTGAAGCCGACTCGTGTGGTATTCTAAGTTCATTGCATGAACAATCTTCTGATATTCGACAAGGCGTTGACAGGGGAAATGAAGAAGAACAAGGCGCCGGCGACCAGGGCATGATGTTTGGTTATGCTGTCAATGAGACAGAAAACTTAATGCCACTTCCCATTGATATTTCGCACCGCATATTGTTAAAATTGGCAGATATCAGGAAAGAAGGAAAACAAATGACATACCTGGCACCTGATTCCAAGTCACAGGTAACTATTGAATACACAGAAGAAGGCAAACCCAGGAGAATTGATACCATTGTTGTATCTACTCAACATGATGAGTTTGCTCCTGATGATGAAATGCTGAAAACCATCAGTGATGATGTACAAAATGTCCTGATGCCTAAAGTAATAGAAAGTTATCCTGCAGATGTGCAGAAACTTTTTGATGAAGATATTAAGTATTTTGTGAATCCTACAGGTAAATTCGTCATTGGCGGCCCTCATGGCGACACGGGATTAACAGGCCGTAAGATCATTGTTGACACGTATGGTGGAAGAGGTGCTCACGGTGGCGGCGCTTTCTCCGGGAAAGATTCTTCTAAAGTTGACAGGTCTGCTGCTTATGCTGCAAGACATATCGCTAAAAACCTGGTAGCTGCCGGCGTGGCCGATGAATTACAGGTTCAGTTGGCATATGCAATTGGTGTAGCCGACCCGGTGAGTATCCATGTAGATACCTTTGGATCATCAAAAGTAGGCAGTGATTTTGAAATCGCTGAGAAAGTACGTCAAATAATTGATTTACGTCCTAATGCAATTGTAAAACGCTTTGGCCTGAGAAATCCTATCTTTGAAGAAACAGCCGCTTATGGACACCTGGGTCGCGAGCCAGGCAAAAAATTAATAGAAATCAATGGCGAAAAGAAAGAGTTTGAAACATTTACATGGGAAAAACTCGATTATGTAGACAAAATAAAAGAAGCTTTCGGAATTTAATACATACTAACAAAAAGGTGCTCATCATGAGCGCCTTTTTGTTTTCGGAACTACTGCACTTAGTGGAAATAGTGATGTTAGAATTCAGAATTTCTGAATTTCTGAATAAGCGGAAGCCATGTCCATTAAAATAGTAGTACCTTTCTTTTTAGATTTTAAAAATAAAATGATTGCTTGTTTTTATACTCGAATTGCAATCAAAATAGCAGAAAAATCAATTGTTTACCCCAAGCTCTAAATGGAGAAATTGATTTTTTCCATTCCCTTTAGGGTTCCGGGTAAATGAAGAAAATCAACTGCGAAACTGGTGTATAAAAACAGACACACGTGTAAAAAAAATAAAAAAATGACTAACGTACTGGCAATAGGAAATGCATTGGTTGACATACTTGTAAAAATTAACGACGACCGGTTGCTTAATGAATTTGGACTGGTTAAAGGCAGTATGCAACTGACAGATATGAGCATTGGAGAGAAAATACTTCAATTAACAGGTGAATTAGGACTGGAAAAATTCCAGGCATCGGGTGGTTCTGCAGCAAATACCATTCATGGATTGGCGAACCTGGGCATCCAAACCGGGTTTATCGGGAAAGTGGGCGATGACGACATAGGCGACTTTTTTCAAAAAGACATGGAAATCAAAAACATAACCACCATACTGTCTTTATGCAATACAGCATCCGGGAGAGCCATCACGCTGGTGAGCCCCGATTCAGAACGCACGTTTGCTACCTATTTAGGAGCTGCTGTTGAATTGAATGCGGATGACATTACATCCAGGCTTTTTGACGATTACGATTACTTTCACGTGGAAGGATACCTTGTACAAAACAATCAACTGCTCGAAAAAGCGTTAAAACTGGCTAAAGAGAACAATATAAAAATATCACTCGACCTGGCAAGTTTCAACGTGGTTGAAGACAATATTGAATTCCTCAAAGAAAATGTAAAAAAATATGTTGACATTGTATTTGCCAATGAAGAAGAAGCACGTGCCTTTACCGGGAAAGAACCGGAAGAAGCTCTTGACATCATGGCAAAAGACTGTGAAATCGCTGTCGTGAAAGTCGGGAAAGACGGCTCGTTCATCAAACAAAACGACAACAAGATAAAAATTGACAGCATTAATGTAAAACCTGTTGATACCACCGGTGCAGGCGACCTGTATGCCGGGGGCTTCATTTACGGGTTAACAAAAGGCTTGTCATTGGAACAATGCGGAAAAATAGGAGCCGTGATGGGAGGCAATGTCATTAAAACCATTGGCGCCAAAATGAGCAACGAAACCTGGGAGAGTATAAAAAAAGAGGTTCAGGAAATAGAAGGGTAACTTCTATACGAGAGAATAAAAACCATTTTAACGATACGCCGGGCGAGGGAGCATGGGTATCAGCTACAACACCCACAACGCTACTATTGCGAAGAAGAAGTTACAGGCGAAAGACCGTAACTGCAACGAAGCAATCTTTTTGAGGAACATCCAACTGCAATTCATCCCTGCCGGAAGATGAGCAAAGCAAAACCCTCCTACATGTTTTCGTTTACAAACGGTTACCAACGTTTGTAAGCATTTACAAACGGATATTTTTTTGGTTTTCTGTCTGTTTATGTTATATTTGTATAAAAAATGAATGGTATGGCTGCAATGAATCAAATGAACAGATATAACAGATATAACGACAATGGCGTTGTAGAATTGTTAGGCTTTATTTTAGGAGACTGCTAAACAGACAATTATTTGCATATTTAATTAAATTTATTATCTTTGATACTATCAAATGATATTATCATTGCTTGGGTAAATGAAACCACCATACAAAATAACAGGAAAGATATTAAAAATAGTTGCTTCT
>CAYFQI010000056.1:0-13393 GCA_964345135.1 uncultured Bacteroidales bacterium
TGCAAAAAATGATTATTTTTTACATGCTCGGTTCTAATGAATAACCTGATGTAGATGTATGTTGATTCATGATAAAATCATTTATTGACAGGTGTCATTTAATACCTTAAAGATATAATTATTATTTCAGGATAAAAAAAATAATTTAAATTATTGGTGAATTATACCAATTATAAAAAGTGAAATGAAATTGAAAAATGAAGCATATTCAGAAAAACAAAAAAGAATGAAATTATTCTCGGGAAAGAAATTTACTTTGTGAGTTTTTTAACGATTGATATGAGTTTATTGATACGAAAAGGTTTTACAAGATAATCATTTACGCCAAACTCAAGAGCCTCCTGAATGTCAACATCCGTATTTTTACATGACAACATAACAATAGGAATATCCTGAGTATCATTATTTTGTTTTAATTTCTTGCAAAATTCAAGACCATCCATACGAGGCATTAACCAGTCAGTTAATATCAGGTCGACTTTGTTATTTAATATGTATGGTAGCCCGTCTACAGGATTTGAAAAACAATTGGTCTTATATCCTTCTTTTGTCAAATTATGGCTCAATAACTCCAAAATATCCGACTCATCATCAATAAGAATTATTTCTTCCCTGTTATTCATATTATATAAAGGATAATGTTATAATACCAAAATACAAATTTAGGAAATAAATGTATCTTTAACGTAAATTTTTACTTAAGAAATTATTAAAAAATGCTTAAGGTTATGTTGGTTTTTTATTAGCGTATTTCAATCAACCCCCGAGAAACAAAAACAAATACCTAATAATCAATTCATTTCTATCATCATTTTAGTAGAAGTTGGTCTCGTGTATCCAGAAATCACAATCGTTTTATCATAAGCTTCAATAAATTTATAACTGAATTCTGTCTTTTAATATCACTATGTCCACAAAAATTTCAGTAGTACAAATTATTCTTTTAAATTTGCTTATTCAAATAATAAATTTTGAGCAAAAAATCATCTCATATTGCCCGCTCATTGGAATTAACATCTTTTAAATCCTTATTTAAAAGCCATTTTAATTCACTATGTGCCTTTGCTGTATCATTCGTGCATGATGAAGACACGGCCAAAGACATTGTACACCAGACATTCATTAAACTATGGGAAAAACGTGACACCATTGATATGGAAAAACGGGTTAAGTCGTATTTGTTTTCAACTGTCCACAATCTCTGTCTGAATTACATAAGGGACAATAAAAAATTCATCAAAAACGAGTTTGAAGCCGAAACATATACGCATCCCGGGCAGCTTAACGATCAGGATGTCATGGAGAAAGCAGAATTAAACGCTCGTATCAACCGGGCCATTGATTCATTGCCGGAGAAATGCAGAGAAGTCTTTATAATGAACCGGTTTGACGAAATGAAATACCAAGAAATAGCAGATAAAACAGGTATTTCAATAAAAACAGTAGAAGCACACATATCCAAAGCGCTCAAAATACTCAGAGAGCAATTGGTTGATTATATTACAGTCATTTTTTTATTCATTTTATATAATTTTTTTAATAACATGTAAGGGTTTTTTCTTTTTCACGTGTAAATAATATAGATAGTTTAATTTAATATAGATGCAAATCAATGAAAAACATATAAAGCTTATTACCAAATTTCTTTCCGGTGAAGCACGGGAGGATGAACGCCTTATGCTGCAACAGCTACGAAAGAATGTCCCCGCATTTGATAAGTTATTCCATGAATATGAAAAAATCTGGAATGCCACTGCAAATGTCAAATACATACCCGGTATTGACATTGACAAAGAATGGAATAAACTGGAAGATCAAATCACGGGTACATCACGAACAACAAAAACCATTGCATTTTCCGGGCCTAAACCATTTAATGCCTTGCGTTTTATTTCCCGTATTGCAGCAGCATTGTTCATCCTGATCGGTTTATCTTCAGTTTTATATATTTTGCTGAATACATACAATTATCAAAAAGTAGTTGCCGACACCGGTGTGCTCTCTACAAAACTACCTGATCAATCAACAATTGTACTCAACAAGGATGCATCTGTAAAATATCGTGAAACATTTAAAGGAGAAGAAACACGAAACGTATTCCTTAAAGGCGATGCCTATTTTGATGTACAGAAAAATCAACAAAAGCCATTTATTGTTGAGACCCAAAACGTGTATATTAAAGTATTGGGCACCTCTTTTTATGTAAATGCAAGCAATGTTGATAAGGTGTCCGTGATCGTGAAATCAGGTACAGTTGCTGTCTTTGAAAAACATAATGAAACAAATAAAGTTATTTTGAATAAAGGGGAAAAAACGATTTTTGAAAAGGACTGCGAATCACTTCCTAAAATGAAAAATAAAAACATCAATTACCTGTCGTGGAAGACAAAAAAGATCACATTTAAAAATGATCAACTAAGTGAAGTGGCCAGGACGATTAACAATACTTACTACAGCAATATTCAAATAAGTACACCCGGACTTGAACAATGCAGAATAACTGTTTCATTTGACGATCAATCACTTGAATCTGTTCTTCGTGTATTGGAAAACACGTTGGATATCCGGGTACATCAAACCGGAGACATCATTAAAATAACCGGAAGAAGTTGTATAGACAAGAAATAAACGTTTATGAACAGGATATTTCAACATAAATACATGCTGTTTTGTTTATGCATGTATTGTTTTATCATACCTTCCAACGCTCAACAGTCGGCCTTGGATAAAAAAATAAGCCTGGACATCAATGAAATGCCACTTCATAAAATCTTACAGGTAATCAGTATAAAGGGCGGCGTTCATTTCTCTTATGCCCGTGAACAACTACCAATGGATCAAAAATACAGTTTGCATACACAACAAGAAAGTATCAGGTCAATTTTAGACCGGCTTTTCGGACAGGCCGGCATCCGTTATCAACTAATCGAAAAACAAATCATACTCAAACGCTCATCCAAAGAAGAAAAGGTAAAAAAAACAAAAAAATTCACGCTCGGTGGAAGTGTTCAGGACACGGAAAGCGGAGAACTTTTAATCGGGGCGACAGTTGCGGTTGAAGGCAAGCCAGTCGGAACCATTACCAACCCTTACGGTTTTTATTCCCTCACGTTAAAAGAAGGAACATACACGATCAATTATTCATTCCTCGGCCATGAAACAAAATCTGTTGCAGTACGCTTAGATCAAAACAAGACAATCAGCATCGGGTTGCAACAAAAAGAATCCCAATTACAAGAGGTGGTTGTTGTAGCAGATGACAAAGAAGAAATACCTGATCAATTGCAGCTAAGCAAAATGAATGTGAAACCGTATACCGTGAAACAAATGCCTTATTTTATGGGAGAAGGCGATTTGATCAAATCCCTCCAATCACTTCCCGGCATTACTTCCTATGGTGACGGATCCACATCATTCTTCGTGAGGGGCGGTTACCGCGATCAAAACATAGTACTACTGGATGAAGCACCAATCTATAACCCGTCTCATTTCATGGGATTCTTCTCCTCCTTTGTCCCTGCTGCCATCAAAGACATTAAAATATATAAAGGCGGGTTGCCGGCTCAATATGGAGGCAGGTTGTCATCGGTCATTGACATCAGGACCAAAGACGGGAATTACCGAAATCTCTCGGGCACCGGCAGTATTGGGCTTGTAACTTCTCGCTTTGCAATTGAAGGCCCCATTGCGAAAGACAAGGTCTCGTTTTTTATATCAGGCCGACGTTCTCATATAAAAAATACGTTGAAAAGAAGTGTTCCCGGGATTTCAAAATTTGGTTTCTATGACCTGAACGGGAAAGTAAATATTGTCTTCGGTCCAAATGACAGGGTATTCATATCAGGATACGGAGGCAAAGATGAATATTTTAATACCCCCGACCACTCGGCTTATGGCATCACATGGGAAAATGGCTCTTTTACAACCAGGTGGAATCATATTTTTAATGAAAAGCTGTTTTCAAATACAACATTTACAACCAGTCATTATAAATACAATTTTGTATTCTCAAGTGTAGATAACCGCTTTTGGGAATCAGTCATCTCAAACACGATGCTAAAATCCAATTTCACATGGTATATCAATCCCGATAATACATTTAGATTTGGTGTTAAATTCGCCGGCCACAAGTTCAACCCCGGGAATCTGGTTGGATTTAACCCGGAACATATCGCTTTGATAAGGGTCCCTCATCGCAATGCCAATGAACAGGCTTACTATATCAGCAACGAACAAACCATACATAAAAATTGGTCGCTGCATTACGGTTTGCGTTTGAATGTATGGAGAAACACGGGTCCCACGTATGAATTCAGTTTTGACAGGGAGCATCAAGTGACCAACATGTATCAATATGAAGATGGTGAACATTATCATACTTATGCGGGATTGGCCCCGAGGTTTAGCAGCAGTTACAAAATATTTTCACATGATGCGATTAAAATTGGGTATGCACGCACATACCAATACATTCATCTTCTCTCCAATTCAACAAGTCCGTTCACGTCAATGGAGGTTTGGATGCCCAGTGGCCCGAACATCAAACCCCAAAAAGCAGACCAGGTATCCGCCGGATATGTCAAATCAATCCCGGCACGTGATATCAGCATTACCACTGAACTATTTTATAAATGGATGCAAAACCAAATTGGATATGCACCGCATGCAAATATGACACTAAATCCACTTATCGAATCCGAATTACGCTTCGGACATGCCAGGTCGTATGGCATTGAATGGCAAATTCAAAAGAAATCAGGACGCTTACGTGGATGGATCAACTACACGCTTTCCAAAACAATGAAAAAAATTAACGATATCAATAACAATGATCCCTATCCCCCATTTTATGACAGGCCACATCAATTTTCTATTTATGCGCATTTTGTTTCTTCACCCCGTTGGAAATTCACTACAAACTGGTTGTACCATACCGGCACCGCCTATACCGAACCCGCCGGATTCTATTATTACAACGACTACCCAATTCCGCTGTATGCCGAAAAAAATAACGCACGGTTCCCGGATTATCACCGTCTCGACATTTCGGTAGTGCTTAATATAAACCCTTATTCAGAAAAAAATTTTAAACATGACTTAACATTCACCCTATTCAATGCTTATGGAAGAAAAAATCCGGTTTTTATTAATTTCAACAAAATACAGACAGGTGTTGACAAATTTGTCATTCCTTCGAATCTTTATGGCACCAATGACATTGTACCAAGCCAAATATATTTATTTGGTGTTATCCCGTCTTTAAAATACTCATTTCACTTCTAATATCAGCCCCGGTATTATCAGGCACGAGGAAATCCTGTTCATTTACTCCTTCTATTCTGCAATTCCTGCCTCGTAAATTTCCAAGCAACCACGTGATCACTCTGCTTTCACTCTTCTTCCATCAGCGAGTTAACATGCAACTGATGCAGTGCAATTTTAAATCCTTTTGTTGAAAATCTTAATTTAACCGCTTGATGAGCCGTTTGTCTTAAAATGATTTCAAATACACTTTCCTCCCTTTGAATATTTTATCACATGTGTAAGCAGTCCCGTATATTTTTCTTAAATTGGTTGTCAAAATATTATTTACACCATTTATGCCAAATATATTAATATCCGGGGGAACCGGGCTCATCGGGAATCATTTAAGCAAACGTTTGCAGAAAAAAGGGTACACAGTTTATATCCTGAGCAGATCCGGCACGACAAATCACAAAACATTTACATGGAGTCCCCGGCAAAACAAAATCGACTCAAAGGCTGTTAAAATAGCTGACTATATTATTCATTTATCCGGATCAAATATTGGCGCCAAACGATGGACACGAAAAAGAAAAAAAGAGATCATTGACAGCAGGGTGAATACAGCAAATTTAATATTCCGCTCATGTAAAAAGCAGGGTGTATTTCCCAGGGCATTTATTTCAGCTTCCGGAACCGGCTATTATGGAATGCAGACAATTCAAAAAATATTCACAGAGGCCGACTCTCCGGCAAATGATTTTTTAGGGAATACATGCAGGCGATGGGAACAAGCAGCAGATATGTTTGAAGAAAAGGGAGTAAGGACAGTAAAAATCAGAACCGGCATCGTGCTATCACGTGCGGGCGGTGCTCTACCAATACTTGCAAAGCTGGCTAAATCAGGACTGGGTGCTGTTATTGGCACTGGTAAGCAATACATGCCCTGGATACATATTGATGATCTGTGTAATATATATATCAAAGCCTTAGAGGATGAACAGATGAAAGGGGCGTACAATGCTGTGGCACCGGAACATATCACAAATAAGCAATTCACTAAAACACTTGCATGCGCTTTACATAAACCATTATTCCTCCCTCCTATTCCCGGAATAATCATAAAATTATTTTATGGCAAAATGGCCGGGATGTTATTGAAAGGCAGCAGGGTTTCTTCCCGGAAAATTCAAGAAAGAAAATATCATTTTCAATTCAGAGAGTTTCATCAGGCAATCATTAATTTATTCGAAGCAAACAGTGATTAAACATAAGGGGGCTTCTAATATTAAAGCCTTGTCTATAAACATATTCGTTTATCCGGATCTACGTATTCAACAATATCCATCAGTAATTTTGAAACAAGCCTCCTATCATATTAATAAAAGATGATCCTGAGTATCCGGAATTAAGAATCAATAATTCAGGACAAGACACTGAATTCTTATATCACTATTTCTAAAAAATTGCAGTAGCACCTAATAAAATCAATTTGTCACCTCACGGTCGCCCCATTTTCAGCACCTTCATCCGGGGCAATAAAACAAAGTGCTCCATCATGGTTTTCTGCCATCAGGATCATACCTTGTGAAGTGATGCCCTTCAGTTTTCTCGGGGCCAGGTTAACCAAAACAGATACACGCTGTCCTTTCAATGTTCCCGGGTCATAATATTCAGCAATCCCTGCCACTACAGTTCGTTGATCAATTCCTGTATCCACTTTCAATTTTACCAGTTTTTTGGTTTTAGGCACTTTTTCTGCTTCTATAATAGTTGCCGCACGAATATCAAGTTTTGTAAAATCATCAAAATCAACCGTTTCTTTTTGTGGCACTAAATCTTTAGGTTGTACAGACAAAGCCTCAAGCTTTTCCAGTTGATTTGCAATCACCTTATCTTCAATTTTCTCAAAAAGCAGCTCCGGTTTATTTAACGCATGTCCTGTTTCAAGAATATCCAAATTCCCGGCCAGCTCCCATCTAAAAGATTGAATATTAAGAAAATTTTTGATCTTTTCTGTTGAAAAAGGGAGGAACGGTTCAAGTACAATGGCAGCATTGGCAGTAATCTGCAATGCTATATTCAAAATGGTTTGCACTCGTTGTTCGTCGGTTTTTATGAGTTTCCAGGGCTCTGTATCAGCCAGGTACTTATTTCCTATACGTGCTACATTCATTGCAGCTTTCAATGCTTCACGGAATCTGTAGTGTACAATTTCATATTCTAATTGTTCTACACTCTGTTTGACTTCACCTATAATTTCACTGTCAAACTTAGTAAATGCATTTTGAGGTGGCACATTCCCGTCAAAATATTTATGTGTAAGCACCAATGCCCTGTTTACAAAATTCCCCAGGATGGCAACCAATTCATTGTTGTTACGCTTTTGAAAATCGCTCCATGTAAAGTCATTATCTTTTGTCTCGGGCATATTAGCACATAAAACATACCTCAATACATCTTCTTTCCCTTTAAAATCTTCAAGGTATTCATGAAGCCATACAGCCCAATTACGGGAGGTAGATATTTTTCCTCCTTCAAGGTTTAAAAACTCATTGGCAGGAACATTATCAGGAAGTATAAATGAGCCTTCTGTTTTAAGCATTACCGGAAATATAATACAATGAAAAACAATATTATCTTTCCCGATAAAATGCACCAGCTTGGTTTCATCATCTTTCCAATAGGTTTCCCAGTCGAAGCCGTCCCGCCTGGCAAGTTCTTTGGTTGCCGAAATATACCCGATCGGTGCATCAAACCAGACATACAATACTTTATCTTTTCCTTCTTTAATGGGCAATGGCACCCCCCATTTCAAATCACGGCTCACAGCACGGGGTTGCAATCCCTGGTCAAGCCATGACTTACATTGTCCCGTAACATTTGGTTTCCATTCTTTATGTTCTTCAAGTATCCACGATCTCAAAAATTCCTCATACTGATCCAAAGGCAGATACCAATGCTTTGTTTCTTTCATTACAGGCCTGTTCCCGGTGATAGCAGAAACCGGATCAATCAGGTCGTCAGGATTTAAAGAAGTCCCACAGTTCTCACACTGGTCACCATATGCATTTGGATCATGGCAATGCGGGCATTTGCCGGTAATATAACGGTCTGCTAAAAACTGGTCTGCTTCCTGGTCATAATATTGTGCACTTGTCTTTTCAATAAAAATGCCTTTGTCATATAATGATTTAAAAAAACCGGATGCTGTCTCATAATGAGTTTTATTGGTCGTTCTTGAAAAAATATCAAATGATATTCCAAGTTTTTCAAACGAATTTTTAATGAGTTCATGGTATTTATCCACAACATCTTTGGGGGTTTTGCCCTCTTGTGATGCCTTAATGGTAATGGGTACACCATGTTCATCCGTGCCACAGACAAACTTCACATCCTGCCCTTTTAGTCTCAAATATCGTACATAAACATCTGCCGGCACATAAACACCTGCTATATGTCCTATATGTAAAGGCCCGTTCGCATAAGGCAATGCTGCTGTAATTAAATATCGTTTAAATTTATCCATGAAAACCTCCTGAAAAATGTTAAAAGTTTTATAGCTTAGCAAAGATAACAGGATTTCAATAAAAACAATTAGAAGATACACAATGATTATTCCAAAACCACTTGAAAAAGGTGACAAAGCAGCCATCATTGCTCCATCAGGTTATATAAACAAACAACCTGTTAACACAGCAATCGACTTATTAAATAGGAATAGGTATGAAACCATTAAAGGCAGGCACGTGAACGAAAAATTTCACAAATTTTCCGGTACTGATCAACAACGACTCGAGGACTTGCAGGAAATGCTCGACTCACCTTCGATAAAGGCCATTTTCTGCGCACGCGGCGGATACGGGCTTGCAAGAATATGGCATCAGGTTGACCTTTCAATCTTTAAACAAAACCCGAAATGGATCATTGGTTACAGCGATATTACCATATTGCATCAACTGATATTAAAAAAAACATGTACTGTCTCCATTCATGGAGAAATGCCACTTCATTTTTCGTTAGATGAACGATTGAAAAATGAATCTTTCAATAGCATTATCAATATTTTAAAAGGTGAATACCCGTGTTACAACATTGTATCACATCCATTGAATATACAGGGAGAAGCTAAAGGAGTTTTAACAGGCGGCAATTTATCCGTGTTATACAGTTTGCTGGGCACACCATTGGACCCTGAAACCTGCGATAAGATACTATTTATAGAAGATACCGGCGAATATTTGTATCATATAGACCGGATGATGATGAGCTTGTATCATGCAGGGAAACTTAACAATATAAAAGGACTTATTGTCGGTGGCATGACAAACATGAAAGAAACACCAGAAGAATATGGAAACACGGCATGTGAGATCATTCATGGCCTGGCACAACAATATAACATACCGGTGGCGTTTGGCTTCCCTGCTGGACATCAGAAAGAAAACCTTGCTTTAATGCATGGACATAAGGTGCTTTTAGATGTAAAAACCTCCTGTTGTAAAGTCAATTTTATAAAGAACTGAAGTATTTTGAATTATGCCCGGTATCATTTTGCATATTGATATGGATGCATATTTTGCTTCCATTGAACAACGGGACAATCCTGAATTAAGGGGACAACCCGTGGCTGTTGGCGGAGTGAAACAACGGGGTGTTGTGGCTGCTGCAAGTTACGAGGCACGCAAATACGGTATCAGGTCGGCCATGCCATCTCACAAAGCTCGCCAGTTATGCAAAAACCTCATATTCATCAGTCCGCGATTTGATGTGTACAAAACCGATTCAATAAAAATAAATAATATCTTCCACGAGTATTCAGAATTAGTGGAACCACTGTCATTAGATGAATCATATATAGATATCTCTCATTTAACCGGTTCATTCAATAAAGCAGAAGACATCGCACGTGAAATCAAACAAAAAATAAAAAAAGAAACGGAATTGACCGCTTCTGCCGGGATATCATATAATAAATTCCTTGCTAAAACAGCATCGGATTATAAAAAGCCTGATGGCTTGTTTGTTATCAGACCGGAACAAGCAGAGAAATTCCTTCGCGAACTGCCTATCAGAAAATTCTTTGGCATCGGTGCAGCAACTGCCAAAAAAATGAATGAGATTGGTGTACAAACCGGGGCTGAATTAATAAAAAAGAACGAAAAAGAGCTGATTCAATATTTTGGTAAAGCCGGCAGGCATTTTTATTGGATCGTGAGGGGTGTTGACAACCGCCCTGTTAACCCTCACCGGATACGAAAATCCATTGGCGTAGAACGCACATTTGACAAAGATATAAACCAAAACGAAATGCTATACAGGGTCGTGGAAAAACTTGCAGAAATGTTGATTGAACGGGTTCAACGACATAATAAAGAAGGACATACACTAACATTGAAATTGAAATACAAAGATTTTACGATTGTAAGCAAAAGCAAAACCTATGTTTATCCTATTTATCCATCACATTTTGAGGAAATTGGAAAAAAATTGCTGGACCTGGCGTGGGACAGAAAAAATGGAGTGCGGTTACTCGGGCTAACCCTGGGTAATTTGGAAGGAAATAAAGGAATAAAACAATTAAGACTAGATTTTTGAATCCATCCGGTATACACTTGTTTTTTATATTGAATCTACTACTATTTTAGTGTAAGATAACTCTGATTATCAAGAGTTCAAAATCAAGAATTCAGAATAAAAAAGAAAAATAATTTATCTATTCAATTTATTTATTAATTTAGACGTTATTGAAAAAAACATAATCATGCAACACGATAAACTGATTCGATCCAACAACAGGGTAATAGCAGGCGTTTGTGCAGGTATTGCAGAATGGCTCGGGTGGGATACTGCTTTAACAAGACTCCTGTTCGTGCTGGTGACTTTATTTACCGGCATTTTAGCCGGTCTTACCGCATATCTTATCCTATGGATCATGATGCCTGAAAAAGGCACGTGTTATTAAATCCATATATTTTTCTATCTGACTTTTTAAGAATTTCACTAAATGATTTTCAGACATCTCATATTGTTTATAATTATTTCTCTTACAGCAGGAAAAGTGTTTTCTTTACCCCCATTGCCTGACCATTTATCATTTGCTCCGGGGTATAGCAGGATATTTTCATCATCAGTAGCCAATGAATTCCAGCAAGGATTTAGTTTTGATTTTGAATATGCACAACATTTAACATCAGTTGAATATGAGCATGTATCATATATCATTGTTCCTTTCAAATACTGCAAATATGATGACAACAGTCACTTTGGAAGTCTCGGGGGCGGTTACCGGTATTGGTTTTCACGCGTAAAAAAAGCAAGCCCGTTCATCCAATACAATCTTACATTCAATCAATTATATAGCACGAAAAATCATTTCGGGATTGGCAATACCATTGCCGGGGGATATTCATTGAAAATTAAAGAAGCTATCTTATTCCTTCAGGTTGCATATCATCATACTTATTTCCCTGGCTGGTTTTTTACATCCCGGGGAAATTACCAGGAACTTTGTATCCAGGCAGGTATACGGTTTTATGTACGAAATTGTGATTGTTCTCATTAACCGGGGCCCTGTCATTTCTTTTTCTATTCTGATTAATTACCTTTGATGAGAATAATTCATAAGAATTAGCTGATTTTGTTTTTTCTTATAAATAACACAGGTTAAATAATTTAAACAACAACACGGGCACCGGACATTATGGACACATGTTCATTAATAATCATACCAGTCTTTCCACCATGTATTCAACCGATTTTTAAATTCATCCTCTTTTGCATTTGATCGTGGGTAATAAATTGTTGTTTTTTGAATTTTTTCAGGTAAAAAATTATCTTTTATAAAATTCCCTTTAAAATCATGAGCATACTTATAATCTTTTGAATACCCCAGGTCTTTCATTAATTTTGTAGGAGCATTTCGAATGTGCAAAGGTACCGGGAGGTCTCCTGTTTCATTTACCAGTTTTTGAGCTTTATTAATAGCCATGTATGATGCATTGCTTTTGGGTGAACAAGCAAGATAAATAGCTGTTTCTGATAAAACGATTCTGCCTTCAGGCATTCCAATAACATTGATAGCCTGGAAACAGTTATTGGCAAGTAAGAGAGCATTAGGATTTGCAAGCCCGATATCTTCAGAAGCCAATATGATGAGTCGTCTTGCAATAAATTTAGGGTCTTCTCCGCCTTCTATCATCCGGGCAAGCCAATACACAGCAGCGTTGGGGTCACTGCCACGAATGGATTTAATAAAAGCGGAGATGATATCATAATGTTGTTCTCCCTGTTTATCATAAATTGCCATATTGTTTTGCAAAATCTCTTTTACTTTTTGATTGTTTAAAATGATTTCTTTCTTTTCACCAGCCGATTCATTATTTATTGCCAACTCCAGGGCATTAAGTAATTTCCTGGCATCACCACCCGAATAGTGTAATAAGGCTTCATATTCTATAATTTTTATGTCCATCCTTTTAAAAATGGGATCATGAATAAGCGCCCTGTCAATCATTTTCAATAATAATTCTTTATCAAAAGGCTTTAATACATACACCTGGCATCGTGAGAGCAAAGGAGAAATAACCTCAAAAGAAGGATTTTCCGTAGTTGCACCTATTAATGTAATAATGCCTTTTTCAACAGCATCTAAGAGAGAGTCTTGTTGAGATTTACTAAATCGATGTATCTCATCAATAAATAAAACAGGATTCGGACGATTAAAAAATTGTTGCTTCCTGGCTTTATCTATGGTATTTCGAACATCTTTCACACCTGAATGAACAGCACTGAGTGTATAAAAAACCCGGTCTGTTAAATGTGCTATAACCCTTGCCAGGGTTGTTTTTCCTACACCAGGCGGTCCCCACATAATAAAAGAAGGAATAGTACCAGATTCAATGCTTTTTCTGATGATCCCTTCGTTTCCCACAAGATGTTCCTGGCCGATAAAACCATCAAGCCCTTCTGGCCTGATCCTGTCTGCTAAAGGTTGATTAGAATGGTTCATTCATCTGTTTATTTTTAAGTTTTTAAGTTTTTAAGTTTTTAAGTTTCTAAGTTTTTAAGTTGATTGAGTTAATTGAGTTTATTTGGTTTTGTTTTATCCGGCAGCTCAGCGTAGAAGAACCTTTTATAATCATGCGCA
>CAYFQI010000057.1:0-13327 GCA_964345135.1 uncultured Bacteroidales bacterium
ATAAATAATTGTCCTTATATGCAACATTTAAATATTGATCGTCAAAATAAAAATAATTTTCATCTGCAGGATTGTTTTTAAATATTTCAGACAATTTTTTATACCCCTTTCTATCAAATAATTCATTATTTTCAACTTCTTTAAACATTTTATAAGGTTGCCTGTAAATGATGCTCTCGTACAATGATTTTAAAATTCTATCCCTGGAATTGATTGCCCAGTTATTAAAATGCGTATATAAGTTGTTATCAAAAGATATAAGACTATATATTGGATCTCTAAATACTTTATTCAAATCAGCCATAGTACAAATATATATATTAATTACTTTCTATCTTTGAAAAGACATAAGGAAATATAAACAACAATAAGTTTATATGTATATGCTACAACATATAATATTATAAAATATTAACCATTGCTTTCATAACACCATCCTGATATTGTTCTACAAGGTCAAATGCTTCCGTGGTTTGATTAAACGTGAATCTGTGTGTTACAAATCTTTCAAGGCTTATTTTTTTATTTGCTATTAAGTCAATAGCCTGCTGAACACAATCTACCTGCCTGCGGACGTTTTGTATGGTGATTTCTTTATGCCGCATTTTGCTCACGTTAAAGCTCATGCGTTCAGATTCCGGGATGCCAATGATCATTAATTTACCACCAGGTTTTAAAATATCTATTGCCTGGTCTATGGCTTCCTGGTCTCCGCAGCATTCGTATACCACGTCGAGTTGGTTCTGCTCCGTTTCATTAATTTCTTTTACAATATCCTGTTTTAAAGGGTTTCCGGTATAATTTACACCCTGTTGACGGGCAGTTTTCAATCGGTCATCTATCTTGTCTGTTACAAAAAACTGTTGGCCTCCGGCAGCTTGAGCAGCTAACAACACGCTAAATCCAATGGGGCCGAATCCTAAAATTCCGGCAGATGCATTTTCAAGAGGAATGGATTGCCTGACAGCATACACGCCAATGGACAAAGGTTCGGCAATTGCTGCTTCTTCCATGGTCATTTGGTCTGGGATTTTAAAACAGCTGGATTCAGGCATTACAATATATTCAGATAAACATCCTTCGGCCTGGCCAGGGCAGCCCAGAAACTTTAGGTTTCTGCATGTATGTGGCCTGCTTGTTTTGCATTGATCGCATTTCCAACAAGGCATAGAAGGATCAATGGCGATCCTGTCACCGGATTTAAAACGTGTTACTTCATTGCCTGTTTTCATGATAATGCCGGCACATTCATGTCCGACTGTAAAAGGGTACCTGACTACCTGATCCCCGATACGCCCGGTTGAATAATAATGAATATCCGAACCGCAAACGCCTACAGTATCTACCCTGATCAATAGCTCATCAGGCTTGTTGATCGTGGGGTCAGGAACTTCGATCAATTCCATTTCGTGTATTCCTGTCAATTGGATTGACTTCATGGGCTTGTGGTATTTAAAATGTATTTCAGATTGCAAAATTAACAAATAATAAGAACAGACGTTCATTTATGGAGGGTAGGTTTCTGCTGTTAAAGATTTTTATGCCTCCTTGCTTTCACACTTGTAATTATTTCCTTTAAATTTTCTATGCTTGCCCCTTTTTGTAATCATTTACGTATGGATTTATAATTTTCGTTATTGCCCGATTCCTTTTAATTTTTCAAGAACAAAAAAGTCTCAAATTATAATTTGAAACCCTTTTTTGCTGATCATTTTGTTGGATATTGCATTTAGCAGGGGTTATATGCATTGGCCTGGTTTTTGTTTTATATTGATAAATAATTAAAACATGGTTTATGAATTCAAAGGTTAAACAACTTATTGCTTATATCACGTTAATCATTTTAGGTATTTATTTTTTTATCATTGGACTGGTAAAGGCAAAATCATTCCTTATCCCACTCATTATTGGAGTGTTGCTGTCTATGGTGATGCTCCCTGTACATCATAGATTAAGAAAGTGGAAGATACCTGAAGCATTGTCTGCTCTCATATCCGCTCTGTTAATATTGGCAGTATGTATTGGAGTGTTCTTTATGGTTAGTGCTCAAATACAAAGTATAACCCAAAAATGGCCTACATATAAAGAAAAATTTAAACCTAAAGTTGAACAGGTTCAAGAATTTGTTGCCCAAAAAACTGGAATTTCTCCTCAACAGCAACGAAAACAAATGCGCCATGCTATCAAGACACAATCAAAAGAAGGAAGTAGTTTTGTAATGAAATTATTTCCAAAATTTATTACATTTTTAAGCAATTTTTTATTGGTTTTTGTCTATATATTTTTCTTTATGTTTTATAGAGGAAAATTTAAAAATGCCATCCTCTATTTCATTCCTGAACAAAAAAGAGACAAAGGAGCTTCTATTTTGGCTAATTTTGGAAAAGTTAGCCAACAGTACCTTTTTGGTAGGTTTATACTGATTTTGTTTCTGGCAGTCTTTTATGGGGTGGGACTTTTTCTCATCGATGTTAAACATGCATTCCTTATTTCTATTATAGCTGCAATTTTAAGCCTTATCCCTTATATTGGAAATGTAATCGGTGTTATAATTGCATTATTTATGAGTGTTTTAACAAATGGTTCGATGGGCGTTATAATAGGTATACTTATTATATTTGGAATCGCTCAGTTTATCGAAAGTTATGTATTAGAACCTTATGTAGTTGGCCATCAGGTAGAATTAAACCCTGTTGTTACAGTCCTGGGGGTTATTATAGGTGGAATGATTTGGGGTATTGCCGGAATGATCATAATAATACCAGTAATGGGTATATTTAAAGTTATTTTTGATAATGTTGAATTTCTAAATCCTCTTGGTTATCTATTAGATGAACAAGATACTGGTGGGCAAGGAGGATGGATGAATACGATAAAGAATAATGTTCTGTCAAAGGTAGAAAAAAAGAAATCTTCCGAATAAAGGCAGGAGTTTTATAATTCAAACGCAAAACGAGCAAAAAGAAATACTCGAAAGCCTTGATAGATATGGAAGAATGGTTGAAACGAAACAGACATAATAAAATCAGGGACATTATCCGGGATTTAAATGTCAAACTTCGTGGATATTAAATAATTTCAAAATTTATAAAAGCTGTAACCCTGAATTGACGTTCGAAGCCAGATCAGTTTTTCTGCATTGGATTTTGTAATAAAAGGTAATATTTGCAAGTCTGTTTCCTTTAGGGATGAATATAAAAATCATATTTTATATTTTCCTGGTATTCCTGGCAAATATTTTGCTTATGGGAATCATAAGGGGATTTTGACGGTGGGTGTTATTTGTTTTTAGAAGTGCCCTTATCTTTTAATATTTTAAAATCACGATTGATTTAATGATTAGATTATTTTGGATATATATGATGACTCTTGGAATGATTGTCATTACACCATCATGCAGTGTATTGAAAAAGCAAAAAATTGATCAGGCGGTTGCAGAAAAAGAGCTACAGATTGGGATAAAGCAAATAAAGATTCCGGATTCGATCATCATTACCAATCATTTGGATGAATATGATAACAAATATTATTGGACCCCGGAGACCAGATCGTTTTATGCCCGGCGGAATCATTTACCTGCATGGGAAACCAGGAAATATTTATCTGTCAATGGAATGGATTTAATCAAAGCCATTGATTATGCTGAGCATGAAGGATTGATGACTAAAGAATACAATTATTCTGAAATCTTGAACACGTTGAATAATATTCGAGACTCTGATGATAAAGCGGAAATAATCAATTTAACAGTCCGGTTGGATATTTTAATGACCAATGCATACCTTCATTATGCCAGCGATCTTATATGTGGAAAAATTAATCCTCAGAATTTGCAGATAATTTCGAACGTGCATCCCGAAAGAAAATATTTATCCGGGTACCTTGAAAAAGCGATAAAAAATCATTCAATTATTTCATCATTGGATGCCCTGAAACCAGAATCAGAACAATATGTTTTGTTAAAAGCAAAACTTAAAGAATTCCGGGATAAACAAAAAAAGGGGGGATGGCCGGAAGTAGGCATTTTTGAGGTAAAAAAACAGGGAGATACATCCCGGAATATTATTAAAGCAAAAGATTATTTATACGAGCGCGGATTTTTAGAGACAAATGATTCATCGCCGTATTTTGATAATAAACTTGCTTTAGCAGTCGCTCGTTTTCAGCAACATCACGGGATCAAAACCGACAGTGTTATTGGGCCAAATACGTTGGCGGAAATGAATAAGTCAATCGCTGAACGGATCGGCCAAATTATAATAAACATGGAACGATTGAGATGGGCGCCTGAGGACCCGGGTGAAGAGTATATAACCATAAATTTGCCTGAATTTACATTGCGGTATTATCAAAACAATGCATTATCACTTAAAATGAAAGCCATTATTGGGAAATTGGAAAATAAGACACCTTTGTTCATTGATACTTTGGAGTTCCTTGTATTTAGCCCTTTTTGGAATGTGCCAAGAAGTATTGCTGTAAAAGAATTTTTACCCAAAATAAAATCCAATCCCAATTATTTGTCCAATCATAATTATATTTTATTGTATGGATATGGTGCTTATACAGATACGATCAGCGCAAACCAAATTAATTGGGATTCTGTGACTAAAGAAAATTTTCAATACCGGATTATACAAAAACCCGGAACCGGCAATGCATTGGGCAGGGTGAAATTTATTTTCCCGAATAAATACAGCATTTATATGCACGATACACCAGGTGAAAATTTGTTTGATGAGATAGAACGAAATTTTAGCCGCGGATGCATACGCCTGGAAAAACCATTCCATCTGGCAGAAAAATTAATTAATAAACAAGGAAAGCATCCTATGGATTCAATATTGTCTTATACCCGAAAAGACAGCCCAAAAATTATCCTGTTAAAGGATGGGGTACCGGTTTATATCCAATATTATACTGCTGTTGTTGATGATCAGGGTAAAATTCATTTTTTACAAGATATTTATGGTTACGACACGAAACAACTTGCCCGGTTAAGAAAACTCAACGGGTATGAAACCAGGCATGTGAAATAAAAACACGTTAATTTGTAAATAACAAACTCTGTTTTGTATTTTATGGTTTATTTTGTCAGATTTGCATGCAGTAAAAAAAAGATTTTAATTCTGTTTATACCTGTTTATTTCCTTGCCACACCAATGATTTACCTGTAAGAAGAAAACCGGCCAGGTTTTATAACCACCTGACCAGTTGTGTGTCTTGTTTATGCGGCAATAAAGGATGTTTCGGTGACATTCTGATGGCATAATCATACACTCCTGCTTTTTCGATCACGAATGAAGCGTTGAACGTGACGGTATCATCAGATTTAGTGATATCATTCATTTCTTGTTTTATTACCACAGTTCTGTTTTCATCCTCGTCTTCCATGTTTTGTCTGAGGATGATTTCCAGAGTAATGTCATTTTCACTGACCCCGTTTGGTTTAAGTGTAATGGAAGCATTGAATTTATTTCCTACTTTAAAGGATTCTCTGTGGCTCTTTGGTAGTTCTTTTGAAACCACTTCAATATTTCCCCAATGAAGATTGATATTTTGTTTCCATTTTACAATGTTTTTAATCTCTTTATGATTGTCTTTTTGAAGAATTCTGCTTCTTTCCAAAAGCTTTGTATAATAAAGGTTTTGATAATCATCCAGCATGCGTTTCATGGTGAAGTGAGGGGCTATTTCTGAGATACAGTTTTTGATCATTTTAACCCAGGAAAGATTGTTTTTTTCATTGGTGTCTTCTTCATTAAAATATAAAGGGATGATTTCATTTTCAAATCTGCTGTATATGACTTCTGCATCTAATTTATTTTGTATATCCTGGTTGGCATATGTTTTGTTTTCTGTGAGAGCCCATCCGGCATTTTCTTTATATCCTTCGCCCCACCAACCGTCAAGGACACTGAAGTTAAGCACACCGTTCATAATGGCTTTTTGTCCGCTGGTTCCGGAGGCTTCCATCAATCGTGTAGGAGTGTTAAACCAAACATCTACACCCTGGACTAGTTTTTTGGCTACTTCAATATTATAATTTTCTATAAATATTATTTTTCCTAAGAATTCAGGGCGTTTGGATATTTCAATGATGTTTTTAATGACTTCTTGTCCTGCTTCATCGTGTGGGTGAGCTTTCCCGGCAAACAGAAATATGACAGGTTTATTTTCAATATTCACTAATTTTGCAAGCCGGTCGAGGTTTTGAAATAACAGGTACCCGCGTTTATAAGTAGCAAAGCGCCGGGCAAACCCAATAACAAGAGCTTTCCCGTTAATGGCGTTTACAGTATTGATGATGAGGTTTGGGTCTTCCTGACGCTTCGTAAGGTCATTATTAACCCGTTTTTTTAAATATTTTATTAATTCTTGTTTTAATTCATTACGAATTTGGATGATTTTTTTATCTGACACATTGTGAATTTTATTCCAATAATCCGTGTTGCTTTGGTCCCGGTCAAAACCTTCTCCGTATACATCTGTGTATAATTGTTTCCACAATGGTGAAGTCCAGGTATGGTAATGAACCCCGTTCGTTACATATCCCATGTATAGTTCATCAGCAAAATAACCCGGGAACAAATTTTGGAACATATCTTTAGTGACAATGCCATGCAGTTTGCTGACCCCGTTTGTTTCCTGCGAGCACCGAATGGCAAGGTGGCTCATTGAGAATTCCTCTTCTTTATGGTGCTTCCTGCTTCTTCCCAATGCCAGGAAACTATCCCAGTCCAAATTGACATTTTTTACATAATTGGCAAAGTATTTTTTCATTAATTCAGGTTTGAATTTATCATGTCCGGCCGGAACAGGTGTATGCGTAGTAAAAAGTGTAGTAGACCTGATTAATTCGATGGCTTCATCAATGGAAATATTCTGTTCTTTGATATAATTTTCGAGCCGGGAGAGAGAGATAAATGCAGAATGTCCTTCATTGCAGTGATAAAGAGAAGGGGATATATTAAGCCTTCGCAACAGCTTAATTCCGCCCATTCCAAGTAAATATTCCTGTTTCAGGCGGTTTTCATTATCTCCTCCATACAATTGATGTGTAATAAATTTATCATCATCATTGTTTTCATTGATATCCGTATCCATTAAATATAATGGTACTTTTCCAATATCCAATTGCCATATTTTGGCGAATACAGTTCTACCGGGATAATCAAGAGAAATGATCATTTCGTTGCCATGATCATCGAATAATGGTTTGACTGACATTTTGCTGAATCGTTGGCGCTTGTAATCGGCAATTTGGTCTCCGAATAGAGATATTTGTTGCTTAAAATAGCCGTACCTGTATAGCAATCCAACTGCTACCATATTTAAACTATTGTCACTCGCTTCTTTCAGGTAATCACCTGCAAGCATGCCCAGGCCGCCGGAATAGATCGGGATATGGTCGCTTAACCCATATTCCATACTAAAATAGGCAATAGGAGCCTGGGGGCCAATATGGGCCCGGTCCATATATTCTGAATAAAGCATGTAAACAGTGTCGAGTTGTTGATTAAATTTTTCGTCTTTTTCAAGTTCGCTTAACTGCTGATATGAAAGTGATTCGAGCATTTTTACAGGATTATGCCCTGTTGATTCCCATAATTCATCATTGACCATTTGAAACAGCTTATAGGCTTCATCATTCCATGTCCACCATAAATTATAAATGATTTGTTTTAATTTATTTAGTTTTTCGGGAATCTCCATTTCAATAAGCATCTTTTCCCAGTTCGCATGTTGTTCCGGTTCACTTATATTTCCAATGTTTTCAAATAGTAATTGATTGTTTATTTGTTCGCTCATAATCAAATAATTTTGTTGGTGTAAATTTTTTTCAAAAGTAACAAAGTATTTTAATATATTTTTAAAAATTATATGCTCCTTTAGAGGTTGTTTTTATGTTGTTGACATCGAGCATATAAGAAAAAATTGTTTTTAAAAAAGTCAATAAGAAATATGCCCGGGTAATTTTTAAATTTCCGGTATTTATTTACATATAGAGCCCTGGAATTTTTAAAATACAAATGTATATTGATTCCGGGCAATAAACCCCAAGTGCCGGGCATAAAAGTTTCGTGGTTTTGTTATTTGTTCAACAACCCGGTAAAAATGGATATGACAAAAATTATACAGTACCCTTAAATTCATTTTCAGCCACATACCAGTCGTTTTCAGGCGACCCTTCAAGGCCGGATTGTTCCCTTTGTTGATAAATTGCATAGGCACGTTCGCGGACTTTGTTTTCTGTTATTTTGGGCTTACGTGTTCTGTTGGTCGGGGTTTTAGATTTTGATGTTGTTTTTTTTGCTGATGTTGTTTTTTTTGTTGCCATAATTTTAAATATTAGAGTTAATTTTAAAAATTTTTTTTGTGTTTATTTGCAATGCATATATACAAATCTTATTCCAAAAAGTTTCATTTTTTGACAGGAAAAATGAACAACAACAAAATAATAATATAAAAATAGTTTACTCACGTGAATAAAAGTTTTGCATTGAGTATAACGAGGAAACTGGACGTTAGAGATCAATACCTATTAATCGCTGATTTTAATGAGGCCTTTTTGATATAGTTCATTTAAAAAATGCATGGTTTCTTCATTGCATTGTTCTTTCTGAACGTCGTATTCAGTTAAAAGGTTTTTTATTACTTGTATCGGTGTTGTTTCATGTTCTAAAAGTTCCCATATCAGGCTTCCTGTTTCATCCAACCCGTAGTATTCTCCCTGTTCAACACTCATCATCACGTATTCATCATCCATTTTGCTGGCCAGCATGTCAGGATCACGCATAATTTTGTCATCAGGGGATATGGGTTTCTTATTTTTGGTCATATTGATTAAGGAAAAAAAGTGTTAAAGACAGAAGAATCAATTGAAGGGTTCTATTGTATATAATATAATTACCTGTTTTTTAGAGGGCTTATAATTTTTCAACGAAAGATAAAATGCTTATTGCTCTTCCTGCTTTGCCCTCCTGAAAAGAAAAGAATAAATGGTAAACCCCGGTTTTTTGGCATTTAAAATCAAATGATTGGAAGATTTGCCCGCTTGATTCAAGGTAATTGCTGGCAATCATTCTTTTCGTGTCATATAATTGCAGGATACATTTACCCCCCGAATTTTCAGCGTCACATATCGTAAAACGGTATACCGTATTTTGTTTCAGTATCATTGAATATTTAGCCACGGGAGCTTTTTCTCCCGGGCCTGCAGCTTCTAATTTTACAACAAAGTCTTTTAAATATGTTGCATTATCACCAGCTTTTGTAACGCAATGATCAATCAATACATCATCCGGTTGCCCATGTGTTGGCATAAAAAGACCAAACAACATGGTAAAAAAGGCAAAGTAAAAATATATTTTATTATTCATAATTTATTGTTTAACGAATTAAATACTATTTTTTGGTTATTAATTTGTTTCTGGTTTTTTTGGTTTTATTGATTATATTATTTAATTGTTCATCATTGATATGAACAATACTTTTTTCATTTTGTATAATGGTTAATTTTCCATCTTTAACAATTGATTTAGGTTCACCAACTTGTATCGTGATTTTGATTTGGTCAAAGGCTTTTTTAATGGGTGAAATTTCATTTATAAGTTCTGCTATATATTCATTGTTTTTGTAATTTTTTAATATTAACATCAGTTCGTTTAATATTGTTTTTTGTTCTCCAATGGATTGTTTTAGTTTTCCCGATTCGTCTAATTTTGCTACTTGTGTTGCAATGTAAAGGCCCTCGATCCATGCCCCGGCAATCATAATAGAACTGATATCTCCACGATTGGTTTCTCTTAGATAATTATCCATGTTATTGAAGTTCTGCACGGAGATATACATCAATGAATCAAGGTTTTGACTGTTTTTTGACAATCGTTTTAATGTAGAAAATTCAAAAAACTGTCCTACATTAATTCCGTCGGCAAGGGTTTTTATTGCTTTAATATATTCAATCACTAATGATTGTTGTTGATACATATTAATGTATCCCAGGTCTGTTCCATACACCCCCAGATTAAGTGCTTTTTTGTTATCCGATTCCAATTGGTTTACTATTTCTGTTGAAGCCAGGTATTCCTTAGAAAACGGGATGCCAAGGCTTTTGATCTGGGCAGCTATTTCAATAGGTGAAGCAATATTTTGTACTATACTTTTCATGGCTTCATCTGAAACTTCTATCTCTTCGTCGGTTTCTTTTACAGAGTCCGGGATTTTAAAATTTTTTTCTTGTGCATTTTGATTGTTCGATTTACACGAACCAATTAAAAGCAAGAGTGTAAATAGAGTAAAAATCAAAGAGATATGTACATCTCTGCATGTTTTCATCATGATAAATAAATATTATATATTTAGAACAAATTTAAGAATTATTCGTGACATCATAAATTTTGATTTAATATTTTTTCGTGTTAAATGCAGTTATCATTTTTTTTCCCAGGTCGTAATATAATATTAAGTAAAGGATTAATGCGTAAATCCAGATCAATGCAATATTAAACCAGAATGTATCGATAGAAAGACCTAAAAATTTTTTTTGAGGTGCAAAAAGATGTGTGCGGAAGTTTAATTTATTGACCGGTTTTGGAGACAGGTATATTGGGTATATTTTTGGATAAAGACGTTGTTGGGATTCGATGATTTTTTTGTCTTTTAATAATTGTTTTACAATGTCAGCAACATTTTCATTGTAATATCTGTTTTTCATTTCATAAAAGAGATCAGGATTTTTATCCATCCAATATTGAATCATTCTTTCTTTTTGATGCTGATGTTTAGTAAATTCTTTTTGATAATGCTTTTCAAGTTCATCAATAATAGATGTTATTTTTTTAGCAACTAAAAAGTTAAATTTATCCGGGTTTAATTCTGGAATATCATAATTAATTTTTTGATGGTGTTGTTTTTCATGTTTTAACTCGTTTTTTAATAATGCTAAACTTCCTTTTGTTGTGTCAATAGCTCCGGTGGTTTGAAATTCTTTTTTGCATTGTATAAGATGTTTCCTGAGTTCAGGGAGATAGTAAACGTTCTTGTAATCGGATTTATTGATCATCTTCTCAACCGGGTAAAATTCTTTTTCAAAACGGTTATCCTTAAATTGTTTAACCATCAATGCTTCGTACGACCATTTTGTAGGCATAAGTTCTGCAATAACAGGCACTTTTTCAACACTCGTGATGGCCCGGTTTAATTTGTCGAATTCAAACATCGCACCGCTTAATATCATCATCGGGATCATGGCCAGGGGGATCATGATGTATATTGTAACCACGGAGTTGAATGATGCAGAAAAGATAAGGCCTAGTATATTTGCAAATGCTGCGGTTGTAAACAGAGCGATCCAATAATAAATGAACATTCCTTTGATTTCCAGGATGTTATTAGCAACCAACACAAAAAGGAATGCCTGGATGGCTGAGATCAGAAATAATATGATTATTTTAGAAACCAGATAACCGGAACGGCTAAGGTTTAAAAAATGTTCTCGTTTTATTAGCTTTTGATCCCGGAAAATTTCTTCGGCACTTACGATTAATCCCAAAAATAATCCTACAATCAATGTCATAAATATAAACCGGGGGATGTTTTCGTTTTCCCTGAAAAGATATTGTCCGGTATCCGGGTCTGAAACATGCCGTACAATGAATGATAGAATGAACCCGAGAATTGGAGCTTCCAAAAGGGTTAATAAGATATATTGTTTATTGCTGATCTTGGATATAAAATCCCGCAAAAAATAAATTTGACATTGTTTAAGCCATCCCGGGATGTTTAATGTTTTAGGTGGAGGTGTGTGAATAACCGGTTTTTCTTCGATTGATATATTTTTTTTCATCCGGTTTTCCCATTCTTTTGGGCTGATTCTCCGTTTATCGGTATATCTTCCGAATTCATCAACTACGCGGGCTTCAATCACATTAAATATAAGTTCAGGATTTACGCTTCCACAGGTCGGACATTCACCGATATTACTGTTGATTTGGGCATCCATGCGTTTAAAATACATCACGGCTTCAATCGGATTTCCGTAGTAGATCAAGCGTCCCCCTATGTCTAAAACCATTACATTATCAAACATTTTATATGTTTCGGAAGATGGTTGGTGTATAACGGCAATGACCAATTTCCCTTTTAATGAAAGTTCACGCAATAGGTCCATGACATTTTCTGAATCTCTTGATGATAAGCCTGTAGTAGGTTCATCAACAAACAGGATAGAGGGTTCACGGATAAGTTCTAATGCAATATTCAACCGCTTTCGTTGTCCTCCCGAAATGATTTTGTTTAACGGGGATCCTACCTTTAAGTGTTTCTGATCTAATAACCCCAGGCTTTCCAATGTCTTTAAAACAAGCCTGTTGATCTCTTCCTTTGATTTGTCTTTAAAACATAATTTGGCATTGAAATAAAGATTTTCATATATCGTAAGGTCTTCAATGAGCAGGTCATCTTGCGGGACCATTCCAAATACTCCTTCGATTTTTTCGGGTTCTTTATGAAGATCAATGCCATTAATGAAAATATTCCCCTGGCCTGGTTTTTCGATTCCGCTTAATAGATTCAATAAAGTGGTTTTTCCTGCTCCGCTTACACCAATGATACCAACAAATTTACCATGATTTTCTGAAAATGTAATATGGTCAATGCCAGTAGCCCCATTAGAAAATATGTATGAAATATCATTACAATGGAATGATATTTTATTTTCAGTGATATCTTCAAGATAGTGAGCAGTAACGTCGCTGTAATACAATGGTTTTCCTTTTGGTAATTTAATGGTACTACCGGATGCAAACAGGTTGATGTTTTTTCTGCTCATTATTAAGCCGTTAAAATAAAGTTCTTCGTTTCCGGTGTATTTCAAAAAATAAAGTTCAACACTGTTTACATGTAGGATGAATATGTTTCCATTCAGTTCTTCGGTTATTATAGATTTAGCATTTTCATAAGTTGTTTTTTGGCTATTAATAATCATGAAATTGCTTGATATATCGAATTTTTCAGGGGCATTTTGAATGATGAATGTTTGAATTTCTGAAATCTCATCGGGAGATATTTTAAAAACTTCGGCTACGGTATTAATAATGGACATACGCTGAGATGTAAACTTTTTATCTGCATTTACCATTTCATATAATCTTACAATAACAATGATTTTTTGTTCCTGGTTCAGCGTTTGATTTATTTTACGGCATATACCAAGTATTTTGACCGAATCTCTTACTGATGTTAGCTTTTTTTTGTCTTGTTTTTCGGTTGTTTTTTCATGTATGCCTGCATATTGATCAAACAATTTAACGTATTCATTGAC
>CAYFQI010000058.1:0-13146 GCA_964345135.1 uncultured Bacteroidales bacterium
GGAGCAATTTAGAAAACACGGTATCGTTCATAGTTGTATCTTTGCCAATTTTAAGGAAATGGGTATAATGATTGGGCCATTTATAATAAGGATACCTGAGCACACTCCACAATTTATTGGTATCTAAAAAACTCCCGGATTGGGGGTAACAAATAAGAAATGTAGGGGCCAGGAGTAAGAATAAAATTATTTTTTTCATGACTTTCAATTTTTAATATAGAAATAAGTTAACCCTGGTTACTCCGTTAAAATCATTCTCCTGGTGTCTACTTCGTTGCCATCGGCAATAAGGGTGTACATGTACATGCCGGGGCTAAGGGAGCCACCTGCAATGGTAATGCTGCTGCTGCCGGTTTGGTGTACCGGATAATAATCTACCTGTTTGCCCTGCATGTCATAAATGTAGAGCATGGCCTGCATGGTTTCTGTGGGCAGGTAATAGTGTATTTCTGTTTCATCGGTAAAGGGGTTGGGTTGGTTTTGTGCCAGGTAAGGCAAGGGTTCTTCTGTATTATCATTTACGCCTGTTGTTGCACTCCCGCTTTTCAGTTTGGCCGTGGTATCTGTTATGGGGGTGACAATGGAGGCACAGCAGCGGGTTTTTACCGTGTTCATTTCTCCTGCTAAAGCAGTGATGAGCTGTTGCTGTTGACTGATCTGTTGCTGCTGGCTGGTGATCTGTTGCTGTTGAGCCTTCACGGCCTCAAGCAATACAGGGATAAACCCGTTGTAATTAATAGCATACAACATATCAGATGAATCATACTTTACCAGCTCAGGAAATTCGTCTTTTATTTCCTGGGCTATCAGGCCATATTGTGGCTCTTTTGACAGAGAAGGTACTTTATACCGGATACCGTATTTTTTATTATCTTTGGTGATGATCCTGTCAAAACCATTTACATTCATTACCAGAGTATCTGAGGCCCTAAACCTGTTGGTATCCTGTTCAAGTATTCGCAGGTCTTTATCTCCGGCATCCAATGCAGCGTGTGGTGTACCGGTTGTTGAATCCAGGCGTAGCCGTTTATTATTGACTCTCTGTTCCAGCATTTTCCGTTGCCATTCCAGGTCTATCGTATCCATGCCAAAATTCACCTGGTTGTTTTGTTGTAGTTGTGTCAATTCATCGCGTGTCTTGTAATGATATTTCCGTCCTTTAATTTTTTGTATTTTCAGGAGTATCTCGTTATTGTTAATGGAATCCACGTCTTTTTTTAATTTTTCATCTGAAGATTTCCAGAGACCACCCAGGCTTAACGCATCTCCATGAATTTTTAAGGCATAGTCTTTATCCCTGGGTTCGGTTTCGCTTCCGCCATCCCAGATTTGCCCCTGTGTTACCTCAAGAGTGTAATCACTGCCACCTATATTAAGGTCTCCTCCCATACTAGAGGAATAAATTTTATCAACACCAGCAATATTGTATCTTACATAAATATTATCGCAATGATCTATATCATCATACACGTTTAAATCCCCCCTCACTAAAGTTCTGCCAGTAATACACGTGGGGTTGTTAACTTGAAACCATCCGGAGTAGTAAGAAGGATCAATATTTATGCCCACATCCCCGGCACTGTTTACTTTAATAGCAGGTTGCCCGTATACCAAACCGGACATAACGATATACATTCCTAAAAGCACGAAAAAATTTCTTATTGTTTTCATAATTATTTTTTTAGAGTTATTAAATAAAACAATTTTATAATTTTAAATATATTACAAATATAAAAAGAAAAATTAAAATAGTAAAAATTTTATGTATTAATTTTAAGTTAATTTTACATTATTATGGGTGGGGGGGGGCGAAGTATAATGTAAGCAATATATGATATGATGTATAAAAGTTCTATGATTAAATTTAGTGAAATTCTGAACAGCACCAATAATAATAAATATATTTTTTAAAATTCAAAAGTGTTGGGTATATTTGGACTGTGAAGTATGAAGGTTGAAAACTAAAACAATAACACAGCCCATAGTGGCCTTTTCTATTAATTTCTTTGTACCAAGTCAAAATCTAATTATACACGATGAATTTAAATAAAACGAGCTCCAGGACTTTTTCAATGGCAGGAGGAATACTCACCGGCTTATTGCTCTTTTCTAGTGTCATTGTCTCCCATGCTTTTACAGATCATCTGTCTCTCGGGAAAAAATATTTTTATTTCTTCAGTCTTTCATTTCTATGTTTATGGTTTTTTCTAAACACCTTAATTTCCAGGCAGAAAAATAATATTTCATTCAATACCTCAGATGTTCTCATGTCTGTATTTGCTCTATACATGTTATTAAGGGTTCTGACAACATCATCTATGGGCTTAGCTCATCATTCATTTATCATTTTTAGCGGATATATTGTAATTTACTTTATTATACGGAACGCTCTTTCAATGAATACAGTTAAACAAAATGGCCATAATGATTTCCTGTTATCTTTTATATCCGTTGCTCTGATTATTTTCACAGTCCAGACTACCACGGGCTTTCTTCAACTATTTGGAGTGATGGAGTCTTATCATAAATTATTTACTATTACAGGTTTTTTTCATAACCCGGGCCCTTTTGCCATTTTTCTCACAGGGCTTTCTCCATTTATAATAGGGTTTGTAATCCTGAAATATCCTGTCCCATTTTTACGGTATATTGCATTACTCAACCTTGCCGGTTTTATACTATTACTCATTTTATCAAAATCCCGCTCAGCCTGGATTGCATTTACTTTAGGAATTATTTTTTTTGTTTATTACAATGACTTTTATCCTTTATCTATTCAAAAATGGCTTAAAAAACCATTCAATAAGTTCTTGGCAATATTTACAACTCTTTTAATCATCATTAGTTCAGGGTATGGGCTGTTTCAATTAAAAAAAGATTCGGTGCTCGGACGGGCCTTTGTATGGAAAATCACGTTGCAGTCAATAGCAGATAAACCTTTATTCGGAGCAGGATTCCATCAATTTCAAAAAACGCACAATGATTACCAGGCAAACTATTTCCGACAGGAAAAAGGAACAAAAAAAGAGAAAAACCTGGCAACTGATGACCCCTATGCATATAATGAATACATACAAATGGCTTCTGAACTTGGAATAATTGGTTTGATCCTGTTCATCTTGTTTATCCTAAGCTTGTTTATCCACCGGTTTCCGGAAGCAAATAACCGAAATTATAAAATAAAGGGAATTGCAAAAACATCTGTCCTGATTATTGTAATAAGTGGGGTGTTTTCATATCCGTTTCATGTGATTCCCATTGCTGTCATCTTATTTATTTCCGCTGGTATAATTTCCGGATTCAATAATAACAAAATTTGGTCAATAACTATTCCCGGGAAAATAATACAACTATTATCTTTTGTTGGATTTATACTGGTTTTAATATTTATGCATTATCAATATAAACAGTTACACGCATACAAAGACTGGAAAAATGGCTATGACTTATTACGCAACGGGAAGATTGAATCAGGATTACGGGAATATGAAAAGTTGTATACATCATTAAATCATGATCCTTCCTTTTTGTTTAATTACGGTTCGGAATTGTCTCTTGCTAAAAAACATAAACAAAGTGTTAAAATATTAAACGAAACACTTGAATTATTAAATGTTGCGGATGTTTATACGTATCTGGGCAATAGCTATGAGGGTATGGGGCAATACAAAAAAGCCATTGCAGCTTTTGAACAATCATCCTACATCATTCCACATAAATTTTACCCTAAATACCGGTTATTACCTTTATATTATGGAACCGGACAAGAAAAAAAAGCAATATCTCTTGCCCGTACTATAATTAACACTAAGCCAAAGGTAAACTCTAAAATTATTGATAAAATAAAATATGATGTAAGAGAATTTCTTGAAATGCATGATAAATGACATCTATTCGTGAAGGATATTTATTCTAATATCTACTTGAATTACCACCATATCTGCTGTTCTTTTTGATATGTAAAAATCCGTTCTTCTCTTCCTGTTGTTAAATTTCTTAGCCAATACAATCCATTTGACGGAACATTTTTATATACAAGAAAATAATTTTCTGCCTTTACTCTGCCTAAACTTTTCCAGTGGTTATTATCCCAAACAAACAGCTCATAAATATTCCCGGGTTCAATGGTGTTTAAATCCGTGCGCGGGACATAGGCTATATATTTCACTTTTTTTCTGCTTCCAAAATCTATTCCTACCCAATCTCCGGCTGGTGTTGGAGCGTTATAGTATGTTAATTTATTTCCATCTGTTACTTTTTGATATTCCTTAAGATTATCCATATCGTTTCCAATTATATTCCCATTGAGTCTTTGTTGTTTTTCATTGAAAACATTTAATTCAGAAATATTGCAATACCCATTATCCGGGGAATAGTACCGGATATACCGGGCATATAAAGGCTTTTCCAATTCCACTATATTGGGAGTGAATCGGGGTGTTTCCTTTATTTCATGAATTGTTTTACAATTAGTAAACCGTGGATTATTAGATATTTGAAATCTGCCATACACCATTTTTTCTGCAAATTTCTTCACCCGTGGAAAAACAGGGTATTTTCTCTTTAATACCATTGTCTGTGTTTTCTTCCAGTTGGCTTTTAAAAATATAACCTCGCCCGATTCCGAAAGGATAAAGGGATTAGCAAAAGGAATTATCCTGTTGTTTTTATAATAAGATGGTAAATATACAATGTCGCGGGCCATCTTTTCAAATACAACTTCCCCTTTTTTTATTTTACCCCAATAAACAGGCTGCCATGCAAGGTTGCAAAATACAGAGATAAAAGCAAATTCTTCATTTTTTTTGTTCTCAGCCGAAGGAATTTTAATTTCTACATTGCTTGTTTTTTTGTATTCGTCTGTTACATCAATGATATTTGTATGTCTTAGTGCAGGTGGTATGTCACTGGGCTTATTAATAATGTTTGCAATCATTTCAGGGTTCCTGGAGAATTGTTTTCTGAATACTTTAGGAGCTTTTTTATCATCCATTGTCCGGTAGCCTATTTGTCCGTATGTAGCATTAAAATCAATCATTTCTCCATCTTTAGATAAAACCACATTCCAGGAGTGCCCCATATTTCGGTTGGCCCAGTAAGGCGTATAATCTTTGCTTGCAGCTATGCCAATGGCCCTCAAGCGCATTACTACATATGCCACAGCATCATCACATACTCCCTTTCTCGATTGGATAAGATAGGAATAACCCAATGGTTGTCCATATACAGTAAATCCCAAATCAATCCCAAATTCCCTGCCAATGTTTGTATTTATTTTATCTGCTATTTTAACAGGATCAACAAGGGTTTCTGTTTGTGGAATATTACAATACTTTCTGAATAAAGGCAGTCTCCATTCTTCAAGAGGGCCTTGGCCAAACCTGTAAGGTAAAACGTATTCCAGAAAATTTTCAAATGAAATATGTTTGGCCCACGGCATATTTTCCCATGTTAAAAAAGCATAATCCAGGTTCTTTTTTAAATATTCAAATGTCACTTTATGAATATCATGATGTACTTCATCAATTGTTATATTTGAATTGTCTGCAAATTGCTGTTTATAAATCTCTTTGTATTGTTGAGTGGTATAACCTCCTTCTAATATATTTAATGAATCAAGTGTATAAAAATAGTTGTTAAAATCTTTTTGCACATTGAATTCAGTATATGAATATTGACTCATGTTTATTATTAAAAAACAAGCGGCTTTATATTTCAACGGTTCATCGCCTGATTTATAATAATCAAGAAATTTTATTAATTCATTTTTGTTGCCCCCGGCTTTTTCGATGACAGCCATTACTTCATCAGGATGCTTTTCAGAACAGCTGGGCATGAAGACACAGATCAAAAAATAAAATAATATGTTATATGTTTTTGTCATTTATCTTCATATATTTTAACTCCGTAAAAAAAAGGGATGGCGTTAATAAAACGCTGGTCATCCGGACAGACAGATGCATTTGTAATATAATGAAGCGTGTAATGTCCTTTTTTCAAATACAATGAATGGTCTATTTTTCTGATGATATTTTCTCCGGCAAAAGGCTCCGTGTTGTCCATTCCCATTTTCCAAACAATATTGCTATTTTCATCGTCTGTAACAACAACATAATCGCGCAATTCAATTATCTTTCCATAGTTATCCCATACTTTATTGTCATTGATCCGGACATAGAAATATATACACTGTTCATCATACATTGATTTAAACCGGGCGCTCAAATCATCTTTCCCATTCAATCTACCTAATACAAGCGTGTTTATTTGATTCCACTCTGCATGGTTCCATATTTCATCATACTTTCCGTCTATGATTATATTTCTGTTTTCTATTTTCAGTGAATTACAGGTTTTTACTCTTTTTTGTTCATTTTTTCCGAATGTTAATGTTCCAATTGTGGACATATCTTTCCAGACGCGGTCAATTTCAGATGCCCAAAAAAGCTTACTTTCTCTTCCAAAACCATCATTATCCGTTACACTAATATCAAAGCCCATCTTCTTATCTTTATCAGGAGTACGTGTTTCTAAAACCTCCCAGGGAAAAGCAACTTCCAACATCCAAAGAGTATCACTACCAATTTTTAATTTGTAATGGATTCCATTGGAAAAATTATATTTCCCTGAAACATATGATTTTCCGGGGAAAAATGAAAACATGAACGTTTGGTTGTCGGGAATTATTTCTCCTTGTTTTTCATTATAAACATCAAATATAAATGCTATTTCTTCACGTTCCCAGTCCACCTTTCGTTCTTTTAGTATTGTTTCGCCAAATCCAACGATACTTATGTCTCCATCTTCAGCTTTATAAAAAGTACGTAAATGATGCTCATTGTTTTTAACATTTTGAATTTCTACCAAAGTTGGTTTAATATAATCTTTATAATTGAATGGAAGACTGGCAAGGTATTTCTTTTCTCTTTTAGACAAGACAAAACTATCCTGTCTGGATTTGGCCAAAGACAGCACCAATGTATCATTTATTCCTTTTTGTAAAGGGTTATTATATTTTTGCGCCATATGGTTTAAAAACGGATAAAATACAGACAAATCTCCCCTCTTCAAATTCATTGAAGGGGTGAAATATTGATTTTCTACCTTATAAAATAACGTTGTATAGTGTTGTGGTAAACAAATCAATAATTCGGTTATATTCTTGTTTTCACGGAAAGTCCAATATATGTGATGGCCGGAAAAAATTTGATGGCACCACCCATAAGTAAATGGAGAAATATTTGCATGGAATATAAATTCAGATTTTATATTAATTTCATCCAATAAAGAAAAAAACGTTTCATCATTTATTTCTTTTAATAAAGAACATAATGTTTTAAAATTCACAATATCTAACTCATCCTCCTTTTTTTTAGCCACATAAGATGTATTTTTTGATACAACCAAAAACGTGGAGTCACTATTTTTTTTATTATTTAGTATGTGTTTTTTATTCAACATACATTCATGGATCAAATCATTCGATAACCATTCTGTAGTATCTGAATTAGTATACACTCTATTTTCATCATGTTTATATACCAATAATTTTGTTTGTTCATCTACTTTTATCCCATATGAGTGTAATGATCTGATTAAAGGTACATCTAATTCAGGTTTTGTCGGCTTTTGCTTGCATTTATTGAAGCAAAATACAATAAATAATAAGATTGATATAACTTGTATGTATTTCAATATTCTGATTTTAAAACTATTTTATAATGTAAAATTAATTTTTAAACACTTTTTTCCAAATCTTATTTTATTAACAAATAAACGAATATGGTAAAGCACGCTAATATTTTCACGTTTCAATTTTTGTTTATTCCTTTTCCCAATCCATGTATTTCACGCCCCTGATCATAGCTGAAATGGCATGTTGCGTGTTGTCTATCCGGATTTTTGATTCCTGCATACTTCTTTTGAAGCCACCAATGGCGGGTGATGTATGTTCCTTTACATCATCTGCTTTAAATTGCAATTTCATTAGCCAATGATATGCCAATTTTGATCTTAGGATATATTTCTTTTTTAAAGATTTGTCTCCAATCTTTTCTGCCACCGGGATGGCATCACCTATCCCTTCAAATGTAGTGGATGTAAATACTGTCGGCAGGCCGTCGAAACTACCATACACCGGACGTTCAGGGTTTAAATTCTGGCGGCGCAAGCTGCTGTTGCACATTTTGAATACAAAATCAGCATATTGCTTATTTCCGGTTATTAAATACATTTCAGAAAATGCTGAAACTGTCCACGGGATGAATGCCGTGTTACGCCACCATTTGCGTTTTGGTTCATAAAAATCAAATGCTTTTTTGATACTTTCAAGATATTTTTTATCTCCAAATGTTTTGTACATCAAAGCCAGTGCAAGCATGGCTTCGCCAGGATAAATATTAGATTCCCATCCGCTGTTTTTCTCAAAATGATAGTCTCCCCGGTAAACATAAGTACTTTTATATTGTCCTGTACCATATTCATCCTGAAGGAACAATATCATATTGGCAAGTTTTGTTAAATCATGATCATACAGCGTATCATATGTAAGCTGTTTTATTTTGATCATCGCCAGCATAGGCAATGCAATGCCGCCTAACTTGGCCTTTTGTTTATATAAAAAATATGCCTTATCAGTATTCAGTATTCGTTTATATCTCACTAAATATTCAATATTTTCCTTAGCTGCATTAAGATATGCACTATCATTTGTTACTTCATATACAAGAGTCAGTGAATAAGCGGTTCCTGCCTGTCGTAAAAAATTATCATCATACACCGGACTGAATTCATTTGTCTCGGGATCGTACCAATAATTAAACCGTCCGCTTGATTCCTGCATATTCAAAATCCAATCTGCTCCTGAAATAATGGATTGCATGAGCTTTTCTTTCGTTATGCCATCAAGTATTGTTTGATCCGGCTTAGGTGTGCAGATAAAATGTTTTACCCTGTCTGTTTCCAGTTTGACGGCAAGCTGTTGAACAGAATCGGGAAGGTGATGCCAATGGCGGACATGTTTATTATGTTCTTTAAGGATGGAATAAGTAACATATAATCCAATCCCTAAACTCAACACCACCACTAAGAGCCATTTTTTCCAATTCATCTTTGTATATTAAAGTGAGAATCCTCCTCCTACAGTAAAATATGGAACTCCGAATGCCCGCACATATCCTCCATTGTCAACGCCTCCATATGGTTGAGAAAAGAAACCAACATCCGCTAATATAAAAAATTGTCCGGTGAAATAATACAGATACTCTACATTATAATTTAAAACAACCCCTGTTTCTTCAGCATCTATGCTGCTGGAAAATGTCTTTCTGAATCCAAAATACAAGCAAGGTTTGATGAGCATATTTTCGTTTAAAATAAACCTGCCTTTAACTGATGCATTAAACTCCAACATGCGGATATCATCCAGAGGTATGACGTGTTCTCTTCCATCCCATGTCCCAAGATATACTTCATTTCCATCTTTGATTGATTCCTCTTCAAACAGAATATCACCGATAATAAATGAAGCATAATTAATATTTGCTCCGAATGAAAGATTGGTTTGTATGTTATAATCAAAGGTTGCTTTAATCAGTGGACATGCTTTGTTTTTTATATCAACTGTCTCTTCGTCAGGGAAATTACTTTCATATGATCCCTGAACATTGTTGGCAGGAAGCAAGGCTCCACCAGAGAGTGAAATATCGACCTTGTTTTTTTTCAATGTTTGGGCATACGATATAATATTCAGCAAAAAAGTAAAAACAACCAGGAATTAATCGATTCATAATACTTTTAAAAATTTAATTACATTTCTGTATTTTCTGGATAAACCGTTTGTCTAAGAAAAGAGTATAACTTAATACGATCTGTATTTCCATAAACATCGATAAAATATTCAGCCATATAATTAATAATTTCTTTACGGGTCTTGCCTAACTGTCCTAATACAGTTTTTACATTGTTTAATTCATTCATTAAAGTATCCAGTTCAATAAAAATCAAATCCATTTCAGTAATTTTTACGATTGTCCTTTCGCTCATATTATACTGATATACTGAAACATACTGAATCGTGTCTGAAGATGAATCTTTGATTAAGGATTTTTTATTGATATAGATATTTTGTTGTTCACTTTTTAATTTTTTAGACAGATGTTCATCATCCAGATTATATTCCAATGCGATATAGTGATTATCGTCCAATTGGTACTGATCCGGGTTTAATTTTAAGTCCAATTCCGTTCCAATAATATAAAACGATTCCGTTCCGAATAAGCTCTGAAGGTCATCAACCGATTGTGCATTACCGGCACGGGTAATTAACTGGCTTCTTCCCTGAATTGGAGAGGCTGCTGTTTCGGCCATGGCCAATAGTTTATCATCACTAAATACATCCGCATCCGGCATGGTTAATGTAAATTTTCCTGTTTTCTTACTAATCACGATGGCTTGTGAATACATATCCATGAACTGCAATTGATCGGAAGCACTAATTTTATCACCGGGAGATAATTGTTTCCCGGTAGACATGTTCGTGATTTTTCCTTTGACACGGATGATATGATATTGCTCATCCTGAGACAATGCGTTTATTACGATGAAAACACATGCAAAAAGGATTAAAAATTTTTTCATGATATTTGGATTAGGGTTATTAAATTCAATATTATATATTATTTCCTGATGAAAACAAATTCTCCGCCCTCGTCTCCTGCCTGCTGAATGGTTCCATACTGAGGTACATTATTGCTGTTATTTAAAACAGCTATACGAAACTCGGAAAATAATTTTTCTGATGTAATATATTTTTCCGGGTTTTCAACCAGCCGTTTATTAAGGTATTTTATAAAAGCGCTTTTATCCGACACTTCCTTTAATGTACCGCTAGTCATAGCTTTACGACTGGGCAAATCATACAGCTTATTAATGGCCTTTTCCATTGAATTGAATGCTGCCCTGGTTTTAAATATTCCACCGCTAAAGCAGGCATCGGCGATAAGTAGTGTATGTTTGGATTTTATACTGCTAATATAATCCCTGATTGTACTATTCCTAAGCCAGTTTGCTGTATTTGACCTCATGGCATCAGCCGGCAGCCAATACCCAAGTTCTTTTTGTTCATCCCAATGACCATGCCCGGCATAAAAGAGTAAAAAATTATCCCCGGGTTTCATTTTTTTACTGATTTCATCTAAAGCAACAATGATTTCTGCCCGGGTAGGGTTTTTAAGCATTTTTACATCTGCTTCATTGAATGTATAAAAACCGGTAAGTGTATTGTATAATTGCATGGCATCGTCAACAGGTTTATCAAGATTATTGATATCGGGGTCCATGTAATCTTCAACACCAATAAGTAGTGCATAGTATTTACCAGCAACCTGTTCAAGTGTAATGTCCTGGTCTTTTTGTAAATTAGCGGCTCGTGCAACAGAGAATGTTCGTTCGGATATGCTTTTGTCTTTTTCTTCTACTTCAATTGATATTTCATTGTTTCCAACATTCAGTGGCACTATGGAAGAAAATGACCCATTTTCATGAAACATGACTTCTTTCCCGTTTATCGAAATACTTTGGATTCCTTTTTTGCTTAAAATATTTCCTTTTAAAATAAACTGATTTTTATTGATGACGGTTTTAAATCCTTCACGAACAACAGGAGCTGTAATTTTAATTGTTGCATCACCTTTTTCAACATTTTTCACTTCCCTGTTTTCACTGAGCATTTTATCCTGAGAAGAAGCATCAGCCATGTTGCTGGGTGCAGATTCAATGCCGGGATGTAATCTAACAAGATATCCATTTGATTTGTTATCTTTTTGGTCTAAGGCAGTACCAACAAGCAGTATCCCATTGTCTTTTGTGATCAAAGAAAAACTTGCCACTTCCTTTTTATCAGATCCAAATGTCTGTTCCCATTGAAGATCACCTTGTGCATTGACTTCCATAACCCAATAGTCATAGCCGCCTTTTCCTTTAGAAGCAGTATAGCCACTAACTAAAAAGTCAAATTTTGATCTCGTGATATGGATTGCAAAATCATCATCATATCCACCAAACGTCTTCTCCCACTCCACATCTCCGTTTTTATTTACTTTCACCAGCCACATATCAGTTTGCCCTTTTCCTTTTGACACAGTTGTTCCACACAAAATGTATCGTTCGTTATCTGCACTCACGATACCGTTAAATTGATCATCTTTACTTCCGCCATATTGTTTGCTCCACAAATTATTCCCACGTATATCAAATTTTCTGAGATAACCATTTTTAACCCCATTTTTATTTTTTATATAGCCAGCCATTAAATAACCGTCTTTTAATTTAAGGACATCGAATGCTTCATCGTCTAAATAGCGTTCATCCGAAATTCCCTGCCAACGCATTTTACCTCTTGAATTTGTTTTCACAAGCCACATATTCAGGTCATGGTCTCCTTTTTGTTCTTTTGTTCCTGCCAATGCATATTCCCCATCTTTTGTATCCAATAACATATTCAAACGATCTTTTTCTGACCCCCATATCGTTTTTTCCCATTTTTGGTCTCCTTCCTCATCTACTTTAAAAATCCAGGTATCAGCATACCCTTTATTGTTTGATTGGCTATGTGCCAGAATCATGTATCCTTTTTTAATTTCAAGTGCATCAATCCCTATGTCATCTTGTGTATCACCATATACTTTTTCCCATTGTTTGTCGCCATTCCGGTTCAATTTAACGATCCACACATCCTTTCCTCCTGCACCGGTCGAGGTGGTCCACCCGGTGAATAAATACCCTTCATCAGAAGTTTGAATCACTGATTCAATATGTTCATTATATGCACCCCCGAAATATTTTTCCCAAGCGATTAATTCCTGCTGGGCATTTATAAATAAACTACAATACAATCCAATGATCAATAATAGTATTCTCATGATAAATAGTTTAATAATCAAACATTTTAAATTTTGAATAAAATTATGTAATTTTCTGTAATTAAATATGAATTTAGACTATTTTTTTTATGATTCTAAAATCCCCCTGAATTTTTGTTAACGGGCTGTCAAATATAGCAATTTTTTCATCTGTTTATTTTTCTAAGTTTTTAAGTTTCTAAGTTGATTGAGTTGATTGAGTTAATTGAGTTAATTGGGTTTATCT
>CAYFQI010000059.1:0-12963 GCA_964345135.1 uncultured Bacteroidales bacterium
AACTTAGAAACTTAGAAACTTAGAAACTTAAAAAAATAAACAGATGAAACAAATTAACATCTTATTGGCAATCATCTTTCTTTTTCTCTTCAGTTGTGAAAAAAATCAAAATCATTCATCATCGGCTTTAAAGGATATGGATGGTGAAGTTATAAGCCATTCAACTTGTAAATCATTCAAAACAGGTTCTCCGGGTGAAAACATATCTGATACTATGAGTTGTGTGCAGTATGTGTATATTGAATCAACCAAGACGTTAAACCTAAAGCACATCAACGCAGGATTTAATTGTTGTCCCGACAGCTTGTATTGTAATGTTACATTAAATAAAGATACAATTATTGTTGAAGAACATGAAATACATGCTTTATGCAATTGTAATTGCCTGTTTGACTTGGATATCGTGATAAAAAACTGCCCAGCGAAGAGGTGCAAAATTAAAATAATTGAGCCTTATTCTCAAAACCAGAAATCTTTGTTTCATACGATTGACTTAAGTGCTAATCCAACAGGGACTTATTGTGTAAAACGAACTAAATACCCATGGGGGATGCAATAAAGCAATTTTAAAATGGTATTAATTACATGTCACCCCATTTTTAGATAACCGGTTACATGGTTTATTTTCAACCCGTGCTCCCCGGAGGCCGAATAGTATTGGGATATCAGTAGTAAGACTTTTATAAGTCAAATACAATATACTCCATATAAAGAATATTGATATATTGGATGGGACACCTCTTTTAGATATTAAATCATATGTTCCCGCATTTGATATACATCAACCTGAAAAAACCGGATGGCTGGAAGATAAAAAGTACAAATTAAACGATACAACTTCAGATAACAGGTTTTCGCAATGAATAAAAATTGTCAATAACTCACTCTCAATCCCATTGCATATACATGAAGTTCTAATTTATTTCAATGTCGACATTTGTTAATGTATTTTAAAATCTAATGGTTACAGATGCAGATGTATTTTGCAACCAAACCGTTGAAGTACCATTTATCAATACGCAAGAACGGATTTAACATTTTGTCGAAGACAGGCTCTACCCGAATCCATGCTTCTGTGGGGTATATCCATATTGGTCCAATAAGTGATAAATTTCTATGATTTTATCGGTTTCCTGTACCAGGTCTTCATAAAACTGAAGGTATAATGTTGTATTATCCAGCATATTATCTAAAAGATATTTAACAACATCATATTCTGAATTTAAATTTTTCCCTATATTTTTAATGCCATTCTCATTATGCATATCCAGATGAATATGAGGTGCCAAAACGGTGGTTCCTGAAAAATTATTAATAATATCAACCGGATCGCAGCTGACAATCATACTCCAGTTTTTGGCTTTTGTATTGCGTACCATTTTTATATTTTCAAAATACTGGGGATACCACGTGCAAGAATGATAATGTAATGGGCCTGCTTCATCTGTTATACGGTTAATGTACTCAACTGAGAATTCATAATGCATTTCCGGGGAAACCATGGAATTGGTATCATCGGCAATGTAGTATCCAGGAGCTTCACTCCATATTTCAGGGAAACAACAGGGATTATACCGGGTGCCCATAATATTTTGTAATTCTTTTATATACAGAATAGTAAATTGTGTTATCTTTTCTAATAGTTCATGTACATCATCAGGATTCATTAATAATGCAGTATAAATCATTTCACCACACATTAATTCTGCTACACCTAAAGGAGATTGAATATCAGGGAATCTGATATCAGTAGACGGATCCTCTCTCAAAATTTTTTTAATTAAATCCAATATTTCGCCTGTTCTACCCTGGTTAACATGGGGAATGGTAATCTTTTTTATATCCCCAGGGTCCTGAATGCAGGGAGAAATCCATTCTTTTCCTTCAGATGTAAATATTTTTTCACATCCCATTGCTAAGGGTATTGTATGAGTTAATCCATAAAACGGTTCGAGTAGTTTTGGCAAAGAAGGAGTCCAATCCCATTGATTCACATTTAATATCTCTGCTATTTGTTGGTTTGCATATCCTGTATAGAGACAAAACTTTTTATCGGGCTTATTATATAAATCAGCAATAAATTTTTTCATGTTTTTCATATTTATTTTTTATCTTTACATTTAGGTCATATAATTAAACTTATATATATCAACAAAGATAAGTAATTATATAAATCTAGTTTGGATTATTCAGACATATATTAGCACATTAATGACATTAATATGATCACCCAAAGAAAACTCAAAAAAATAGTTCCTGATTATGCATTTCCATTCAGGATTGATCATGGCATTTTAAATGAGCCATATGAGGCTCATTCACATGATTTTCATGAATTATTTATCATTAAAAAAGGGGCGGCTATTCATACGATTAATGAAAACAGACAACAAATCTCTGCCGGTGATGTATTTATAATTAATAATAATACAATTCATCATGGATTTAAAGATCCGATGGGTTTAGAACTCTATAATTTTATTTTTGACCCGGATTATTTCTTCAATCAACAAAATGATTTATTTCAAATGGAAGGTTATCAGTCTTTGTTTGTATTGGAACCCATGTTTTCATCGAAAAAGGGATATAAACATTATATACATCTGTCTTCTCAGGAGCTTATGGCAATCAATCATATCTCCGAAAATATTTTAAATGAATTCAGCGTTAAAAGGGCAGGGTTTAAAATCATTATCAAATCAAAATTTCTAGAACTTGTTGTAAAATTATCCAGGAAATATGCAGGCCATTCTTCGATAAATAAACCTCATAAATTGGATGGCCTTAGCAAGGCCATTACTTACATAGAAAAAAATTATACCACCCCGATCCATAATGAAGATCTCGCAAAAATGGCATCTTTATCTACAAGACAATTTTTACGAATTTTCAAAGATTGTTATAATTCCTCACCCATGCATTATATTATAGATTTGAGACTTAAACATGCATGTAGTTTATTAAAAAAAAGGGGGTTGAGTTTAAAAGAAATTGCGTTTGATAGTGGGTTTAATGATGCAAATTACTTTTCAAGGCTTTTTTCTACTTATTTTGGGAAAAGCCCCCGTAATTACAGAAAAGAACAGTTGACATTATAGACGGGTTCTAATGATTTATATAATTAATAACTATTTAAATAACATATAACTATTTAAAAAATGACAAAAAGTATTGAAAAAAAAGGGTTTATATTATTTTTATTAATCTTATGCTTTAATTTCATTTATGCTACAGATTATTACATGTCAAACAAAGGAGACGATAATGCGTCTGGGACTTCACCTGAAGCATGCTGGAAAACGATCACAAGATTAAATAAGGCCACTTTAATCCCCGGAGATCGGGTCCTATTTCGCACCGGAGATCGTTTTGAAGGAACATTGATGATAACTTCTTCCGGAAAACAAGAAAAGCCTATTATTTTTACTTCTTATGGAAAAGGTCAAAAACCTGTTATCACAGGTAGTATGGTACTTCACAAAACCACGGACAAATCCCCGGGTTTTGAATCCTTCAAATCTGAACATGCCATTAAGCATTTGTTTATCAACGGCCATATTCAAACCATTGCGCGCTATCCAAATACTGGATACCTGTTCATGAAAGGGGGAGGTAAAGATTTTTTACTGGATGCTGAACTTACTCTTTCTCCCGATGAGGTACTTGGCGCTACTGTACGTATGCGGATTTATAACTGGGATTATGAACATCGTGAAATCATTCATGCAAACAAAAATACACTTACATTTGACTCGGTTTTGTTTCACAATAATTTAAGCCAATATGAATGCCGTCCAGGATGGGGCTATTATCTTGATAATAAAGCGAATTTTCTGGATACCGTAGGAGAATGGCATTATAATGCTAACACAAACACTGTTAACATTATTCCTGAGAAACCGCTTTCTCAAAATGATAAAGTAGAGGGAAGTTACATAAAGAATGGCATGATCATTTCATCTAATACTTCATATATTAATATTAAAAAACTGCATTTCAGCATGTTTTATAATAATGGGATTATTGCACAAGGAATGAATCGCTCAATTCATGTTGATTCCTGTACTTTCTCCAATATATATAAAACGGCGATAGTCGTAAAAGAAGGGGCATCTCATGGCTCCGTCACCAACAATATAATCTGCGACATTTATGGATCAGCCATGATGCTCCTTGAAATCAACAACTTTGATATCGGGCATAATATTATCAAACGGATAGGGATGATCCCGGGGTATGGAATTGACGGTGTGAATGGCGGCCTGGGGATATGCATTTGCAACAATGAATACAGGCCTGAAGGATATAGCCGGTTGGCCCACCATAATATAATCCGGCATAACCAAATTGACAGCGTTGGCTGGATTGCCATCAGAATGGACGGACATGATAATATTTGCGAGTATAATGTGGCTAAACATGCCAATGTGACTTATAATGATGGAGGTATATTTCATTGCTGGGGATTGGATTCGATGTATACTTACAACAACATCATCCGGAACAATATATTCAGGTATAATCATGGATATACCCATGGAACGCCGGGTGATCATCTAATGATAAACGGAATTTATCTTGACAACAATTCGAATAATATCCATGTGATGAACAACACGGTGACAGATGTTGGTTCCGGGATCCTTGTCAACGATGGAGCATTCAATAATATAATAAAAGGGAACACATTATACGGGAACAAAAAACAATTGTCGTTTGCAGAATGGAATGAACACCGGCTTAAAGCGGTTTGTGAAAATAATTATGCCACCAATAATATATTATTCAACACGTATAATTTGGAACACACCCTTTCGATCAAGCATACATATAAGCCTGACCATGACCCGGGATACATCGATAGCAATACATACGCAAGTCCAAAGGAAAAATACCATATTGAAAAAGAAACCATGGAAGAAGGATGCAAAATAACCCGGAATTATATTTTTAAGGCATGGCAGGAAAATAGCGATCATGATGAACATTCTGTGTTCATTCCATTGGATTATAATAGCAATTCCCTGATTCTGGTCAATAAAGAGATGAATGAAAAAACATTTACCCTCAAAAAAGGGCTTATTTATAAAACCTTAGACGGGGAAAGCATAAAAAACCAGGTAACCATTCCTGGTTTTGAAAGTATGATTTTGATTTATTAAAGTTGAACTTGATAATAAATGTTTTGCTGTTTTGAAATTCCAATACTTCCCGAAATATGTCTTTTTGTTTTATCCGGCAGCTCAGCGTAGAAGAACCTTTTATAATTTACTGCGTAAACGCCAAGAGAGTCAAAATTTCATCTTCATGCTCTATGGCAATAGTCGTGTGTGCTTAGCGTTGAGGTCAGTTTCATATTCGGGGTTTAAATTTAGATAAAATCGGCAACAATGTCAAATATGAATTAATTGGTATATCCTCACTTATTTGTATCATAAAAGGGTTATATGCGAAATCTTGTTTTTTGGGGTTGAGGTTTAATCCGTTGATCATTGATAGACCCTTTCCGTATGTACATATTGGTAGGGCCATTGTTTTCTGCTTCTATAACAAATTGATAACCTTCATAATACTCTGGATTGAGTTCTATGACCACTTTGTCAAAAAACGGACTTCCTGTCGTGTATTCGTCAGTTCCCGGGTATGCGGGATAAAAACCCATTGCTGTAAAAACATACCATGCAGAAAGAGTCTCGCAGTTGTCATTGCCAGGCCACCCGTCGGGGCCATTCCTGAAGTGCATTTCCAATGCCTCCCGGGCTTGTTTTTGGGTGCGCCATTCCTCTCCTTCAAAGTATGAAAAGAGATACGGATAGGCAATGTCAGGTGTATGGTATCCTTCAAAGACAAATTGCAGCATGTCAAGAAATGTTTGTCGTCCCGTTAATTCGCTGTAACCCACGATATCACGCAGAACAAAAAAAGCGCCGGTTTTTGCCTCTCCAATAGTATCTGCTTCATCATATGACATATTATCTTTATACACACCAGTCACTTCGGAAGGTTTGTCAAGCATGGCTAAAAAATACAGCTTTTGTGTTTATGTCGTTTTAATAAAAGGATCAACATACCTGATATATTTTTCATGTTTTTTCTTTCCTGTACTTTGCCGGGGTTATGTGTTTATATTTTTTAAATAGCCGTTGAAAATAAGAAGTATTGGGGATGCCACACATTGCGGAAATATTTTCAATATTCCCGGGTGTTGTAAGCAAAAGCAATTCGGCTTTTTCGATCCGTTTTTTGTTTATGTATTCAATGGGCCTCAATCCCATGATGTCCAGGAATATTTTTGAGTAATGATCGGTAGAATAGTAGCTCATGTCCGCCAGGTCTTTTACATGAATTGGTTTATCAAGATGTTCAGTGATGTATTGGATGCTTTTAAAAAGGCGTTGGAATGTTTCGATTTTTTTAATGGGTCGCGAGGATGTATTGGTCACGAACCGGGCAAAAAATTGCTGAATGATCCCTTGGGTTTCGATGAATGCCGGTATGTTAGAAATGGTGTTTTGATCATTGAAACTATGCAATGTGGCTTTATTATCATATTTCGCCGGGTCATAATCCCGGAGCTGCCGGCCCGGATTCAATGATACCAGGTGCATGGCTTGATCAATGTCATGGGCTTTCGTCTGAACATGAAAATTCGGATTTAAGAATTGATAAATGCTCATGCCTTCTCTTGTTTGTACAGTGAATAAAATATAGATGGATTCCAATGAATGGAATGTTTTGTAATGGCTTAATGTGTAGCTTGGGATGAGATGCATGGTTCCAGGAGTTAAATGAAATTTTTGCTTATGATGCCATACATACCCATCTCCACCTGTCACAATCAATATCCGTGAAAAAGGGCTTAACACGTTTTTATAATCCCATTCTGTTCCCACGATGCAATGCTCGGTAAATAATAAACGAAATTGTAATGATTGAAGTAATTGAAGCATGATTGACAGCGTATAATCCAACAGATCAAAGATATCAAATTTTATGATACAATAACGGATTTGTGCTATTTTTTAACGGAAAAAAATTACTTCATAATATGGATTTTAACATAAATTTGTAAAGAATAATAACTTATTTATTAAATATGATGGATTCAAGAGAACGATTTTTCGCTACCCTGAACAGGGAACAAACAGATTTTCCGGCAAGCTGGCTGGGTATGCCGGAGGAAAATGCAGTGCCGGGTATTTTAAAGCATTTTAATGTACCTACTTTAGAGGCTTTCAAGCAATATATTAATGATGATATCTGGGCAGTGGATGTTCCGTTTAATCTTCCTCCTGCATATCATATTGCAGGAGCTTTTAATTTTGCTAAAAAATGTTATGATGGAAGTAATGACGAAAGAACATTAACAGCCCCCGGGTTTTTTGAAAATTATGAATCACCTGGTGATATTGAAAAGTTTGACTGGCCGGATCCGGCAAAATATCTGCCACGGGATGAATCTCTGGCACGGGTTAAGCAGTTGCCCACTGACAAGATCAGGATGGCCATGATGTGGTCTGCTCATTTCCAGGATGCATGTTCGGCTTTTGGGATGGAAACAGCCTTGATGAAGATGTTGGTTAACCCCGAAATGTTTGAAGCGGTGATCAATCGTATAGTAAAATTTTATTTGAAAGCGAATGAAATATTTTATGAAGCAACCAAAGGATATCTTGATGCTGTTTTGATCGGAAACGATTTTGGGACACAGACCAGTTTATTGATAGAACCTGAACTGCTTCGACAGTTTGTGTTTAACGGCACAAAACAGCTGGTTGACCAGGCAAAGAGTTATGGTCTTACTGTGATCCACCATTCCTGTGGGTCAATTTTTCCTGTGATTGATGACCTTATTTCTATCGGCATAGATTGTATTCATCCAATACAGGCATTGGCCAAAGATATGGAGCCGGAAAAGTTAAAACAGCATTTTGGACATAAGGTGTCATTTTGTGGAGGGGTAGATGCGCAGGAATTGTTGGTAAACGGAACACTAGAAGATGTTTACCGGAACGTGATGGAATTAAAAGAGATTTTCCCGACCGGTTTGATTATTTCTCCAAGTCATGAAGCTGTTTTACCTGATATTGCGCCGGGCAATTTGGAAGCATTGTTTAATGCGGTGAAAAATCAGGAATAGTAGTAAGGGATGAAGGGAGCCGATAGCTTGCATATGCTATTTTGGCTCCCTTTATTTTTGTTTATTTTGTTGCCCAAATTGGAGACGACCAGGCTAATTCCCCATCCTCTTGCATGATGCGGACATAATAATAACTTTCCCCATCATTTATTTGTTTGTCTTTCCATTGAACTGTAACTTCTTGTTTACCGGGATGGGCGACGGTGTATTCTTTGTTGTCTTTTATCACCACTATTTCTTTGATTTTACCCGTTCCAATAACATGGATGTCGAGTGTCCTGTTATTGGTGTTGATCACTTCGCCCATCATGTGGCCGTCCATTTGCACATCCAACACGATGTTATCTGTTGCACCATAAGTACGCCGGCTTTTTAGGCCTTCCATAATGCCGTCGCGGGTAAATTCTTCTGCATACACCATGGCATATGATACATGGGTGGATCTGTGATCGGAGCTGGCAATGATGCCCAGATAATGGCCGTCTTCCAGAGGGTTCCGGTAAAACCCTTTTTTATTTACAGGGTGGTATGGGATCGTGGAATCGAAACGGGGACAGGTTGGACATTCGGCACTCATGCGTTCGCCCTGATATATTTCATTTACTGGTTCGTGATGGGTGTCTAATGACCTCCAATCTGTACCGGCTGTTGTTGTTGCTGATGTGTGGGAAACACAAATCCCGTTGAATTGTTCCAGGTAATCATAAAGCAGTTCCACATCGGGGGATGTATGTGGGTGTTTTGATTTATCCCACTTAAGCCGGGGTAGCATCCTGATACCCCGTTGTGTAAATATAATGTTTCGGTGTCCGTCGGGATACCCGCAACTGCGTTCGCACCCAAAAAGCGAGGTATGGTAATTTGTTAAATGGAAAATGTCCGTGTATTTTTGGATGATGTTCCAATAATACTCATTGTATCCATTATCATGGTCTCCATTATTGAACCAGGCCAACGAAGCAGCATCTAAGACATACCGGTACGAATCTTCAATCTGGCTGTCGCCTCCGCCGTCGCCCGAAAAGGATGAGTGCCGGTGAGAATCACCGCTTAATATCCTGTAAGTTTTGCCATTCGTAGTGGTGCGGTATGTTTGAAGGGCCTTAAGGTCTTCTTCTTCCTTCTTGGCAGATTCTTGTTTTTCAGCTATTTGAGGAGTATCTGTTTTGGTTAATTTATAACCATATGTTTTGCCTGTAAATTCAGGATAAGATATCCAGATGTTCTGGCAAAACTGGAACGGGTCATCAGCAGTACAATTTTTTTGACGGTCTGAAGCATGAATAATTTTAATTGTATTTCCGGGAGCAACAGTTATAACCGGTTTTTCATGCATCTGGCTAAATGAACCGTAAATTAAAACCGGGTTACTCCAGCTTTTGCCGTTAAATGACATGAGGTAGCTCCAATATTGTGTGGTTCCTGATACCCTTTTTTTTAGATCTGGGCTTTTTTTGTACACCAGTCCAATTTTGTTATTTTCATCTTTAAAAAGGACCGGGTAGTTTAAGTAATGGTTAGGTGTTTTGGCAATTTCATATAATTCAGGTTTGGCCCCTTTGTTGTAAAAGAAGGTATACCGGGTTTCTTTGGGAATCACTTTATCTGCTGTAACTTTTGGGTTGTAAAAAGAACCATCATCAATGCACATAACCCTTATTGACCGTGTTTCATAGAGCCCTTCCGTTTCTTTATTTTTTTCAATGAAAAACGGAGAGCCATTGTCTTTCCCCCAATTTTTCCCGGCTAATTCATATGCAACCCATAGCCTGTCTTCGTGGTCGAAAACAATGCTGGGCCTTGCTTCGAAATCCAGGGATGCAGCTATATAGTTTTCTTTTTTTATTTTGCCGTTTTGATCAAGTAATGCATAATACACATCATAATCGCCTTTTTTATACGTGTCCCATGCAATGGCTATATTTCCTTTACTGTCAACTGCAATTGCGGGCTGCCATTCATTGGCCGGTGTTTTGCCTACTATTTGTTCGGTGCCTGAATTTTTTTCCAGGTTCGTGTATAAAATGTCGAAATTGTTATTTCTGAAACCCTGCCAGGTGATCCATACCCCGTTGTCGTTGATTGCAAGGGCAGGATGAATGTCGGGGCCGGCTTGGTTCGTGAGACGTTTTATTTTGCCGGGCTTATTTTCGTTTATTTTGGTGTAATAAATATCCTGATTTCCGTCTATCCGTTCAGACCATGCAACCCAAATATTATCATCCTTGTCTGTTATGGTGGCAATATCAAAAATGTCCTTTCCTTTGGATGTCAGGGCAAATTCATTTACAACCTCCCCATCTTTTTCTATGAGCACATTTAACGCATCTCCATCTGCTTGCTGGGCAAGGTAACTAAAATCATCTGGGATGTCGTCTGTAAACCTGTGCCATCTGTAAGGCGACATGCCTTCATAATATGTGCTGTAAACAATATATGTTTTTCCATCTGAAGTAGATGTTGCAGAAGGGAATCCATGATATTTACACCGCTCATGAATGTAATTCATATTGGTCAGTTTCAGGGCCGGATAAACACGGGTAACAGAGACCTGGCCATTGAGGTATTTTTGTGTTTTTCCAAATTCTAATTCCCCTGGATTGAATTCAAAATCGCCTTGTTCTGTATTGACTTGTAGTGAAGTGCCTTCTTCTATTTCCATGTTGGTATGCAAACGAAAAGGTTTGAATGGATCCAAATCTGCAGCCGGGGTATACCCTTCTGTCCGTTTGTTATTATAAATAGCCCATTGATAGGTAGTATCGCGTGTTGACCTTCCCTTCCAGGTTATTTTACTGTCTTTCATGTTTATTTCTGTATAAGGATCACGCCATCCTTTGCTTGAGTTTTGATATAAAAAACGGGATTGTTCAGTCTGGGTTTTAAATTTCATGGCCCCGTCCCATATTTTGGGTTCATTATTGCTGCCAAATTTTAATTCAAGGCATATCAGATTGTCTTTTTTTGGGTTATTTTCTTGTGTATAAGAAATTATTGAAAAAACACTAGTTAAAGTGATTGTTAATAAAAGTTTTAATGTTTTCATTTTTTTGTTTTTATTATAGATGCAATGTATTATAATATAATAACTAAAAAACCGCTCCGAAAAATACCATACTGGATAATTGATTGTTTAGCGAATCGGCCTATTCTATATTGCCCACACCATAAAAAGCCCTTAAATTTTGCAGTTCTGTTTTTAGAGAATCTGCCAGATTAGTGTATTGAGGGTTGCCATAAAGGTTATTCATTTCATTGGCATCTATTTTAAGGTCATATAATTCCCATTCCCCCATTTCATAAAAATGGATGAGTTTATGCCGTTTTGTCCTTATCCCATCATGTTTGTTTACATAATGCCAACCATGGGGATATTCATAGTAATGATAATACAGGGCATCTCTCCATTCGGGGTTGGTTTGTTTCCATAATGGCCTTAGTGAACGTCCTTGTATTTCTTCAGGAATTTTTTCTCCTGCCAAATCCAGGAATGTGGGGGCGTAATCAATATTTTGTACCATTTCATGGATGGTTGTGCCCGCTTTTATTTCTTTTGGATATCTGATCAATAAAGGGGTGCGGAATGATTCTTCATACATAAACCGCTTGTCATACCATCCATGCTCTCCAAGATAAAATCCCTGATCAGATGTATATACGATGATGGTGTTATCCATTAAATTGTTTTCTTCAAGATATTCAAGCACCCTGCCAATATTTCTGTCTACCGAGGCAATACATTTTAAGTAATCGTGCATGTATCGTTGATACATCCATTTGGCAAGTTCTACCCCTTCTAAATTCAGTTCTGTGAAAACATTATTACGTGGCACATAATAGTTGTCCCAAGTTTTTCTTTGTTCCGGGGTCATTCTGCCAAGCCATTCTTTTGCCAACGATTCTATAATATCAAAATGTTTGGGCCCGGAACCGCCTTTCTCAGATTCTTTTTCGTATTGGCCGGGCTGCAATTTCATGTCCCATGTATAAAACATGTCTTTAATTCTCATATCAGCTTCTTTGGCTGCTTTTCTTCCTTTATAGTCATCAAAAAAATTATCTGGTAAAGGAAACTCTTTATCTTCAAAAAGGTGCAAGTCAGTTGTATCTGGCATCCATGTCCGATGGGGTGCTTTATGGTGATAAAGAAGGCAGAATGGCTTGTCTTTATCCCTGTTGTCCAGGGTTTTAATTGTCAAATCCGTGATCACATCCGTCACATACCCAGTATGGTGGATGGTATCGCCCATTTCTATGAGGTCTGGGTTGTAATAATTGCCTTGGTCATTTAAAATATTCCAATAATCAAATCCCGTGGGATTTGATTTCAAATGCCATTTTCCAATCATTGCCGTGTAATAACCGGCTTCTTTTAATAATTTAGGTAGTGTTACCTGGCTGCTGTCAAACCTCTGCCGGTTGTCTTTCAATCCGTTTTTGTGGCTGTGTTTTCCGGTAAGCATCACGGCACGGCTTGGTGAACTGATTGAATTGGCGACGAAGCTATTGGCAAATAAAGCCCCTTCATTGGCTATCCTGTCGATATTGGGGGTCTTGATTAAAGTACTGTCATATGCACTGATAGCTTTTTGTGCATGGTCATCGCTCATGATAAAAAGTATATTGGGACGTTGACTCTCCTGGTCATTTTCTGTTGTTTTATCTTTTTTTTCCGAATTGTTGCATCCTGCAACTAATACGGCTAAATCTAAAGCACACAGGGCTAATGGGAATTGAAACTTCATATTCTTTTGAACTAATTAATTAGTTTAAGGGGACTTCTAATAATTATTTCGCATCAAAATTTTCAGAGTTTTTCATAG
>CAYFQI010000060.1:0-12739 GCA_964345135.1 uncultured Bacteroidales bacterium
AACCCAAGAGCAATCAGTAGGACGGTTTCGAAAAGGCGAAGCTCGGCTTCGAGCCTGCTTATCTTAAAATAAATAATTATGAAAAAATTACTTGTTATTTTACTTGTTGCCTGTCTGGGAACAAATATATATGCAGATGATGACAGTGGCCTTCGCTTTGGTATTAATGCTGACCCTCAATTGAGCTGGTTTTCTGTTGTAAATGAAATTTCTGATCCCGAGGGGGTCAGTGCTGGTTTTAATTTCGGATTTTTCTTTGATTATTTCTTTGCAAAAAATTATGCATTCAACACAGGTATAAACCTGAATAATGTAAGGGGAAATATTAAATATGATACCATAAGATTTACTTCTTTAGAAGATTCACCGGAAAAAACAGATGTAACATATAAATATAAGTTACAATACATTAAACTTCCGATTGGCCTCAAATTTTTATCTAATGAAATCGGATATATGAAATTTTATGCGCATGTAGGCACAATGGCAGAATTCAATGTAAGCGCCAAAATGGAAATTGAAAATAAAGAACAAAATATTCAGGATGATGTTGCATTATTTAATGCCTCGTATTATTTTGGAGGCGGAATAGAGTACTCGTTAGGAGGTTCAACAGCCTTATGCATGGGATTGATTTTTCAAAACGGGTTTATGGATGTTACAACGAATAAATTTCCGGATGATAAAACCAAGCTCATCAATCTGTCATTGCGGTTAGGAATTGTATTTTAACCATCCAATTTATATAATAAAGTGTGACGATACCATTATAGCATGAGGATAGCATTAGCGCAACTGAACTATCATATAGGAAATTTTGATAAAAATGCACAAAAAATTCTTGAGCATATCTGGTGCGCTTCCGAACAAAATGTAGATTTGGTTGTTTTCTCCGAACTTTCTGTTTGTGGTTATCCTCCACAGGACCTGTTAGAACATAAAGATTTTGTTGATGCGTGTTATTCTTCATTACAACGAATTGCTAAAGAATGCACCAAGACAGCAGCAATTGTAGGTGTCCCTTTAGTCAATAAAAATAAGAAAGGTAAGCCTTTATATAATTCAGCATGCTTATTATCGGGAGGAAAAATTTCAGCAATACGTCATAAAACCTTGTTGCCCACGTATGATATCTTTGATGAATACCGGTATTTTGAATCAAATACTCAATTTGAAACCATATCTTTTAAAGGGGTTAATATTGCACTGACCATTTGTGAGGATATTTGGGACCAACAACCCGCAATGTCACCAATGGGAAGAAGTAATTTATATACAATCGCTCCCATGGAAAAACTTTATAACCAGGGAGCAGACATAATGATCAATATTGCTGCTTCTCCTTTTGCATACAACCAGGTAAATGACAAGAGGCAAATATTCATGAATAATGCCTGTAAATATCAAATTCCATTAATATATGTCAACCAGGCCGGGGCACAAACCGAATTGATATTTCCTGGTAATTCGCTGGTTGTTAATTTCAACGGTGATATTGTCCATGAAATGCTTTTATTTAAAGAGGATTTCACGATCATAGATACAGATCAATTGATGCGAATGCCACCACAGCCTGCAAAGATTGATGAAATTCCCATCCCGCGTATCCACGATGCTTTAATCCTGGGGTTGAAGGATTTTTTTGGAAAAATGAATTTTAAAACCGCTGTGCTTGGGCTTTCTGGCGGGATAGACTCGGCTGTTACACTTGTACTGGCTGAAAGGGCATTGGGCGCTAAGCATGTAAGGGCATTGTTAATGCCCAGTCAATACTCCTCAGAACATTCCGTGAGTGATTCCATTGAGCTGGCAAATAACCTGGGTATACAATATGACATCGTGCCCATTGAACCTGTTTTTGATGAATTTAAAAAAACATTGCAGCCTTTATTTCAACACGTGAAGGAAGATATAACGGAAGAAAACATACAGGCCAGGGCAAGAGCCATCCTGCTGATGGCAATATCAAATAAATTAGGGAATATCCTTTTAAATACATCCAATAAAAGTGAAGCTGCTGTTGGGTATGGAACATTATACGGGGACATGGCCGGGGGATTATCTGTTCTTGGGGATGTGTATAAAACAGACTTGTATAAACTGGCAAAATATATTAATAAAGACAGTGAAGTCATTCCTGATAATATCATCACAAAACCTCCATCGGCTGAATTAAGACCCGATCAAAAAGATACGGATAGTTTACCGGATTACGAAGTATTGGACCAGATATTGTATCATTATATTGAAGAACAAAAACCCGTGGATATTATTACCGGGGAAGGTTTTGATGCAGCCCTTGTAAACAAAGTTGTACGCCTGATAAACCAAAATGAATTTAAACGCTACCAGGCACCTCCTATGCTTAGAATATCCTCAAAAGCTTTTGGAAGTGGAAGAAGAATGCCTTTAGTGGCGAAATATTAACTGACCGACTATGCACGAATTATCAATCGCTACAAATATAGTTGCTATAGCTGAAGAACAGGCAGAACAAAATAAAGCAAAATCTGTCAGGGAAATAACAATAGAAATAGGGGCACTGAGCGGAGTCGTGGTAGAAGCTCTTGAATTTGCCATGGAAGAGGCCATTAAAAATACTCTCCTTGAAAATTCTCATTATATATTACAACTGATACCTGCAAAAGGAAGATGCCAACAGTGCAAAAATGAATTTGATATGAAAGAGCATTTTTCTGTTTGCCCTTTTTGTAAGCATACACGAATTGATGTATTACAGGGCAAAGAATTAAATGTTAAATCGTTGAAAATAGATACCTGAATAAGCCGTGTTAAAGTCCTTGTCACGAAACGGTTTTATGGAGTTGATTGTATTCTCATTCGATTTTTATCAACGGTCACAAAACAATATATCATGAACATATTTAAAAATATTCACAGGTATCTATTATTAATCTTATTGGTAGTGCTTCCTTGTTCACTTCACGCACAAGCAGCAGACCAAATCGTTGGTATCTGGCTGACCAAAGACGGCCGGTCCCAAATCAAAATTTATAAAAAAAATGACGGGAAGTATTATGGTAAAATTGCCTGGATAAGGGATAAGGAAGACCTGGATAAAAGGGATAAAAACAATCCTGAAGCTTCACTTCGGTTCAGGAAAATTTTAGGATTGGAGATCATTAAGAAATTTGAATACAATGCCGACGAAAAGGAATGGTCTGGCGGCAAAGTCTATGACCCGGAAAATGGCAATTTCTATGAGGCATACATGTGGTTTGAGGAAGATAATAACACGCTTTACCTGAAAGGGTATATCATGGGTATGCGCTGGCTTGGGCGAAAAGAAACATGGACAAGAGAACAACGAGTCAGGCAATAAGGTATTAGTTACAGGTTAATATTGAACCGGAAGAGATTAGTTTTTCGTAAACTTAATATTTCCAGCGTGTCATAGGGCAACTGAACGATTTTTGGAAGAAGGGCTCTAAATTTGTAAAGCAAAGGTGAATTGATCTAAGGTAGCGGTTTATTGGTGTTGTCTTTTGATTAACAAACCAGCTCTTTATAGCACTTGATTTTTATACTGCTTCATTTTTTCCTGTATTATCCCGATAGTACTCAAAAAAAATATTGTCTATAAAAAACTCTGAAAATTTTGATGCGAAGGAATTATTAGAAGTCCCCTTAAAATGCACTGGCTTGGTTATTCCTTAAAACATGATCAATGATCACCAGGTTGGCCATTGCTTCTATGACCGGGATTATGCGCGGGCAAATGCATGGATCATGACGTCCTTCAGTGCTTATCGTTTGTTCATTCCCTGCTATATCAATTGTTTGTTGTGTTTTTGAAATTGAGGAAGTAGGTTTTACCACTGTACGAAACAATATTTGGTCTCCATTGCTGATACCCCCTAATATACCACCGGCATGGTTTGTTTTGAATCCACTGGCATCTATTTCGTCATTGTGTTCACTTCCTTTCATCCTGGCAGCTTCAAATCCTTTTCCAAATTCTATTCCTTTTACAGCTCCGATCGAGAGTATTGCTTTTGCCAGGTCAGCGTCCAGTCTGTCAAATACCGGTTCACCCAATCCTGCTTCTATTCCATTTATTCTACATTCAATAATGCCGCCTGTGCTGTCTCCTTCTGCTGCTAATGCTTCAATTTTTTCTATCATTTGTTGAGCCGCATCGGGGTCGCATGCACGTATAATATTTTTTTCAATGGCCTCTTCATCATACCGGTTGCACCGTATACCAACCGATTCAAGCGTGTATGCCACTGTTTTGATGTCTTTTTGATTGAGCAATTGTTTTGCTATCGCACCCGCTGCTACCCTGGCTGCCGTTTCTCTTCCGGATGCACGTCCACTGCCCCGGTAATCACGGTTGCCGTATTTTTTATAATACGTGTAGTCTGCATGGCCGGGACGAAAAAGGGATTTGATTTTATCATAATCCTTCGGACGTTGGTTGCTATTATATAATATCAGGCAAACAGGGGTGCCGGTTGTTTTTTCATTAAATAAACCCGATAAAATATGGACTTTATCGGATTCTTTTCGTTGCGTTGTGATAGATGATTGCCCCGGTTTACGACGGTCCAGCTCTTTTTGTATCAGTTCGCTTTTAATTTCTATATTGGATGGAATGCCATCAATGATTACGCCTATTGCATCACCATGTGATTCGCCGAATGTTGTAATGGTGAATGCTTTACCAAATGAATTACCAGACATAGCCTTTTTGTTTTAGTTGTTCAATTAAATATTTTTCGGCTGCTTCAGGGTTGCGGCTGTTTAGAGTAAGTTTCATATCAGCATATTGCTCATATTTTTCAGACCGGGTGTTATAGAGTTCAATAAACTGATCATGGATATTTTTATTTTGATCAAAAAATGGAGGAATACCACTACGCATGATCCGTTCATATAAAATGTCCGGTTTTTCCTCCAGGTAAACCAGGTACCCTTGGTGTCTGACAATCTCCATGCCCTGTGTATTGTCAATGTTTCCCCCGCCCAATGCAATGACGGCCTGTTGTGTATTTCCCAGGGATTCAAATAATGTTTGCACTGCAAGTGTTTCTAATTTTTGAAAATACGAAGCACCTTTTTTACTGAAAAGTTCACGGGGAGTCAGTACATCGTCTCCCTGCAACTCTAAAATTTTATCATCCAGGTCATAAAATTCTTTATTCAATTTCCTGGCAATCCGTTGGCCCAATGTACTCTTGCCACAATGTTTTACCCCCATTAAAACAATATGTTGTTTTATCACTGCTCGTTCATGTTCCCCACTCATACTATTTATTTATTTTGACAGTAATCTTTTTCTCTGAGAAATAAAAAACTTTTATTCATAACTTGTTGAAATAATGAATGTAAAGCATTTTTATACATGTTTGGATCAAAAATATAAAAAATAAATGGAAAAATTCATACAGCCAGCATACATATCTTCTTTTTAAAATGGTTTCATTAAGATTTTTTTTAAATAATGGATATTATAGTTTTTCTGATAAGTATATATTTGATATGGCTTTTTAATAAAGATCATCCGCTTCTTTTTTTAAAAAATCATTCCAGGGTGTACCGCCCTTCCCGATAAGAAAAATTTTATCCGGGACATGTTTTTTTACAAATGCTTTTATGCCCGGTTTCCTGTTTTTGTAATGACTTTGTATTTCAATTGCAGTCTTTTGTTGTCCGTTTTGTAAAATAAAATCCACCTCGTGATGGATGTTTTTCCAGTAATACAGCTTCATATTATTTAGCCTGGTTATGTTCAGCAGATGAGCACCGATTGCAGATTCGATATAAAAATCCCATTTTTCAGGTGTTAAAATAATTTCTTGCAGGTTTTTCTTTTCCTGCACGAACAGCAGGGCGTTGTTTTGCACCTGCCATTTTGGGATAGAACCTCGCTGTCCTGGTTTTTTTTCCTGCATCTTACCAATGCCCGTTATCAACCCTGCTTCATCAAGTAATTTCGTGTAATAAGACAATGTCGTTGTGTTTCCGGCATTATTCAGTTGACTTAAAAACCTGGTAAATGAATGTATTTGGCCTGAATATGTACAGGCCAGTTGAAAGAATTCATTGAATAAAGCAGGTTTATTGATCCTGTCCATCCTGAACACGTCTTTCGAGAGCGTTTTTTCAATTATTGAATCTATGATGTATGATTTCATGTCATTTTCATCATGCATAAAATCTGATACTTTGGGATATCCACCGTACAATGCATATTGTTCAGCAGTAATCCCGAATGCTTCCCGCATTTCATTGAATGACCAATGAGGAACGCATGTGATTTCAAAACTTCCCCGTGTTGATCGTGAAAATGTGTCCCGGTTGGTTGTTACAACAATCAGTCGTATGTTTCTTTCTTTCATGCTGTCTTCTTCCCATTCTGAAATGACTGCCTTTTTCCAGGATTGAATTTTTTGTATGTCATCAATGATCATCAACATTTCATTTGATGTAGAAGCATCCAGCTTAGCCCGGGCTATTTTCCATTGCTGATGTATCCATGATTCATTGTTCGTGATTGAATCTTCAGCTGATACATAATAAGAATGAATATCCAATGTCTTAACGACTTGCTTTACAAGAGTGGTTTTTCCAGTCTGTCGCGGGCCCCGGACATGTTGAATACTTCTCCGTGGTTGTTCAACTTTTGATTTTAACCGGTTTAATATTTTTCTTTTATACATAATAGAGAATTTATTATGTAAAGATAATATTTTCACTCAATAAATTTACTAAAATTACTTTATTTATTGAGTAAAATTTAAAATATGCAATAATTTTATATGATGGAAAGAAAATTTTTCACCGGGTCATAGTAATTTTTGAGTTTTTGTATTTAGATTTTAGGAATATACAATCTTTTTACCTGTTTTTTCTTGTAATTTGCCTAATAGTTCTTCTTCTTTGCCTTTCACATAGTTAAGGTCGTCATCTGTTAGTTGACTATACTTTTGTTTTAGATTTCCTTTGATTCCAGTTGCCTTTGATTTGTAATTTTTCTATAATTCAATTGTTTTAAAGGGTTAATAAATTAAGTTCATGTTAATATAAACAAATATAGTGCCAATAGAAATAACAGGAATAAAAAGACTCTGTACATTTTCATGCCAATTGGCAACTGCATTTTTGCCAACGTTATAGCTATTTGAAACGAATACCGATTATCTATCAATTAGTTTTAAGAAAAGCCCTAAAAACTGTATCGGGTATGTTTATTTTTACTTTTTATATTTTAATAAATTTTATGATATGTTTTTCGCCATTTTTTGTCCACACAGCAATAAAATATATGCCTGGCGAGATATCACCCAACATTAGTGATGTATATCTGGTGTTTATATTATGTTTCTGTGTCAATGAATTTCCCGTACCTGTGTATACTTTTATTTTTTCAATAGGTTTGTCAGATTGAATGTTTAATTTATTAATTACTACTGTTGGATATACTGTTATTTTATTTTTATGCTTTGATTTTTCAATCGCATAATAACAATCAGTTGTGTCCTCATATATTTTGATATTTGAAATGGTATGTTCCTGTAATTGCATTTTATAATCTTTTGATATGAATACCAAATCGTTATAAGAACCTCTAAAGTATTTTCCCGGAGAGATTGTAAAATGTTGATTTCCTGCGCCTTCATAAAAGTGATCATCGCGTAAAACCCAATTTTTAGTTCCATATATTTGAATTGTTGAATATTTTTCTCCATCATCCTGCATCAGGTTGTCATCATCAAATAAAATGCCTTGTATTGAACCCTGGTTGAGAGATGAATAATCAAATTCCATTTTTGTACAAGGGGTTACTTCATATTCCAAATCTACTTTTTTATAGCCATTTCCTGATATGTGCAGTGATTTGCCTTCATCTCCTATAATTATTTCAGTCATAGAAGGTTCTGTTCCATAGGGTTTAACAACATATTGATGCACACTGTCTTCGATGGTGATTTCAAAAAAGTTTTTCACTTCACCTTCAATGATCAGGTCATATCCATTTTTTCCATAAACACCACCAAGTCCTCCGTCTACTCCAAAATAATATATCCGGAATGTAAGTGTGTCAATAATATTTTTAAATTCATTAAGATGAATATTTTCTGTTTTGCCTTTTATTAGTGTATCACTTGCAATCTCATTGCCAGGTGTATATTTTAATTTATCAGAAAATAAAGCATACTGTTTATTTGTTTTTTGCGTCATCATGTTCATCACCAGTTTGTCCAGGTCAATGATTTTTCCTTGGTTTGGGCAGATGCTAAATTCAATATAATCTTCTTCAGTTATGGCTTCTGTCAATGTTAATTGTTCATTGTCTTTGAACGTAAAACCATCCGGCCATGCCCAACTTTCGGGGATAACCCCGGCTCCCATTTTAATCATACCGCTAACTGTATCCTGAAGAATAGCTTTGTTGTAATAATCTGCTATAGAGTGTATTGTGTCACCTTCTCCTTCGAAATCCCATGCGAGTAGTACTTCTGGCCATGTAATATTATCACTTCCTGATTCAAGCGCCCCTATATCTCTTTTTCCTTTTGGGGCGTTTCCTGCAAAATCATATTTTACAGGGCCGTTACTCTGCCATTCATACAATTCTTCAATAGTTGTTTTGGCATCCTTCAGCGTCCCCTGGCAAATTCGCAGAAAATCTATTGCACCATTAAAAGCACTGGTACTCACCGAATTATTGCCAACTATAAAATCTGCGTTATTCGATAGCGATTCATTGGCTGGTAATGATATATTATTTTTATTATCCAAACTACCATTGAGGTAAATATTCATATGTCTTGTTTTTCGATCGGTTTCGGCAATCACATGATACCATTGGCCTTCAGTACATGTTTGTGTTGTGTTTACTGTATAGTCTGTTCCTGAAGAAGAAACTATAAATTCTATGGTACCTGCAGAAGAAATTTGTAACTTGTAACCTGTGTTCCCGTTGTGTTTTTGAGCAATGATGCTTTGGGCTGATGTTAAGCTATCAATTCGGAATGTGGCTTCTATCAACATATTGCATGTATCAACATCTAATGTTTTCCTGTGTTCAGCCGGATAAGTCATCACTTGGCTATCTCCGAACACCGGTGCGCCATTTGCATCATATCCTCCGCTTGGTACAGGATATGTCCATGGTGGCGGGGGCAATTTACTGGTGTCACCATCCCACCAATCGTTGATTGTGATTCTTATATCATCAGATATTTTTGAATGCGGACAAACAGCAGAGCGATTTTTTGTAAATAAAAGTGCTCCGTCTGTCCAATCTTCTGAAGGAGATAATACATAATCTTGAAAGGTGGCTGTATCTACTGTTAATTCAAAAGCAGGTAATTTATAATATTGACTCCGGTGAAAATATGCTTCTGTCATGTAAAAATGAAAATCAAGGATTTGTTCCGGGTTACGATGATTCCTGTTGAAGTGCCATTCGCCAACCGTAGCATATAGTGACCATGGTATAAAATAATTGATGCCATTATCAATGGCTGGAGATCCTTCCGCCAGCCTGAAGTCGGCTTCCCCGGATGAGGGATTGTCTTTTTTAGGTAATGCTTGCCTGATTGGCATTTCATCACCTGCATCCATTCCAAGAAAGCCGCATCGAAGAGGATAATCTTGCATTTGTTGTGACATGATAGATATAGCATCCGATTCAATGTCTTTTTCTGCTCCTCTGTCAATTGTGAGTAAAGTACCTGCAATGGCGTCGCCATGAAATACATTATTTGTATATGCCAGGGATCCGGCACCATCAATTCCTGAAGTAGCATCATCACCACCACCGATTAAAGAAGGATTGCCACCATGGTTGGAGCTGATAAATTTTTTAGTGATCTGTGCCATCAGGTTTCCATGCAAATCATTCCTGTTGCCTGATGTACCCCCAAAACCAGAACCAGTTCCAACGATTGTATTGTTTACAAATTGGTTCATAAAACCAAACACGTTAAAATAAGCTGAATTTGTACTGGAATAGATATCTTGCGGATCATGCTTGCGCGCCCAAAGGATATTGTTGAAATTATATAATTTGAATGCACCATCGAGATATAGCGGATATGAAAGGTTGGTAGTGCCACTGCCGAACAATCCACCAGGCAGGTGTCCTACCGCATTTCCTGATATATTACAGTAGCTGTAGATCGGGCCACCCTGCCAAAGTGCCAGTCCCCCGTAATCATTAACTCCAAGAGCTGCATGTTCAATTTTATTATGATGAACAATAATTCGTGTCAACGGGATTTTGTATCCTGCATGATCAAGATTACCTTCTTTCCCTCCAAATACCACTAATCCTGAACCAAAACTGCGATGTATAATATTTCCTGCTACTTGTGCAGTATTTGGGAATCCCAGGTAAATACCCGGAACATTGGAATATTGATTGCCATTATGCCTGAATCCTACATTTCTAATACGATTACGTAATAAATCAACATGATGTAATTCACCTCCTGGGATCCAGCTTTTTGATGTATTGGATCTTGACCTTCCTTTTATTTTTATGGCACTGCTTTTTACTTCATAAAAATCATTATCAGCAATCAAAATGCTATCCATTACGTCATGATCTCCATCACAGATAAAATTGATTCCATTGTTAGCAATATGGTCAAATTTACAATGAGTGACGGCAATGTTGGAACATGTTCCGCTTGCTTTAATGGTATTACCGGAAAATCCATTCCGGGTGAATGTTAATCCGGATATGTGAATATGGCTTTGATTTTTTATGTTTATACTGGTATAGCTTGAAGACATCTCAATGTGTGCTTCATTGGGATGTCTGTCCCCAGGTAATCTCAAAAATATTCTACCAGTAGTGTCATTCCATTTTTTTATATAATAAAACTCATTCGCAGTATCAAGGTATTGAGGGAGGTTCTCAATCATGTATCTTGTTCCTTCCCTGAATTGATAATGAGGAGGTTGTAGGCCACCTGAATCGGGATTGTAATGTCCCGGCTGTATTGTTCTTCCGGTTGGAGTGCCCATAAAGCTTGCATAATGACTCCATATTGTTCCTCCATCAAAGTAATCACAAGGATATCCTTCAAGTAAATTATCATAGGCACGCATAGTTTCTTCATACCCACCCTGTCCGTCTGGAATAAGCGAACAATTGGTGTCGTAATCAGGCATTTTTTTCCATCCATCCCATTGATGCCAATAATCGGTGGCAAAATTTGCACCTGGTTCCTTCCAATTGGGTTCGCATGCAATATGCAGGTCGTGCGTTTCACCGGCAATAACCTCATAGAGAGTTACATCTTTTATTGAGCTGTTTCCTGGCCAATCAGGATGTTTTGGGAACCATACCGAAGTATTAATGTACCAAACATCTGTTGTATCCATGCGTGATGGTACCTCTTTCGGCGTAGCTTTTTGCCATTTGGAAGGGATTTCTATAGCCCCTGCAATAATAGCTTCTCCGCTGCCCCAATTCGGACTACTTGTCAAGCGGATGGGATCATCTGGTATTCCCGATTCATCAGGTTCCAGGTAAGGATGATTGTGGCCTGATGAACCAGGCGCTTCATAACAACGATAAGTCACCCCACGTTTAAATATGTAGGTGATGACTCCGGAATCACTTGCAGCGTTTCCTTCTGCCCTTGAATCCCACGGGTGATGTTTCCATGGTGTAGTGCTGGATAATCCGTCATTGGTATCGGAACCGTTTTCATAATCAATGTATCTTATTTCACTGCCTGTCTGCAACTGGAATGGTTCAGGCGACCATTCCAGGTTACCTGTTTCAGATACTATTGAATGCGTTTTTTGCCAGGAATAATCCTGGGCATAAATGTTTGAAAAAAAGAATAAAATAATTATGTATGATAAAATAGATACTCTTTTAAATTGTAAATGCTGTATCATTTTTTTAATATTTAAATTTATAAGTGCCCTCTATTCCATAAAAATAGTTATAATTGTGAAATTATACAACAGAAAATTTGATTTTTTTGTCCATTAGCTTGTATCATTATGTATGGAAACAGCATGCACAAAACGATTGAAAAAAGAACGGAAAGAACGTTGATAGATCAATAGTTCAGGATGAAATTGCACGCCCATGTAAAACGGGTGTCCGGGCCGTTCTATGGCTTGTATAATGCCATTGGGTTCACGGGCAGTAACCACGAGGTCGTTGCCCACTTTATTTATGGATTGTTTGTGAAGTGAATTAACAGGTAATTCGCTTTTTTTAAAGATTTTATATAGAAGGGAATTTTTTTCTATGTGAATCATTTTTCTGTAAAACATATATCCCCAAATGGTTTCGGGATAAACAGCATTATCATATGCTTCACCTATGTTTAAATGTAGTGATCCTCCATTCACGACATTCATTAACTGAGCTCCGCGACAAATGGCAAAAATCGGTATTTGATCTTTTTCGGCAATTTTCAACCATTTGATTTCCATTTCATCCCTTGGCCTGTCATACTGATAGTTTTCTATGGGGTCTTTATGAAAAAGGCCGGGAAATACATCAGTTCCGCCTCCCAATATCAGCCCGTGGATTTTTTCGGCAGAATCAGTCTTTCCCGCAGATAATAAAACGGGCCTGCCGCCGCCAAGCCATACTGCTATCCATATCGCTAAAAACTGGATGTTCATCCTTTTGCTTTCTGGTTTCGTGATGCCAATACGTGGGCGGCGTTTGTTTTTCATCTGTTTAAGTTTCTAAGTTTCTAAGTTTCTAAGTTTCTAAGTTGATTAA
>CAYFQI010000061.1:0-12721 GCA_964345135.1 uncultured Bacteroidales bacterium
AAGTTAATTGAGTTGATTGAGTTGATTAAGTTAATTGAGTTTATCCGGCAGCTTGGTGTAGAAGAACCTTTTATAATCATGTGTCTCCTGGTTACAATACAGGATAACTTGTGTGTCAAAGAATTTGTCATGGCTCGGTTCCCCTTAAAATTATCTTATCAATACTACTTCTCCATTTTTTGAATGTTTTTTCCCGTCCAGCGTGATGACTTCCAGTGTATAAAAATAAATTCCCATGGGTTGGTTTTCTTCTCTAAATGTCCCGTCCCATCCAGTATGTATGTTATCTGATTCAAAGAGCAGGGCGCCCCATTTGTTGAAAATCCGGAAATTGATTTTTTCAAACGGGCCGCCATACACGTGTAACACATCATTAACATAGTCATTGTTTGGGCTGAATGCGTCGGGGACTGCGTAATGGCTTGCAATGATGATTTTTTGGGATTCACTGTCTTTGCAGTCGTCTGCACTGACGGCTTCCAATGTAACATCATATATTCCCTGCCCGGGATAACTGTAAGTGGGACTGGTTTCTGTTAAGATCATGCTATTGTTGCCAAAATCCCAATTATAATAATGTGCATTTGTTGACGTATTCGTGAAATGGATGTCTTCATTCACTCCATAATTTGTTTTGGCTGTTTCAAAAGATGCAGTGGGAATCACGGGAGTTTTTATGTTGCTGTTTTTCCGGCTTACACAACCCTGGTCTGAAATTGCAGTGAGTAAAACCTGTTCAATATCTTCTGCTTGTTTTCTTTTATATGTAAATGATTCCTGATAAAATAACACACCCGTGCCCAGGTTCCATATTACAGAATCTATATACCCCCCGGCAATGGATGATTGATCATAAAACTGAATGTTTTGGCATCCCGCATTATATTCAAATTCAATTACAGGCAGAGGGTATGTTTTGGCCTGTATCGTGACTGAATCAATACACCCGTTTCGTGATTCGGCGATCAGGGTTACGTTTGTATTGGTATCCCGTGTAAATGCATAACGGGTTGTTTGTTCATGTACTATTGAGTCAAAAGGAAATATCCATGTGAATGTTTTGACATCACTTACCGGGATGGTTGTGCCGGCACTGAAGCGAACAGAAGTATTGAGGCATCCGGGGGTATATATCACGGAAGGGGATGGGCGGGGATTGACCTGCATTAACAACGTGTCACTGGGAATTGAATTGCCGGGTGAGATTGTTATCATGCACGAGTAGTGCCCCTGTTCGGGTATAGTTATACTGTCAAGAAAGAGGGTGTCATTTTGTTCACCCTGGATATTGACCCCGTTCTTTTGCCATTGGTATTGAAATTCCCCGGGATGGATATTGAGCGTGATGAATGTATTCACTTTTTCACAAATCGTATCGCTTTTGGTTTTTAGCAGGAATTCGGGAGCCATATTCATTGTTTCATCTGCTCCAATGTCAATTGTGCCGTTTATTATCCGGTTGTCCTCGTCAATATCACGTGGTGTGATATTATGATTTGTAATGTTCGGGTCGCCATGGTCTGTGCATGGAGATTCGGGGGATAAATGCCAATCTGCATTTGCAGCTGTTTCACCGGTGCCTGTATATGATGAAGGATTCATGAACCCCGGAGCTTCGTCAATATTTCCCGCACCGGGATGCCCGCCTTCAATTAAAGAGTAGGAGACCTGAGAAATATTGCCGTCCATCTTGTTGCCCCAAACGATAGTATTGATGACATGGGGATTTGAAGAATTGGAATAAATGCCACTGCCATCCCCGGTTGTGGCTTTATTATTACAGATGGTATTGCAATACATCCTGGAATTCGGTGAACTGTTCAAATATACTCCACCCCCGGAAGTAGCCTCGTTATTTGTAATAATATTGTTCGTAATATTGATTTGTTGGGAACTGTTCACATACATGCCGCCTCCTTCTTCTGTTGCCTTGTTGTTGATGATCATGCAATTCCTGATGTATGGAGTGGCATTGTTAATGTATATGCCTCCACCTTTGGATTCGGACACGTTATTCAGTATTTTGGTGTATTCCAGTTTTATTTTACTAAAGTCATTGATGTAAATTGCTCCCCCGTCACCTGAGGATTTTGCATTTTCTAACACGCAATATGTTAAAAATGAGCTGTCATTTTCAGATGAAATGCCGTTAAAATAAATGCCATCCCAGCTGTTTCCTGTAGAATTGAACACGATTAATGAATCGGGATTCCCTTTTGCTAGAATGCTTCCTTTTACAGATAAGGCATAATGGCCACTGAAATTAATACACGTGCCGGGATTTATATAAAGGGTAGCACCTTCTTCTATTGTAACGCTGCCTGTAATGAATACCGTATCGGTTTTCCAATGATTTTTCCCGTTTAAACTGCCTGAAACAGTAATGTTTTCGGCAATAGCATGGTGTGGTATGAACACATGTGATACGATGAATAAGAAAACGAGCAACTGATCGTGTTTTTTCATTCGTTTATTCTTTAGAAGTTAGAAGTAAATACATTTATGTTTGTTTTAGGTACAGAAAGTTTTTTTAATTTTACGAATTAAAAGTAAAAAAGATCATAATGATAAGAAAAATTACATGTAAATTTTTAAAAATAAGATTTTTTTTTAAAATAACCATACTATCCGCATGTTTTTTAACCCTTAATGCCCGGGAGAATCAAAAAGGCGGTGTGTATGTTCAGGATCACGGGACGGTTGAGGATGTTTCAACGGACTTAAAGATAGGTGATTACTTTTTAAAAGAATCTGTTAACCATAAAGCCGTAACATTTTTTTTAAAAGCATATCAAGAGAGCGAGGAAAGCCCGTTACTTAATTACAAGATAGGAGAGAGCTATTTAGGTACGTGCGAAAAACACAAGTGCCTTAAATATTTTCAAAAAGCAAAGAATCTGGATCCGGGTGTTGCAGAAGACATTGATTTTAAAACAGGCCTGGGTTATCATTTAAATTATCAATTTGATAGTGCTCTGATGATGTATCAACAATATTATGACAACATGAAACAACTGGATAATAAAGATGCGATACAAAAGGCCCGGCGCTACATTGAACAAAGCAAAGTTGCCAAACGATTGGTGGCAGACCGGGTTTCTTCTGTTATTTATAACATTGGTGATTCCATTAATACTGAATTTCCTGAATACAGACCGATTTTATCACAAAAAGAAAGCATCTTGTTTTATACTTCAAGAAAGAAAAATACAACAGGAGGCGCTATAGACAAAAATGATTTTTATTATTATGAAGATGTATACAGCTCTAAAAAGACGGATGGTGAATGGGGAGAGGGAACAATGCTTTCGTCTTTTATTAATAGTTCTTATCATAATGCATTTGTAGGCAATGGCATCCATGGTTCTCAGGTAATTGTTTTCAATGGCAAAAAAAACGGTGGAGATATATTTTACATGAGATATGACGGTAAAGATTGGGGAAAACCTATAGCGTTTCCAAAAGAAATCAATACCAAATGGAGGGAGTCGTGTGGTTGTTTTTCTAAAACAGGAGATACCCTGTTTTTTGTGAGTAATAGAAAGGACAAAACAATAGGAGGAGATGATATCTATTTCAGTCATCGCTGTGGCAGGAATAAATGGACTGAACCGGTGAATTTAGGAGAAAAAATAAATACTTCTTATGATGAATATGGTATTTCGCTGGGGCCTGCCGGGAAAACATTGTTTTTTAGCTCTAAAGGCCATGAAAACATGGGTGGATATGATATATTTCAAATTAAGATGACGGACAAAGGCTGGTCTGCGCCGGAAAATATGGGGTATCCTGTAAACACCCCGTTTGATGACCTCTTTTATATCATGAGTCATGATCAATGCACCGGCTATTTTTCTTCAAACAGGCAAGGCGGGGAAGGTAATTTTGATATTTATTATGTTCATTTTTGCGATTAATGCGTGTCTGTCTCTATAGGCCGACTTTCTTGTTACGCTTGCCTCAAAATCTTTCATTTTCGCCAGTAAACTGTCCGTTTTTGTGTTTTGCAAGCCTCGTGTATCGAACATTCTGAACCAAATATTCAAATTTATACTGTTTATAAAAATATTAACAAATGCTATGCCAATTTGATTTATTAATAATTTTGGTTATTTTAGATGCAAAAAATAAGTAAACTTGTCTAAGTATGTTGGTTAAAACATTTGGTTATGCTGTGCAGGGGATTAATGCAATCCCGATTACAATAGAGGTAAGCGTGTCCCAGGGGGCAAAATTTTTACTTGTCGGCTTGCCTGACAATGCGGTAAAAGAAAGCCAGCAGAGGATATATACAGCCCTTTCCACGAATGATTTCAGGAGGCCGGGCAAAAAGGTGGTGATCAACATGGCTCCTGCAGACATTAAAAAAGAGGGTGCGGCATATGACCTGCCATTGGCCGTTGGGTTGTTAGCCGCTACAGGCCAAATTGAACCTGAAAATCTTGATCAATACGTGATTATGGGCGAACTATCACTGGATGGAAGCCTTCAGCCGATTAAAGGGGTGCTGCCCATTGCCATCAAGGCCAGGGAACAGGGGTATAAAGGCATCGTGCTTCCGGTGCAGAATGCACGTGAAGCTGCCGTGGTGAGCGATCTTGAAGTATATGGAGCGCTTAATATACGTGAGGTAGCTGATTTTTTGAATGATGTTACCCGAATTGATCCTACTGTTGTGCATACACGTGAAGAGTTTTTTGCCAATGCCAATCATTATGAAATAGATTTTGCCGACGTGAAAGGACAGGTGAATGTTAAAAGGGCCATAGAAATATCGGCTGCAGGTGGGCATAATATTTTAATGATAGGCCCCCCGGGTGCTGGTAAGACAATGATTGCCAAAAGAATCCCGACAATTATACCACCACTCACGTTGCACGAGGCTCTTGAAACGACAAAGATACATTCTGTTGTAGGTAAGCTGGATGAAAAAACGTCTTTGATGACAAAGAGGCCTTTTCGTTCACCCCATCATACGGTGAGCGATGTCGCATTGGTTGGTGGAGGCTCATTTCCGCAGCCCGGTGAAATATCACTGGCACATAATGGCGTGCTTTTTCTTGATGAGCTGCCGGAGTTTAAACGTAATGTTCTGGAAGTGATGCGTCAGCCATTAGAAGACAGGGTTATTACTATTTCAAGGGCACGGTTTACAGTAGAATACCCTGCCAGCCTGATGTTGGTGGCTTCTATGAATCCATGCCCGTGTGGATATTATAATCATCCTGAGAAAGAATGTGTTTGTGCCCCGGGGATGATCCAACGATATTTAAACCGTATTTCAGGCCCGTTGCTTGACAGGATTGACATTCATATTGAAGTAACTCCGGTACCCTTTAATGAATTGTCTAAAATGAGAGAAAGTGAAGATAGTGAAACAATCAGGTATCGAGTGATAAAAGCCAGGGAAAAACAAGAGGAACGGTTTGAAAAGCATCAGCATATTCATACTAATGCCCAAATGAGCTCGAAATTATTACGTGAGCATTGTGAGATAGATAAAGCCGGCCAGAATTTATTGAAAAACGCAATGAACACGTTGGGCTTGTCTGCCCGGGCATATGACAGAATCCTGAAATTGTCACGCACTATCGCTGACCTGGAACATAAAGACCACGTTGAAGCTCATCATCTTGCCGAAGCCATCCAGTACCGGAGCCTTGACAGGGAGAACTGGGGGACATGAGTACTGGATAAAAGCATGACCGGTTCACCAGGCCACGTGAAACACTTACACGTTCACCAGCTCGTGTTTAATGGCAAAGGTTACCAGTTCTGCCGTATTGCGGGTATAGGTTTTATCCATCAGGTTAGAGCGGTGTCCGTCAACCGTACGTTGGCTGATGAATAATTTTTCGCCAATTTCCTGGTTGGTATATCCTTCACAAATATATTGGAGTACTTCTTTTTCCCGGTTGGTAAGCTTAATTTCTGGTTCAGACGAAGTTTTTGGTTTTTTAGAGAGAATTTTTAATTGTTTAGTCTGTGTAGGGGATATTAATTCTTTGTGTTTTAAGATGTATTCAACGGCATTGCTCATTTCATGTTCATCATAGTTATCTTTAGAAAATTTATGATTATCTTTTTCTTTTGAAAGGATGGCATCTTCTTTCAGGATGTTTCCTATTAGCATTGATTTACCTTTTATAAATGATTGTCCTGCATAAACAGAAACCGGGATTTGTTTTTGTTTCCTGTCAATCCCTGTACACTGCAAAGAAAAATGGTTTTGTATGCCGCGGAACAATTTTCGTGATTTCGATTCTATTTTTTCTTTGTCATTGGGGATGAATAAATCTGTGAATGCAATTTTGTTTATTTCACGTTCTTCATAATCAAATAATTTTAGGAATTTTGAATTGTAGAACACGAGTTTATAGTTTTCATCAATAATGAAGACACCTGCCAGTGTATTTTCCAGGAGAGCATTGTATTTGTCATTAGAGGAAGAGAATAGTTTTTCCTGTTTTTCTATACGGGTATTGATCGTGGTTAAGAGTTCTTCATAATCATAGGGTTTCGTGATGTAATCATCGGCACCTAATTGCATGCCTGCACGGATGTCTTCGGCAGAAGATTTTGCAGTGATGAAGATAAACGGGATGAACATGGTATTCTGATTTTCCTGCAATGTTTTATAAATCTGGTATCCATCCAGTTTAGGCAGCGAAATGTCAGCCAGGATTATATCCGGATGCCGGGTCAGCGCTTTTTGAACACCTTCCATGCCATCCGAAGCGCATATTACAGAGAATCCTTCTTCTTCCAAAAAATCTTTGGTTGAATAAAGAAGTGATTCATCATCTTCTATAAGTAAAACAAGTTTGTTTTGGGTCATGTTTATTGTAAAATGTTTGTTTGATCGTTGATTTAATTATATTTTGTAATTTAGTATGTTAAAAATAAAATTTAAAATTACTTTTAAGTTATTAAAATTAATAATTATTTATTAAAATAAAAAATAAGAAATTTTACAAGTTGAAAAATAATATTGTATGTTTAATGGTGTTTGTCTATATATGCGGTTTACTGGTGTAAATGAGCAATTTTAGGGTAATCGTAATGAAGTTAGCGGATATGATTATTCAAACACTATATAGAGAAGGAAATTTGGATGGTAACAGTTGTTCCTTTGCTTTCTTCGCTTTGCACGTCAATAGTTCCGCCATGAATTTCAATGCTTCTCTTAGCAATGGACATGCCCAGGCCTGTTCCTTTGTCTTTTACAATGTTCGATGCCCTGTAAAAAGGGTGGAAAATATTTTTCAGTTCATGGCCGGGGATCCCTTTGCCATGATCTTTTAAAATAAAACATATCGTGTTTTTTCCATCTCCTTCACGAATTGTAAGTTCCGGTGCCGGGTCATCTTTTGAAGAATATTTTAGCGCATTGGTGAATACGTTGATCATGATGTGCCGGAGTAATGTCCGGTCAATGCGAACATTTTCATGCGTGAATGAATTGATTATTTTAATTGGCTGTTTATCAATATTTGTTTCATTGGCTTCTTCAGCCAGGGATTCGATATAATCATACAAACATGTGTCTTCCGGGTTGAACTTAAGCCGCCCGCTTTGTTCTTTGCCCAGGATTGATACGTCCTCAAGCAGAGACGACATGGTATTAATTGCATTATATATTCGTTTAAAGCTGCGTTTTTTCTTGGTTTTATCCCAGCGCTCGTGATACCTGTCTAATAATTGCGTGTTGGAATAGATTCCCGCAAGGGGAGTACGGAATTCATGAGTCACTGTAGAAACAAATTGTGCACGCAGGTCATTGAGCTCTTTTTCTTTTTGTAATGCCTGCTGTATTTGTTTTTCTGCTTTTTTTCGTTGGGTAATGTCATCTATAGATACCAGTACTGTATCAGGTTCTGAAGTGGAAAACAAAGCAGTGGAAATCAATAATTGATAGTGATTGAGTACACCGTTCTCGTTTCTTGTTAATTGTGCTTCAACTTTGTATAGGTTTTCTTTCGTGTTAAACGTTTTTTTCACGGTGTTCCATATTTTGCATCCCTTACAAGCTCGTGTTGTGCCGCATTCATTATTATTATTTATTGCATTAATGCATCCAAATACTTCTCCTGTCTTCAAATTCAGGGCTTCTTCCCTTGTCTTTTCTGCATAGACAAGTGCCGGGTTATTGATTTTTAACACGTGCCCTTTATTGTCTAACAACATCATGATAATAGGAGCCCCCCGGAAAATAGCAGAAAGTTTTTGTTCGTTCGCAATCAATGCTTGTTGTATTTCAACCCGCTTTGTATTGCCCCTGATGGTTTCTATGCCAAAAGACAGGTCATTGGCTATGTTTTGGAGAAAATCAAGTTCATCCCTGTTGAATGTGTCTTCATAATATGAATAAAATGCGATGGTACCAATTACTTCATCGTGTACACGCACCGGCATGGCACAAAGCGACCGGATTTGATGTTGTCTTGCTTTGTCGTACCAGGGGGCCAGGGATGGGTCGTTCACCAGGTTAATCTGCGGTTTACCTGTTTTAATGCTTAATCCGCCAGGGCCTTGTCCGTACTCATCATCTCCCCATGATCCTTTGATGTTTTTTACATATCCTTGTTCAACCCCGTGCGAAGCAATAATGCGGATGTCTTTGGACGGGTTGTTGACTTTTTTACTGACAAGTACAACCGGGTATTCAAGGGTATCACACATGATCTTGCACGTGTTTTCAATTAATAACTGTTCGTCGTTCGTGTGCAACAGGTATTTACGAAAGCGGGTAAGGGCTTTCAGACGTTTATTATTTTTGATGATCCGGTTTGTTGAATTTTTTCGTTCGGTGATGTCAAGCAATATGCCTTTCAGCTTGATTGCATGGTCAAATTCATCGGATTCAATATGGCCCTGTGATATGATGTCAATGGTTTTATTTTTGGACGTGATGATTTTATGGTCAATTTTATAAGATGTTTTGCTTTGGATTGCATCTGTCAGTGTTTTATTTACTTTTTCTTTATCATCAGGGTGCACGAGGGAGATTAGCTTATCCATGTTAATCCTCGTGTTATTTGCAGGAGGAATGTCAAATAGTTGGTAAAGGCCTTCGGAACACCATATTGTTCCGGTGTTCATATTGTATTCCCAGCTGCCCATGCCGGCGATTTCTTCAGCGGTTGACAGACGCTTTTCATTTTGTTTCAACCTGTTGGTTACTTCATGCAGGTTTTCTAAATTGGATTGCAATTCTTCGTTTTGGGTGGCTATTTCATGATTGCTTTCCTGTATCTGTTCTTTTTGTAATAATATTTCTTCGTTTTGAGACCGGATTTCTTCATTTTGGGTTAATATTTCTTCATTATTTTCACGAACAGCTAATTCAGACCTTTTCAATTCATCAATATCCCTCATCACGTCAATATACTGAACAATATTTCCCTGGTCATCTAAAACAGGAGATGCCTTTAATGAAAAGTATTTTCCAAAATGTTCATAATATCTTTCCGTGGTTTCGGTTAATGAAGAGTTTTTGTTTTGGAGTATCGGGCAAAAATCAGGAGGACCATCATATCCGCAAATCATGTCATAGCATTTTTTTCCCCGGATTTCTTCAAGTGTTTTGTTTAATAAGCTGAGGCCCCCGTTATTTATGCTGTCTATTGTAAAATCCGGGTTGATTAATACTACAACGTCTTCTACAGTATTTAGGATTTGTAATAATTGGCCGGAAGATATTTCTTTTTTTTGAATGGTTTGTTTTTGTTCTCTTTTCCTGGAGGTTAGTATGATCCCGTTCACCTTTTTATCATCACTGTAAACAGGATGATAATTCACATCTATGATGTCTGAAGATGCATTACCGGGAGTAACCGGTATGATGTCATGAATTTGTTTCCCTTTCAAACATTCGTCAATCCGGGGTTTGATTTTTTCTGTATAGATGTTTTTATTGAAGACAGACGAGATACGTGTGCCGGTTATTTTTTTTCCATTCAGCTTATATGTTTCATGAAACGCTTTATTTGCAAACCGGATTATGTAATCCGGGTCGATTAAAGCCACGGCGTGAGGAATGACATTTAATATGGTGTTGTTGGAAATGTGCATATAGTGGTTTTAATAATGTTTATAAAAATAATAAACATTTTTGAAGAAAAAAAATTGTGTCAGGATAAGAGTGAAGCAGGAGAACGGCCATCTATGCAAAGGCGTACGTTTTTTTAAACAAAAAACCTTAAAGATGAACACCCCGACATTGTTAAAAAACTTTCAAAATTGGCCAACGAGTACGACAAGGAACTAAAGCAAAACAGGCGCTCAGTGACCTGGATTACAGATAGTATTAAATAGCTCAATACTTAGAACCAAAGAGTCAACTGCTTTACAGTATAGATGTTTAACTGCTTTAAATTTCGATAAATTGTCATATCCATATCGGTGCCCATAATGGCTTTCATAGTTTTCATATCTAAAATAATTTGCCTTTCAAATTGCTTTAACCCGGGGAACTCCATCTGGTTTTATAAATGAACATCTATGCCAATTGACAGAGGTTATACAAAAGCCCTGTTTTCTTCAATATGTTTGGGTGTATACAGGAATATTTGAATGTTCAATTTTATTTTCCTGGTACAGGTTATAAAACTCAATCATCTCTTCAATGGAGAAAATGTTGCGAAGTGAAATGACAAGGTGGTCTGTACCGTTTAATTTGCACATTCCCCTGATAAAATCATCGGATTCAAATAAAATTTTGGGCTGTAAATTAATGTCTTTTGAATGCACTGAAAAAAGACCATTATATTGATTCATCAATAAACCAAGTTTAAAATATTTAGATTTTGAGATGTGATATCGTTCTACTAAAATGCACGATTCATTTGAGCCATCAAACGCTTTCATCCCGAGTTTTAATTTGGTGTCAATGACCGGGAATGATATAAATCCATTATTATAAACACGTTTTACTAAGAAAGGGAGTGGTTTTTTATTATCAAACATGTTATGTTGTATGATTTTTTGATATGGATTTTTGGGTAATGCAATGTTATATCCGCCGAGCGTGAATGAATGAAATTTTTTTTTCATGGTAGTTTTTTTTTAAAAGTCATACATTTATTTTATAATTTTTATTTACCGGTTTTTGTGAAAATGTTTAAAATGTTGTTTGAATATTTTTTTAATGAATTAATTAAATGTTCCAAAGTAGCCGGGAATCTTTTTTTTGAAGAACCAATACCAAGTGTCAGGATGGTTTTTAATTTTTTAGCATTTAAATCAGTGAAAAAGAGGATTTTATAAAATCTTAACACGACCTTAAGATTCATCATTTGCAGGTATATAATTTGATACACGTTGATCTTGTTCTGTTCCCTGATGAAAATAATTACCTTGTCTATAATGAGCCATCCCCTTTCTAATTGCATTTGTTTATAGATTGCTGGTGTACTGTAACTTGTTGCCAGCCGGGTTTCTTGTCCGGGTAAAGAGGGTTTGTATTGTTCCCTGTAAACCAGTGCTTTTGTAGTTTCATGCAATAATGCCTGGTTTTCTTCCTGACCGCAAGGCTCATTATTATGTACTATACTAAAACCAGTTGATTCAGGATAGTGGATAATTTCGGGTTGTGTCATAATTTTATTTTTTATAAGGTTTTGTTTAATACAAAATCTTAAGTAAAAGTAATAATCAAAACACTGGATTTAAAGAGTAAAATCGCCTGAATATAAATTTTAGGTTTTAAACAGGGGGGAGAAAATACGGGGATATGCTGTGATTATTATAAATGCTGAAAAATGACACGGGTAGGGGATGTACAGGCATCATGGATCAGAAGACAGAGAATCTTTGAACGTGTAGATTGAATATTAAAAAGTACATGAAAAGCTCATAATCAGGAATGTTTTGTTTTAATTTCTGTGTTCGTGTTGGAAAAAACAAATAGGTAAAAAATTATGCCTTGCATCTTTATGCCGATGGATATTCTACATGATTTTAAGAGCGAAACGAACCAAAATTATATTATAGAATATTAATCGGTATTATTCATTTTATTTGTTTTTGAAAGAAAGGAATTATTAGAAGTTCTTTTAGTTGTACACGGTCAAAACAATTTTTCTTATAGGACTATTATTGCGAAACTCGCAATAATAAATTCCCTGCCAGGTACCCAGGTTAAGCCTTTTGTTCGAGATTGGTATTGTAATGTCCTGACCTAAAATTGAAGATTTTAAATGCGCCGGCATATCATCGGAACCTTCCAATACATGAGTAAAATAGCTTGCATTTTCAGGGGCAAGCCTGTTGAAAAATGTTTCAAAGTCATCTCTCACTGATGGGTCTGCATTTTCATTCATTGTAATAGCAGCGGAAGTATGTTTTAATAAAATATTTAATAACCCTTTTTCAGGCATTTCTTCTATGCTTTTTTCAATAATATGCGTGATAAGATGATATCCACGGCCCAGGGAAGGTAATGTAATTTCATACTGTTTAATCATAAGGGAATAATTTTTGCATCATAAAATATAAAAATCAGAATAAGTAACTTTTTTATGGAAAGGTATATTTGTGTTGTAAATTTAATAAAGATAGATTAAACTTAGAATCATATTTCAAGAGTTTTATAACAAAAGAATTTTTTTAATTTTGAAATTTGATCTGTGCTTGGAAATTAAAAAAAGTCATAATAAAAAAGGCCGTATAAACTCAATTAACTCAATCAACTTAAAAACTTAGAAACTTAGAAACTTAG
>CAYFQI010000062.1:0-12671 GCA_964345135.1 uncultured Bacteroidales bacterium
ATCTTTTAGCGAAACCAGGTTGAGAGGAACCGTATGCGGGAAATCCGCTCGTACGAATCTGTGGGGGAGCGGTAAAGTAATGAGCCGCTCTACCCGGACTATTTATTTTTTGGAAATTTCCTGATCTAATTGTTCAAAATATTGTTTGCTGTAATCATCCAGAATGGCATGAACAACTCGTGGAATGTCGTTAAATTCGATGTTTTTTTCTATAATATAATCATTGAAAAAGCCAATGATCCCCAATGGCCCTGTCATCTTGTAAACAGCCCCGGGTAAAGAGATTTGTTCTTTCAATGATAAAAAAAAGTGTTGAGTGAAAAGAAATCTTTTTTCCTGTTTTTTAATAAAAAGGTTTGTGAGAAAAGGGCTGGTTTTAAGATGTTCAAATCGTCTTTGAAGATTCGGTAAAATTGTATCTGGCATAATTTTAACAGCTTGCTCTCTTAACATCCATATTTCACAATACCTGTAAACCCCTATAGCGCCAAAAGCATCTGAATCATCGGCTATATTCAGAATGGATAATAATGTATTGGTTTCATTGGATTGGGAATATGATTTATCATCATGATATTCCACGGCATCTAAAATAGTATTTTTAGTAACAGAATCAAAGCCGGTATGTGTATGTAAATATTCATGACAATAATTCCTGCTGTATTTTCCGTGCCTGGGATTAATGGTATCTTTCATTCCCATATCATGAAAAAACACTGCAAATATCAGTTGTTCAATCTCTGTTTTATCAAGGGAGTATTGTGAAGGGATTTGTTTTATAATTGAGCATGCTGTCTTCCAGACCCTTAAATGATGGGTATGGTTATGCGATATCAAACGGTTATTAAATTGTTTTTTACAAAAATTGTATAATACGATTAACCATTTATTTTCGACTTCTGCTATTAAATTATTTGTCGGGTGCATTGCTTTGATTGATTAATCTTTACACGTAACTGACCCTGATCATATTTGCTTTACCTTTACGGTATTGAGGCGTACTGCCAACGTGAATAACTACATTGTCATTGGTTATTAACCTTCTTTCTTTCAAAAAATCAATTGAATATTGAATGGCTTCTTCGATATTTTTGTCTTCTTCGAAATAAAAAGCACGTACACCCCAGAGCAACGACATTCTACGTAATAGTGTTTTATTGCTGGTAAAAACAAAGATATCTGATTTGGGCCGGTAACTTGATATTTTGAAAGCAGTATAACCTGAATGAGTGAATGTGATAATGCTGTTTGCCCGGGTTTGTTTTGCCATGTTGCTGGCATTAAAACACACTGAATCAGGGAAAAAAGTTGGAGTGAACTCTTCAGGGGAGTGTTCCACGTGATATTTCACTCCTTTTTCTTCTGTTCGGTCTATGATTTTTTGCATGTTTTTGATCACTCTTACCGGAAAATTTCCAATAGAGGTTTCGCCGCTTAGCATGAGTGCATCGGCACCGTCTATTACTGCATTGGCTACATCATTGGCTTCTGCACGGGTGGGGTTGAAATTATTGATCATGCTTTCCATCATTTGTGTTGCAATGATCACCGGTTTAGCATGTTGGATACATTTTTGTACAATATCTTTTTGGATCATGGGTACCCTGTCGAATGGTACTTCAACACCTAAATCGCCGCGGGCTACCATTACAGCATTGGTTGCGTCTATGATTTCATTTATCTCGTTAAGTGCTTCCGGTTTTTCAATTTTTGCAATAATGCCTGCATGTTTCTTTTTTTTGCGGATCAGCTTTCGCAATTCTATAATATCAGTTACTGATCTCACGAAAGAAAGTGCAATCCAGTCAACATCCTGTTCTAATGCGAATTCTGCGTCATTAATGTCTTTTTCTGTTAAACTGGGTAATGAAAGATTCGTGTCTGGTAAATTAACCCCTTTTTTTGAAGATAAGCTGCCCCCGTGTAATACTTTCGCAGTTACAGTTTTCTTGTCATTATTTTCAATTACTTTTAACTGAATTTTACCATCATCCATCAGGATTATATCTCCCTTTTTAGTATCTTGAGGAAGATTTTTATAATTGATAAACAATCGTGAGGCAGTACCAGTGCATTCATAATTTACCAATTGGATATGAGAATCGTTTTTCAATTCAATGTTATTATCTTGTACGTTTCCAATTCTTATTTTAGGGCCTTGTAAATCTGCAATGAGTGCAACGTGAGTGTCCAGCTCCTTGTTCAATAAAAGAACATTATTTATTGATTTGAGATGGTTTTCATGGGTGCCATGTGAAAAGTTAAGCCTGCATGCATCTATCCCTTCAATAAACATTTTTCTCATAACATCTTTTGATGAAGAGGCGGGGCCGATGGTGGCAATGATTTTTGTTTGTGAAGGACGTTGTTGTATTTCCATGTTTTTTAAATTGTTTATTTATTTGGAAATTTCTTTTTTATAGTGCAAGAATAATTCCATTGCTTTCTTTTTATCGTCATCAAAGTTAAACGAAATATTTCGTGTCAGGTATTTAAAAATATCGTCAGAGTGTTTTCTGGTAAATTGATTCATGTTGATGGCTTTGTCAATGTTATCCAGCCCTTTTTGTAATGCGTTGTTAAAACGGTCTATCCATTTATTTTCGAGAGACCGGTTGGTTACCCAACAAGCAAATACAAAAGGCAACCCGGTGTATTTTTTCCATTCTTCGGCCAGGTCATATTGGTAAGTGTATTGGTTTTCCTTTATTTGAAATGCTTTATCGCCTATCAATATTACTCCTGCATCATCAGAAAGTAACTTGTCTATGTCGTTTACCTTTTGTTTTTTCCATTCTACATCAATATTCCAAAATTTACAGGCAAATATCCTGGCCAGCCAATTGGATGTCATCGATTCATCATCAAGATAAATACGTTTTAATTTGTCGTGTTTTACATTGCTTATAAATAATACTGTTTTTACATGATGCCCGGCGCCTATACAATAGTTGGTGATAATTTGTGCATTTGGTATTTCGGGGATTGCAGCTACCGGAACTTCTCCAATATCCGCTTCCTTGTTGATTAATTTATTGCCACATTCAGAAGGAGTATCCAAAGAGAGGTTTATATCTTGAAAAATATCGGAATGCATTAATCCGTAAACAAAAGGGGCAGAATTTGCAAAAGATACGGCAGATACATTGTATGTCATACGGTTATACTTTAGGTTTAAAATTTAATAGATTAACCTCCCGACAATGTTTGATACTACTTTGTGGAAAAACCTCTCGTAATCACGCACGTGTATCTCAACATTTTGTCATGGCATCGGGGTCATCTGTTTATTTTTTGCTAATTTAAGAAAAAGTTCGTTATGAATGGGTTATAAAACAAAAAAACCCGGCTTGAAAGCCGGGTTTTTAAGCTCCCCTTCTTGGACTCGAACCAAGGACCTACTGGTTAACAGCCAGTCGCTCTAACCAGCTGAGCTAAAGAGGAAGGTTTTTTTGAGAATGCAAATATAATACAGTTCATTGAAATCTTCAAACGAAATGTGAAAAATATTTTAAATATTTTTATCTTACACGTTGATTTTTCATTTTTTTGATTTTTAAAGTGCATGTATGCTATTCACAATTGTTCTTCAATCCTTTGTCCATTACGGGTTGCATATCTTTTTGCCCTGGGTTGTCTCAATTATTTTTTTTAAGCCTGTATGGAAAAAAGCATTTATTATCATGCTTCTTACCATGTTGATAGATATTGATCATGTATTGGCCGATCCTGTATTCGATCCAATTCGTTGTAGTATTGGAATTCACCCTATGCACTCGTTTATCGCAATAGGGGTGTACTGTATATTGTTATGGTTTAAGAAAACACGAATTTTAGGGACAGGGTTGCTTTTACACGTGTTTGTTGATTTTACAGATTGTATTTGGATGTGGAATGAATGTGAAAATTGTATAACCATCAATCAACATCTGGAATATTTATTTAGACTGTTTTAATTTTATTTCCGAAAACAACAAACAAGTATGAACATATTGTATTTTTAGATTTTAAATTTTATATTTACAATTTTATAACATATTTATTTTAACTATTAAAAATAACATTAATGCTGCCTGAAAAGACAGTTGAACGTTTGAGCGGTTTTAGAAGAACTCTTTTAAATTGTCTGAAAGAAGGGAAAACCCATATTTATTCACATGAGCTTGCTAAAATTCATAATATCACTGCCGTGCAAGTGAGAAGAGATATTATGTTTATTGGTTATTCTACCTCACAAAAAAAAGGTTATGATATCAAAGCACTTGTTGAAAAAATTGGTGAAGTACTGGATAAAGCAGAAAATCAAAATGTTGGGGTAGTAGGTATGGGTAACTTAGGGAAAGCTGTTTCAGGATATTTCATTGGAAAGAGGCCAAAATTAAAACTGATCGCTGCATTTGATATTGACCCTAAAAAATTTAACAGGGTTATATCAGGGATTAAATGTTATTCATTTGAAGACCTGGATCAAATAGTTAAGGAACAAAATATAACCATTGTTCTGTTAACTGTACCACCTGACAGTGCTCAACAAGTAGCAGAAAAACTGGCTGTATGTGGAATTAAGGGGATATTAAATTTTACATCTGTACCTTTAAACCTGCCTCCGAATGTATATATTGAAGAATATGATATGATTACCTCTCTTGAAAAAGTAGCTTATTTTGTTAAAAGTCAACAAAATAGCTAAGAGGTGCTAATAATTTTTTATTTCAATGGTCATATGGAACTCGCCATGAGTATAATGTGCTGACTACTTGCTGTCTAAGTGGATTGTCAATAATCATTTGATGTGTGTGACTTAATTCTTAGTCATGGCTCGGTTCATCTTTACATAACATTCCCCCAAAACGTTATGTTATATCTTGATGTTATTTAAAACACTGTAAAAAAGTGAGTTATGGTGTTCTGCTAAAAAATATTAATAATCTTTGATTATTGAAGCTGTGGCTTCATGCACGATATTGTTTTCAAATCCTTTATTCAAAGCATATTGTATGAGTTTTTTTTTGATTTTATATGCATCTTCAATGTGTTGAAGAGAATGAAATTTTTTTTGTAATTCATTTGCAAGAATATTTTTATATTCCTGGTAGTCAATATTTTTTAATGATTTATTGATAACATCTCCTGGTAAATTTTTTTGTTTCATAGCATATGCAATTTTTATCTTACCCCATTTATTTTGTCTTACTTTACTTTGAGCAAATAACAAAGCAAACCGTTCGTCATCAATAAACCGTTCTTTTTTTAATTGTTCTATGATTGAAGAAATGTTTTGTTTTTCAAGTCCCCATTGCAAAAGCTTTTTGTGGATATCATCCGTGCATTTTTCTCCTTTGCTGCATAATCGCATGGCTTTTACCAGGGCTTGTTCGTATGTTATATTATTTTTGAACATATACTTGTAAATGTAGTACAAATTCATCACAAAGGAAACAATAAGAAAAGTTTTTTAGTTGTTTTAATAACATTTAACAGATATATTTTAAATGACACCGGCACAACGATTAATAGATTGGTACGAAGCAAATAAAAGGGATTTGCCCTGGCGTAAAACGACAAATCCTTATTTGATATGGGTTTCTGAAATTATTTTGCAACAAACCCGTATAGATCAAGGAATTGATTATTACTATCGTTTTGTGGAAAAATTTTCCGATTTGGATTCGCTTGCAGAAAGCAATATTGAAGAAGTTTTAAAAATATGGCAGGGTCTTGGATATTATACAAGGGCAAGAAATATGCATTCCACAGCACAATTTATAAAATTCCATAATAATGGTATGTTTCCTGGTACTTATAAAGACCTTTTACAACTAAAAGGAATAGGCCCTTATACTGCGGCTGCCATTGCTTCTTTTTCATTTTGCGAGCGTGTTCCGGTTGTGGATGGAAATGTTGAACGCGTGGTAGCCCGTTTTTATAAAGTATATGAAACCATTAATACATCTGCCGGGAAGAAAATATTTAGCAATTATGCACTGGATTTAATGAACGGCCAACCCCCTGATTTATTTAACCAGGCCATTATGGAAATAGGAGCATTGATTTGTAATCCGCAAACCCCTTCGTGTAATGATTGTCCTATTGCGATGGATTGTTTGGCACGCAAAGAACAATTAATAGAACAATTACCGGTTAAGAATAAGAAAGTAAAAATTCGCCACAGGCATTTTAATTATCTGATTGTACATTTTAATGATAGTTTATATTTAACCCAACGTAAACAAAAAGATATATGGAATTCTTTATATGAATTTCCACTTATTGAAACACGTGAAAAAATGAATAAAAAAAATATTCAGGATTTGGCCCAATGGAAAGCGTTTTTCAGCAATAAAAAATATACCATGAAAGAGGTTTCCGAACCGGTTGAACATCAATTATCTCATCAAAAAATTCATGCTGTATTTTATCATATACATTTAGATGAATCTTTCATTGAATCAGGCGATCAATATCAACGGATTCCGTTTAACAAGTTGAAAGAGTTTGCAATACCGAGACTAATAGATCGTTATATTAAAAAAACAAAGTATGCTAAATATTTTTCATAATCTTTTGCTTTTACCATAAAAATTTGTATCCTTGTATCTCTTTTTATGAATTTTTAAAAAATATAAAATATGTCAGTAAATAGAGTCATACTCGTAGGAAATGTAGGCAAAGAACCTGAAACACGTTATTTGGATAGTGGAGTTGCCTTATGCAAATTCCCTTTAGCCACGAATGAAAAATATAAAAACAGAAGTGGTGAAAATGTAAAAAATACCGAGTGGCATAATGTAATTCTTTGGCGGAAATTAGCTGAAATTGCAGAAAAATATGTAAAGAAAGGAGATTTACTCTACCTGGAAGGCAAAATCCGTACACGTTCATATGACGACAAAGAAGGAAACAAAAAATATATCACCGAAGTGATTGTTGATAATATGCAAATGCTGGGTAAAAAACAAACTGGTGAAGGAACAGAATCAGAATCATACCAGGAAGAAATGGAAAAATCTTCACCTCAGTTTGATCAGGAAGCTAATAATGAAACAGATGATTTGCCTTTTTAAATGCAGTTATCAACTTATTTGTTATAATATAAATCCATCCTATTGGAAGCAGAACCTTTAGTGGATCAATACATATTGCAGTATTTTTTATCTGGACAGGCCATTATTATTGAAGTAATATTATTAATAGTGTTGCTTTTTGTATATGGTTTCGTGATGAGTGCTGAAATCGCTTTTTCATCACTTACACCCGATAATATTAATGAATTGGAAGAACAAGAAACCAAATCATCAAAATTGATACTGGAATGTTGTCAAAATCCTAAATTATTCACCTCTGCATTCATTACTCTAAAAATTGTTTTAATCAGTGGAATTATTATTGTTGCCACGCTATTAACCCTTTATTTTGGAAGTTGTTTTGCATTTATCGGACTCGCAATATTAATAGAAATTGTTTTACTAACTATATTATTACTTTTAACAGGAGAATTGTTGCCTGCCCGGATTATTCAAAACCGAACCACGGGAATCCTGACAGTTGCTGTTTATCCGGTTGTTTTCATGGGCAAATTATTGCGACCGTTTTATATATTTCTTCCATCCAATATATCAGAAATCAGAAATTTAAATAAATCAAACATATCAATAGAAGACCTTTCAGAAATGCTTGACTTATCAACACCACAGTCGAATGATGCCAATATATTAAATGGTATTATGCGGTTTGGTGATACCAATGTTAAAGAAATAATGAAATCCAGGGTAGATGTAGTAGCTGTTGATGTGAATACGAATTTTAAAGACCTTGTTAATGTAATTATTGAATCGGGGTATTCACGATTACCGGTTTATTCAGAAAGTTTTGATGATATTATCGGGATCCTGTACATAAAAGATCTATTGCCTTCTATTTACCAACACAAAGAAGAATATAAATGGCAAAATATGATTCGTCCTGCTTATTATGTACCTGAAACAAAAAAGATTAATGAGCTGTTAAATGGTTTCCAGGCTAATAAAACACATATGGCCATTATCAATGATGAGTACGGAGGCACATATGGAATTGTTACAATGGAAGACATCCTTGAAGAAATTGTAGGAGAAATCAAAGACGAATCAGAGGAAGAGGAAATACACTATTCCCGGTTAGATGACTATAATTATTTATTTGACGGGAAAGTATTATTAAATGACTTTTATAAAGTTGTTCAAATAAAAGACGATTATTTTGATAAAGATAAAGGAGATACAGATACTCTTGCAGGGTTTATCCTTAATTTAAAAGGTGAGCTTCCTGTAAAGAATGATATTATAACCTATCAACAATTTACATTTAAAATTGAAGCAGTTGATAACAGGAGGATAAAACAGATCAAAGTAACCATTAACCCTGAAGTGAGCAATGGAAATGACAAATAGATTAATCATTATTTTTATAATCAGTATATTTTTTTTAGTAACAACCAGTTGTAAAAAAAACCATACTCCAAAACCTCTTGGATATCATAGAATTGAATTTCCTGAAAAAACATATACCCAATACGTCAATGATTGCCCGTTTGTATTTGAATATCCAGAATATAGCAAGATTGTAAAAGATACAACACGAACAAATTATCCATGTTGGTTTAATATTATATTTCCTGAATTTGATGGCACCATATATTTCAGCTATAGAAAAATCAACAATAACCTGGATAAATATATTGAAGATTCGAGAACATTTGCATATAAACATACTGTTAAAGCAGAATCAATTGGAGAGCAGTTTTTCCGGAAGCCTCAGCATGACGTTTATGGATTAATGTATACAATTAATGGAAATGTAGCATCAAACGTGCAGTTTTTTTTGACTGATAGTAATGAGCATTTTATACGCGGTGCACTTTACTTGATGACAGAACCAAATAAAGATTCATTGGCTCCTGTTATAGATTTTTTAAAGAAAGACATTGTTCATTTCATCGAAACGTTTAAATGGGAAAACAAATAAAAAGAGAATGGGACTTCTGTATAAAACATATGTAGATGGCGATTGTATTTTGGGGTGTTGGAAAATTGAAGAAACAACAGAAGAATTAGAGGAACAGCTTCATTTGTCAGAGGAAGAAATCCAACGGCTCAATTCATTCAAGACTTGTAAACGAAAAAAAGAATGGCTTAGTGTTAGAGCCTTGCTTAAAGAATTATGCAATGCCAATGCACGTATTTGTTACCTGAATGATAAACCCTTCCTGGAAGACCGTACACATGAAATAAGCATTTCCCATTCGAATGAACTTACGTGTATGATTATGGGAAAAACAAAAAAAGTAGGTATTGACATAGAATACATCTCTGATAAGATAGAACGTATTCAACATCGGTTTATAAATGAAAAGGAGAACATCAATATCAGGGATCAAAAAGAACAGAAAATACTATTATATTTACATTGGAGTGCAAAAGAAGCCATTTATAAAATACATGGTAAGAGGAAGATTAGCTTTAAAGAAAATATATTTGTTAATCCATTTAAACTTAGTCAGGAAGGGCAATTTTATGCACATCTTATAAACGGGGAGGGCGATACTGAATACAGGTTAACATATAAAGTATTTGATGATTACGTGGTAGTGTGGAGCAGTAAAAAAATAAAAGAATGATATACCAGGATATTATTACAAAACAGGCTGGTGGCAAAAAATCTTTAGCCATCTTAATTGATCCTGACAAGGTTTCTTTAAATGAAACCTTCAAAATAACAGATTATGCCAATCAGGCCAATGTAGATTTTATTATGATTGGTGGCAGTCTTATTAATGATTTTATTGAATCTACTATTGAGGTGGTAAAGCAACAAACCAATATTCCTGTTATTATTTTCCCGGGGAGTATATTGCAAATTTCAGGGAAAGCGGATGCCATTTTACTCTTATCTTTAATTTCAGGTAGAAATCCGGAATATCTTATTGGGAATCATGTATATGCAGCGCCGATATTACGTAAATCCGGGATTGAAGTGATATCTACCGGTTATATTTTAATTGGCAATGATTCCAGCACATCTGTTGCCTATATGAGTGGTACTTGTCCTATTCCTGAAGATAAAACAGATATTATTATAGCTACTGCCATAGCAGGTGAAATGCTGGGGCATAAAATGATATATTTAGAAGCAGGAAGTGGTTCAGGACGTGTTGTGAATGAACAAGTCATTCGTGAAGTAAAAGATAACATTCAGGTTCCGTTGATTACGGGTGGAGGTATTAAAACAGGCAAACAGGCCAAAAAAGTGTATGCCTCCGGTGCTGATATGATTGTTATTGGAAATGCTATAGAACAGGACCCGGAAATTATACTGTCTGCATGTGAAGCAAGGGATTATTTTAAATAATGTTGTCCATTACATCAATAAACGGAACTTTTTTGGGTTTTATAAGCCTGTTTGGCGGGTGTAGTTAAACAATCCCGACGATAAAAACGGGTATTATCTTGCCTCCTGGTAGCATCGTACCCAGTCAACCTTCATTGAAGATGGCAGGCCAACAGGTTCGGAACCATTAAATATACCTGAGGTAAGTAATAACGATAACTCTTTTTCAGGAAGTGTATTTCTTTGTTTCACAATCACTTTATCATTGATTTTCCAAATCAATTGGTGAGGTGCCCATTCGAGTGTATAGATAAAGTATTGGTTTACAAATTTGCTTCCATTCATCTTGAAAATATGATTGTTTATGGTTTTCCGTTCAATTGAACCGGATATTTGTCCTAATTCGAGTTTATTGTTATTGAGCTTGGCAATATTGATTTGCGGGAGGATGACATTGTCAACCATCCAGAAACCTTGTGTAATAGGTGTATTACTGTTAAAACTGATTTTGGCTTCTATGATACCATGTTGTTGCTTGTAAATATCTCCCGTGTTCACTACACCGGATGTGTAACTGAAATCTTTGGGATGGAATCCGAATTTTGGATGCCATGCTTTTCCCTGAGCTTTTTCATGTTTTGTTACGATTTCCAAGGCACTGTTTGCGAATTGTAAGTTTTTGCCATCTGTAACCAGATGTTTGTCATTACTCATGGAATATGCTGAATGCAATATTTTTTCGCCCCAGTAGTATTTTGTAAGCCATTTATTTTTATCCAATGATCTGTCATTAAATTCGTCACTGAATGTAAGCTCCCATCTCTTTAATTCATCAAATTTTGAATGATCTTTAAATTTATAATACCATTTAATTTTGTCAGATTTGTCAAGGTGTATAAATTCCTGTAATTGCTTATATTCTTCGGATTGCTGGTATTTTTTAGTGGATGATTGCTTCATGTAACTTTCAACCTGGCGGAATTCATTTGAATTGATAAAACTTTCTAATTCCTTGTATTCTTGTATTTCTCTTTGTTGACTACTGTTTAAGTCAGAATCGGATAATTTACCCTTTAAATGTTTTTTTATCGTGCCTGAATTTTTCAATTGGTTATAACGCTGCAATTTATTATACTCAGGGGTATCTTTGAATTTTTGTGCTTTGATCGCCCTGACACGTTGTTTGAATTCATTTGATTTTACAAAATCTCTTAATTCTTCATAATGCTTCAATTCATCGGATTGAGCAAAGTTATTTAACTCTTCAAATTCGGTTCTTAAATGTTCCCTTTTGCTTTCAATAGAATTTGTATCAGGGATGCTTAAAAATAAAAGTCTAAGTTTTGTAAGTATCATAATATTTATATTTTATATCAGCATAAAATTAATAAAAATTTTTAATAATGGATAATTTTTTATTAAAAAAATATATTAAAAGTTTTTCATGTAAATTAATATGTATTTGATAAAGAGGCTTTTTGAACTTATTGCATGAATGTATCCATTGAAGTATAAACCGGGATATGTTTTCCGTGATAAAAAAAATAATACACACGTGATGATTATAAAAGGGAAAGAAAGGTATAGAGGATAAGGGGCCAGTACACCCCTGTATCCTCTATACCTTTATACCTCTTATAAAACCTATAAGCCAGACAATATTTTGCTTTAAATGACTAAAATAACGTATAAACAGGGGAAAATCATTTTTTTCAATTTAATTTATTGTTTAACTTGCAGGCTTCATTTAACATTAAGGGGAATTCTATTAATTATTTTATTTCAAAAAACAAATATAATGAATATTAGAGGTTACAAATGCTATCATGGCATTCGTATTCAGCAGCGTATTAGCGATGTAGATGCGCTGGGACATATCAATAACGGGGTCCAACAGCATTATTATGATCTTGCCAGGGTGGATTATTTTGATAGTATTTTAAATGTCAATGTTGATCAAAGTAATGATTCCCTGGTGATAGCCAATATTAATATGAATTTTCTTCAGCCTGTTTATTTTAGAGACAATATAGAAGCATATTCAAAGATTATACGAATTGGGAATAAAAGTATTGAGATGGTGCAATTTTTAATGGACACTAAAATAGGTCAGATTAAGTCATGGAATAATACTGTTTTGGTTGGGTATAACCCTCAAGACAAAGTTTCGATGGAGATATCGGATGAATGGAGGGAAAAGATCAATGCATTTGAAATAGATGTAGACCTGTTAACTCAAAAAGCTTCACCTAAGTAGTGCCTGTCTATAAAGTCAAGTGTTTGCTCTATAAAGTTCAAATTCGAGG
>CAYFQI010000063.1:0-12651 GCA_964345135.1 uncultured Bacteroidales bacterium
AGATATATAATATTTTTCATAAATATTCTGTTCATATTCAAATCAGTTTATTATCTTTATTCTCAATTTTTAAACTTTAAAAATACAAATAATTGATTAAACTCAGAGGCTTTATTTTCATTATTTTTATATTATTATCATTACTATTGTCTACAAGTTGCAGTATATCACCGGTTGAGATAAAAGAAGCAAAGAGTGTAAAAATTGTAAGTTTCAAAAATGATACCATTCTTTTTGAAGCATTATTCCCTGTTAATAATCCCAATCATTACAGGTTTAAAATCACAGAGATTGAGCTTGATGTATTGTTGGATGGTGATGCCGTGGGGCAAATCCAAAAAATTGAAGACCTCAAAATCCCTCCTAATCGTGAATCTTTACAACGCATCCAATTCAATATGGTCATTCCCGACCGCATAACAGGTGGTTTATATTTATTAAGGATGATCACAAACCAGGCGCTAAATATTGAAATAAAAGGTTATATCTTAGGAAAAGCTTTATGCATCAAAAAGAAAGTGACTGTAAATGAAAATATCACATTACGTCCTTTCAATAAAAAATGATTTAAATATAATTATAATCGTCTCTACGTTTCATATATGCATGAGCAAATTTCTCAAAATATGTTGATGCATGGCCTCTTAAAGTCTCCTGCTTTCCCAGGATCAAATGCCCTGCTTCAAAAAGATTTTTAACAAAAAAGCGGAAAAGATGATTTTGCAAATGATAATTAAAATATATAATGACATTCCTGCACAAAATAATATCAAATTTTACATGAAATATATTTTGATCTTTGACAAGGTCTTGCTTTTTGAAAACCGGTTTTTCTCTTAAAAAATCATTCATCACAATACAATCATCTCTCTTGTTGATCTGAAAATATTTTGAATATGGAACATCATTATATTCTTCAAAATCCATAGGGTTTTCTTTAATGGCTTTATCAAAATTATCAAGGTATCCAATATTGAATCGGTATTTATATTGTCCTTTTTTAGCTTTTTCAAGTGCTTCATTATTTAAATCGGAAGCATAAACCCTGGCTTTATCAAACAGGCCGAGTTCATTTAGGGTAATAAGCATTGAATATACTTCTTGCCCGAGGGAACACCCGGCATGCCAGATATTAATCAAATTGCGGTTTTGGTATTTTGGCAATATCCTGTATTTTATATCCTGCCACACTTCAGGGTCTCTAAATAATTCACTTGTATTTACAGTAATACGTTGCACAACATTTTCTACAAATTCAGATGATTCCTTGATTTTTTTGACCAACATTTTCATGTCCATTTTATTATCCATCAGGATTTTAGTTATCCTGCGTTTCAAGGATTTATCCGAATAATTTGAAAAATCATATTCAGAATTATTTTTTAAAACATAATTGAATAATTGTATGTCTTCTTCTGTAATTTCCATTCTTATAAATCATTAAAACATAAAAAACATGTTACACTTCCTAATCAAATTAATTTATTCATCAATTTAACGAATTTATACATTAATATGTTTAGATTTTACCATTTTATTTTTTCAGGACAAGTCAAAATTATCCGGCTTCTGTCCTCCATTTTTTTGTTATTATTAATAATCATACCCGTGTATCTAAAAAAAATATTATGATTCGGTTCATCCATTTATTATCCTGTTTAAACATAAAATTCATTTTTTATCGTTTTGCAAAAATAATATTAATCATTTTCAAAATGGCAACAAAACGAACACTATATCATAGACTGATATATTTAGTATTCTTAATTGTATTTTCTCCAAATATTTTATGCAAAGGGGCATCTGATTATTTAGCCGATACAGAAGATTCATTATCCGCTTGGTTTAACCAGCTGTATCCCGGGTATTCCATAGAAAAAAAACGCAATGCCAATGAAAAGATTATTAAAATCCTGAAACCTGTTTTAAAGCAAACAGTTTCTTTTTTTCATTCATTTGATTCCGTGCAACAAATGGGAACGATTATATCTCCCGACCGTACCATCAAAATATATACCTGGAACGTGCCCATGGAAGGAGGTGTGCATAAATATTATGGTTTCATCCAGCAATACACCGGAGAAGACGATTGTAAGGTATTCCAACTGCATGACCGGTTAAATGCTCCCGGTGATCTACCGCTAGACCAATATTGCCATGATAATTGGTATGGTATGCTTTATTATGATATCATTCCTGTAACACGTGAGAACAAACAGTATTATACTTTATTGGGGCTTGATTATAATAATTTGGTGACTTCCAAAAAAATTGTAGACATACTATATTTTAACCCCAGTGGCACCCCTTGTTTCGGTGCGCCACTGATCAGTATTGATGACACGCTTCAAAATAGATTTGTTCTTGAATACAGCTCAAAAATCGTTATTACATTGAAACACAAAAAAACAACTCCACCCGAAACGAGTCCTGAACAAATGAACACCGATGATATTAAAGCACGAATCCAACAAAAAATCCTACAAAAGCAAAGCCAGGATTCACTCGTAAAAAAAATAATTTTTGACCATCTCATTCCTGTAAATCCTAAATTTAAAGGAAATTACGGTTATTATGGCCCCGGCGGTACTTATGATGCATTGATCTTTAAAAATGGGGTTTGGAATTATTTTGAAAACATTAATCCAATGGATTAGTGTTCAATTAAAACAACATGTTACAAATATTTCTATACATGACACTGGCAACTGAATAACATAAGTAAATAAAAATCAGTAGATTAATATCAAATCATTGCTTTTTAACATGATTATTTCATTATAATAAAAAAAATAATTATAAAATTTTTATAATGAACATATGTTCATTATATTTGTAATATAATTAAATGGTCGGATTAAAAAAAGGAGGACATTATGCCACGAGGAGACAGAACAGGACCGAAAGGAATGGGACCTGTAACAGGAAGAGGATTAGGTTTTTGTACAGGATCCAATAATACAGGATTTATGAACCAAATGCCGGGAACTTTCACCGGTAGGGGGAATGGAAGAGGTGCAGGATTTGGATTTAGAAGAGGCAGAGACTTTTACAGATATCCATTTCCAAATCACACCCAAGCAGGTTTTTATTCAAAAGAAGAAGAAATAAACCGTTTAAAAGATCATTCAGAATACCTTAAATCTAACCTGGATGATATTAAAAAACGTATTGACATGCTTGAACAGGATTCCCAAAACAATGATTAAACAAAAAAGCCGGGTGCATTTTCCCGGCTTTTTTGTTTAATTTTTACAGATAAGCACCAAAGTATGTAATTTAATTATTTATTTTGCATTGCATATTTACAGGGAATTATCGTCCCTATAAATATACATTTAATCGTTCAAACCTTAACTATCTCATAATGAATTATCAATGTACTTTTTGCCAATTCCGGATGTTTGAAAATCTGCTTAAAAAGCATCAACTTGATGAACAAACAAAAGACAATATCGTTCATAACTTTGTAGAATATCTTGCACATTCTGATCGTAATAAAACAGCCCCCCAGGTAGCACGTGATTTGCATAAAAAAATTCGTGAAATGATCCACAATGATGATCCGTATCATGAAGAAAAAAAATATCATAATCACTTTATGCAATCATATTACCCTGAATTGAAGAAAAAAGTTATAGAATCCGTGAATCCTTTTGATACCGCACTTCGCATAGCCATAGCAGGAAACATCATTGATTTTGGCCCTGCTCAGGATTTTGATATAATGCAAACCATAAATAATACACTATCTTCTGATTTTGCCATTGATCAATCACAGGAATTTCTGAAAGATATACAAAATGCTGAAACAATTCTCTACCTGGGCGACAATGCAGGGGAAATCGTTGCTGACAAATTATTTATCGAAACGATCAATCACCCGAACCTTTATTTTGCTACACGCGGTGCTCCCATTATCAATGATATAACAATAGACGATGCCATACAAACAGAAATTGATAAAACAGCCACGATAATATCTAATGGATACGATGCACCTTCCACGATTTTAGACAAAGTATCGGAAGAATTCATGAATATCTACAGGAATGCTGACATTATTATTTCCAAGGGACAAGGGAACCTTGAAGGATTAATCGATGAAAAAAGCCCTAAAATATATTTTCTCTTAACCGTTAAATGTCAATTGATCGGTGATTTAATAGGGGTTCAAAAAGGAGATTTTGTTGTGGCCAGCAATCATTTGATTCATCAGAACAGAAAAGAACCTGTTTAAATTTTACTGATTATAATTATTCACGAATCTCTTTGCATGGGTAACATCAAAAAAACAACATAAAACGAAACAAATGAACCGTATTGACATATTATTTAATTCAAAACAAAAGGATGTACTTTCAATATATTTTTCTGCCGGGCATCCTACTCTTGATGATACAGTTACGATCATTCAGGAATTAGAAAAACACGGGACAGATATGATTGAAATCGGAATGCCCTTTTCTGATCCAATGGCTGACGGACCCGTGATACAACAAAGCAACCAGGTTGCTCTTGAAAATAAAATGACATTGGAATTATTATTTAAACAACTTGAAAACATCAGGGATGAAGTCAGCATTCCACTCATTCTAATGGGATATATGAATCCTGTTTTGCAATACGGGATGGAATCATTTTGCAAAAAATGCAACGCCTTAGGCATTGATGGCATTATTCTTCCCGACATGCCGGTTGACGAATATGAAACCCTTTATAAAAAATACTTCATCCAAAATAATCTGCATTGCATGTTTCTGGTTTCACCACAAACATCTCCCGAACGTGTACATAAATTGGTTGGGGCAAGCTCTGGCTTTTTATACCTGGTTTCATCATCTTCAACAACAGGTGCTAAAGATGATTTTAATCCTGAACAGGAAAAGTATTTTAAACGTGTACTCGACATGCAAACAGGGCTTCCTTTGATGGTAGGATTTGGTATTTCCAATCATAAAACATTTAAGAAAGTTTGCAAATACGCCCAGGGAGCTATCATTGGAAGTGCATTCATAAAAGCGCTTAATGAAGCAGATGATTTAAGCCAGGCCATTCAACAGTTCGTGCATAGTATCAGGGGTAAAGATTAATATGCAACATATTTTGTATTTCTTAAAACTATCACGGCCAACAATTCCTTCAAAATATAGCGTCTGGCTTAATCTCATGCCCGTTTCATTTCATTTCATTTATCATTCTTGATACTGACCGTTTTATTCCGGGAGACAGTGTTTCCAGGTAGTGGTCTCGTGTAATAAATTCAATTTCATCAAATAGTTCAGGATGCTTTTGGAATATTTTAAGAATAAATTTAAATGCAGTTACCCGCACTGATGGCTGTTTATTGACGGATTCCCAAATCGTCATACAATGATCAAATAACCGGCCTTCAGAATCTTCGTCCAAATCCATATTCAGCAAAATCTTCAACAGTTCACGCTGGTGATTATCCTCTTTCGTTACAAGTGCATTAACAATTTGTTTAATATATTTATGCACCCGGTCATCATTTACATTCATACAACTCCACAATAACCATGCTGCACGCCATGAATAACGAAGTTTATCAGAAACAGCCAATTGAATTGCTTCTTTAAAGTCGTCAGGATGAGCATGCATATATGCAATCATTTCCTCTTTGTATGCATTCATCAATATATTTTCTAACCCGGTGGCCAAAATTCAAAATGTATTCAGTATTTGACTTAATTCAAATTTCGTGGTAATGAATTGCAATTAACATAACACAAAAAGATATTGTATCAATCAGATTCCAAATCAAGAAAAAAAAGTGGGTGTCAAAAAAGAATATTCAACCTTTTCACCATTTTCCTGAAACGCCATTTTTCATAAACATGAAAAATCATTTATCCAGCTTCGGATTTCAGTATAGTGGCAGAAAAAATATTGACTTTTCAGACACCCACGAATAAATAAGCAATGTTTAATCAATTAATATTTATTGAGCGCTGAGCCTTTTTTTAAAGTTTTCAGGCCCTGCATATTCAGCAGTGTCTGCCCCGCACTCGGGATGATATTTTCCTTTTGGCAAATCCTGGATAGTATAATAATTGCAGGACTTTGCTACATCCGTGTATTTAGTAAGTCCTGTATTAATAGCAGAAACCAGCAAATTCGCAGCCAGGCCGGCCAAACCACCTCCCCCGGTATTCACGGAAGCATCATACGTGATGTCACCTTTCCGTTTAAAAATTACCTGGTTGGTTTTTGTTGATTTTAAGATATACTCCACTTCAACATACACATTGGATGCTAATGAAGATTTATCCCACCGGTGGATGACTGTGAATAACACGACATCCGCACCGAATACCTCTCCAAATTTAGCAAGTTCATTATCCATGAACAATTCTGAATCATAAGCGCTCTCCCTTTTTAATATTTCAGTTGTAAGAAAGGGCGGCAATACATAATAGCCTTGTTCTGCAAATGGCATGTTGAGTGTACTTAGAAAAAGCTCTTTTGCTTCTACATTCGTACTCCTGTTGATAGGAGGCATTAATAAAACCACTAATGGTTTTTCTTTATAAACCCCACTGTATGCCTGGGATTTTTTTACTTTATTGACTGAGCAACTTGTAGTTAAAACAGTTGCTATTGTTAAAATACATATTATTTTTTTCATTGTTCTAACATTTTTACGATTCTATCTACAAATATTTTAGATTCAGGATAATATTCGACCTCCTTTTTTAGAAGTGCTAAGCCTTCTTCCTGTTTGTTATTTTGCAATAACAAAAAGCCATAATCAGCACATATCCCTGGAGGTGGAACCTTCCTTGACCCTTTTTGTTTGTCTATAATGTCTTGATATACTTCTAGTAACTTCTCAACATCAGTTTCCTCTGTTTTTTTAATATAAGAATAAGTAGCTTTCTCATATTTATACCAACTGTACAAAGGTTTTTCAATAGTGCAAGAAGCTAATATTAAAAGTGCAATTGGTATGAATAACCATATTTTTTTCATTGTAAAATAATTTTTTTGGTTTCCTGACTTGATACAAAAATTTGTTTTTGATATATTAATTCATCTTCATTAAATACTCTGATCACATGTTTTCCGGTAGAAATAGCATATAGGTTTCCCTTAGGCCGTTTGGACTCTTTTGTGACTTCAGCTTCAATGGGTTCGTTATCGTCTATTTGGAGTTTAACATCATTATATGTTGATTTATTTCCAATAAGAACGACGTATGCTTCACTTTTTATTCCACTTGATGTGGATTTAACACCCGTGCAATTAGAAAATAACACGCAAATGCCTATTACTGCTAAAAATATATTAATTGTTTTCATTGCTTATTTCTTTAATATAATATTTATTTAAATTTTCTTTATCTATGGTACCTTCTGTAAAGGTAACAATTGAATATTCTGATTGCGGAGTATCTCCTCCAGTTAATGTTACATTTACTTTCCCGACTTTTTTCCCGGGCAATTCAATCATCATTCCAGTTTGCGGATTTTTAACTTTTTTACCTTTTTCAATTACGTTAAAAGAATCGCCTACTTTTATTCCCTGGCTTTCTCCGCCTGAAATAATATAGGTGCCATCTTCTACTGATAAGAAATAGGATTTCCACGGGCGATCCATGCAGTTATTAATTACATTTTCCACCAATTTTGAAATGGCTGCTGAAATGGCCTTGTCATTAAGAGAAGCATCATAATCTGCCCGCTCACCAAGTCCCATGACCGTCTTGGTACTTGTTTCGGCTTCTCCCTGGGCTTCTTCGGAATAAATGACCTGACCTGTTGACACATCTACAAGCCGTAAGCTCACTGCGGCATGAACCACTTGTGATTTACTGCGGCTGAATGCATTGACATCTCCAATATTTTTCCTTCCAAATCCAGTAACAGAACCCATAATTAAATAATCTGCCCCGACTTTTTGGAAGTCAATATCTGCAATATCCATTTCTTTCTCTATGGCTTCGAAATCTTGTCGTTCAAGTAAAATAAATTTACCTGACTGAACTAATTTTGTTGCCAAAATGTCAGCAGCTTGTTTTTGGATAGGATCATTTTCTTTTTCATAAAAAATGCCTTTTGCATATTGTGTTTCATTCGTGAAACGTGCAATGGCTACCTTTCTTTTTAAAACAGCTTCTTCTTCGGGAACAGGTTCAACCTGTGATTGGGTTTGAACAACTTTTTGCTTTGCAGAACAACCCACTAAAAAGATAATTAAAAAAGCGTAGATACTTTTGGAAATTATTTTTTTCATAAAAAATTAATTTAAGGTTAATACTTCAACGATTTATTTATCATGGCAAATATAATATTTTTTTTTATTTGAATTTCAAATTTAATATTAATTCAATTAAAAAAATTATGATTTAATTTTAATTCCCCGGTAGTATTCTTTATCATGTAAGCTTCCTAAGAATATATAAAAAATTATTTAAAAACCGGGGTATCGTCTGATAATCAACAAAAAGAGAGTTAAAAAAAAGTAGCATATTAGAAGCTAAAAGCTTATCTTTAAGGGAGTTAAAAATTCCAAAAGACGTATAATATGCTACTTATCAAAGATAGTCACAAATTATTTGAGTTCAAAGAGTATTTTCCTACAAAAGCAATCTCGCACCTAATTGACATTTTTGCTGTATTTTCAGGTAAGCAGCTAATAAGAGGCGTATTCGCAGTTAAGAGCAAAGGTATAACGCTATCCGAATTACTAAAGACATTAATTCTAATGCCTTTTTTTGGAGTAGCTAATGTCCATTCTCTTTTCAAACAACACTATGCGCTATTTTATGATGGGAAAAAAGATTGCCTGTATGATGTATTGCGCAACCCAAATACAAACTGGAGGAAACTGCTTTTCAATGTTGCGAAATGCTTTAAAAAAACCATAGAAAAAAATACTTCGGGACAAAGGGTAACATTTTTTATTGCAGATGATTCTGATTTAGAAAAGAGAACTCCATTTTTTGAAGGCGTTAGCAGGGTCTTTAATCATGTGACAAAAAACTACCCATTTGCAAAGAAAGGGGTGTAAGTTACAGTACTTTTACCATTTTAGATATTGAAAAAGGCAGGAATTCGCACATTATTGAATTTGAGAATCCTTCAATCATAATCTATCACCAGGGAGAGGTACTGGAACCGAAATGGGAAAGCATCACATTAGAAGTTGGTCCGCATGCAGGAAAAGATGTTCGGTATTATAGTTTTACGCCATCCAAAGAAGACCGCCTCGTTTTTTTCTCAGATGGCATTGTTCAGGCAGGAACAGGTAGCGAGAACTATCCTATGGGTTATGGACAGGAGAATGTCCATTTGTTGTTTCAGCAAATTATTAAAACAGAACCTGCTGTTTCTGCTCAGAAGTTGGCTGAAAAAATGGTTACCCAAGCCAATAAAACAGATAATTATCTGCAAAAAGACGATATTAGCTGTGTATCGGTTTATTACAGGCAACCCCGACAATTGATGATTGTATTCGGACCGCCGGCTGACAAATCAAAAGACAAAACTTTTGCAAAAACTGTAAAAAACTTCAATGGCAAAAAGATTATTTCAGGAGGTATAACAGCAGAAATGATTGCTCGGGAACTAAATCAGGAATTTGATAAAACGCAATTATTCAGTGACAATGAATTGCCTCCGGCTTCTCATCTAAAGGGATTTGAAATTGTTACAGAAGGCATTTTAACACTCAATAAAGTGGTGAAAATACTTGAGAAACATCATCCCAATTATGAATTTCAAAGCGGCCCTGCTGATTTTATTGTAAAAATTCTTTTGGATAGTGATGTGATTGTGTTTCATGCCGGCACCGCCATCAATGAAGCCCATCAGGATCCTACCATACCAATAGATTTGGAATTACGAAGAACTGTAATACACCGGATTACGCGAATATTGGAGAACAAGTTCTTAAAAGAAGTAACCATGAATTTTCATTAATAAAAACAGGGCACAGCAAGCCAATCATGCCAGAAATTCAAAGAAGCAGATATGGATAAAATTGCTTGTGCAATCAAAATGTTTGTATCACTCACTTTTTACTTTGTAGCACACCGAAATAATTACTATTTTTTCAGAAATTGCCTCGTTGTAATGTTTCCTTCCTTGTTTATTAGTATTATTATGTATGTGTCTTCCGAAAGATGAGAAGTGTTCACTTCAAAATGTTTTCTGAAGATGCCATTATCGATAGCAAAGATTTTTCCTGCAATATTGACAACGCGATAAGACGCAATGGTTTCATTTGCGGAAACTACCACATTATTTTTGACAGGGTTGGGATACAATCTAACAACCCAATTTTTATTTTCTAATACTTTTATAGACTCATCGTTAAAATTAAACGTTGCCGAATCATACGTGATATGACCATTGGTATTGGAATACTCAAAATATACAGTAATTGCATCTATGGTATCATGCGGTATTGGCCACTTAAAGATATCCTGGTTTTCAAAAAGAGCGGTATCCCGTGATTTGAACCATGCTATTCGCATCGTGTCAGTGTTGTTGTAATATAAATCATGTGACCCACCGCCCATCTCAACAGGCTCTGACAAATACATGCTTTGCCCGGGTGACAAACTGTAACCGGTAACACCAAGCGTACTGAGGTCGCCATCCGCGGTAAATATTAAATCCCCTTCATCGAATCTCACTGATGCCTTGTAATATTTCCCGGTATCCTGCCCGTTTCCACAAAGCTCATAATCACACCCGTGCAACAGGCTATCAGGATAGGTTGCTGAAATAAACAGATGCTGGGATATGTCTTTTACGTCCCTAAGGTCAATAACACCGCAATCACATGCAGCATCAGCGGCCACGGGAAAATCATAAGGCATGTCATCCAAATCCTGCAGATAAAGCCAGAAATTCACTATCATGCTGAGATCACTGTCTGTGACAGGGTCTGTCCCATCTAATTCGCCAAATTTGAATGGATAACCTGTAACGATAGAAGTATCCGGGTTTTCGCAGCCATTCGCATCAACAACTGTTACATAATACGTGCCGGTGTCTTTTACGGTTATTGACCGGGTAGATTCCCCCGTGCTCCAATGGTAAGAGGTCATTTCACCTGCTGCTGTAAGTTGCACGGGCGGATTATTATATGTCTCATTGATAAATAGTTCATGGCCTTCCAACCCGGCATCCGGCAAATCATAAACAGTGAGGTATGCTGAATCGTGACCCCTGCATCCATTGGCATTCATTATCGTAACGTGATACCAACCTTCATCATTTACAATAATATTATCAACATTTGCAGCATAAAAATCAGGCCCTTTTCTCCATTCAATACTATCATAATGATTAACCCCAAAAGTGTAATCATCACCATTACATATTGCCGCGTTTTCTAAATGAATATCTATTAATGTCGCTCCGTTAAAACAAAACGTTGCCGAATCATACGTGATATGGTCATTGGTATTGGAATACTCAAAATATACAGTAATTGCATCTATGGTATCATGCGGTATTGGCCACTTAAAGATATCCTGGTTTTCAAAAAGAGCGGTATCCCGTGATTTGAACCATGCTATTCGCATCGTGTCAGTGTTGTTGTAATATAAATCATGTGACCCACCGCCCATCTCAACAGGCTCTGACAAATACATGCTTTGCCCGGGTGACAAACTGTAACCGGTAACACCAAGCGTACTGAGGTCGCCATCCGCGGTAAATATTAAATCCCCTTCATCGAATCTCACTGATGCCTTGTAATATTTCCCGGTATCCTGCCCGTTTCCACAAAGCTCATAATCACACCCGTGCAACAGGCTATCAGGATAGAATGCTGAAATAAATACATACCAGAATATGTCTTTTACGTCCCTAAGGTCAATAACACCACAATCACATGCAACATCTGCGGCCACGGGAAAATCATAGGTCATGTCATCCAAATCCTGCAGATAAAGCCAGTAATCCAATATAATAATGAAATCATTGAGCGTGAAAGGATCATTCCCGTCTAATTCGCCAAATACAAATGGATAACCTGTAATGACAGATGTATCTGAGTTTTCGCAGCCATTCGCGTCAACAACTGACACGTAATAGGTGCCGGTGTCTTTTACTGTTATAGATCGTGTAGTTTCCCCCGTGCTCCAATGGTACGAGACCATTTCATCCGCTACCGTGAGTTGGACGGGCGGATTATTATATGTTTCATTGATAAATATTTCATGGTCTTCCAACCCGGCATCCGGCAAATCATAAACAGTGAGGTATGCTGAATCGGAAACCGTGCAATCATTGGCATCTATTACAGTAACACTGTACCAGCCTTCTTCAACGACAGTGATGTTTTCCGTGTGGGCACCGGTTGACCAGGTAATGGAATGTTGAAATCCCACCCCATAGCTGTGATGACCACCATCACATATTGCAGCGTCTTCGAGATGGATATTTATTGTATCACACTGGGCATACAGTTTTGGTTGAAATGCCGGTAGTAAAAGAACAAATGAAATAATTTTTAATGCTTTTGTGAATTGAAATGTTTTTTGCATGGCTTTATATATATAGGGCATCTCTAAAAACCTCTTCCTATTACAAATGGCTGCAAAAAGCAACTGCTTCGTTGTCGGATAAAATCCGTCCTCAACATAGCTAAGGCTATGTTTGCGGAGTATTT
>CAYFQI010000064.1:0-12536 GCA_964345135.1 uncultured Bacteroidales bacterium
TAGAACAAACACTCGACTTTAAAGACAGACACTAGTTATATTCTGCCGGATGTATTCGCAGGTATCCTTTTGCTTTGTCTTTTGTGAAGATACCCATAACCAGGTGGTAAATTGCAAATAATTCAAGAGAAAAGGGAATATATCCCAGGTAACCTAAGATTGGCATCTCGTAGACTTTAAAGAATTCAACGTAGGGTAGTGAATAAATCCATTTTGGATAAGCATAATAATTCCACGTTTCCCAAAAAAAGCCGGTGATAAGAACGCCTGTAAACAGTGTTAACAAAGGCCGCCAGTCTTTGTTTGAAGTAAATGAGACAAGGTGCCGGTTGTTTAACCAGACATTGATGGGTTCGAGAATAAAATATACGGAAAGCCAGACCAAAGGAAAGAAAATATTTGGCCAGAATAATAAAGCAATGAGCATGAGTATTCCCAGGACAAAAATTCGTAGCTGGGTGGATATTGAAGCCCCGATTTTAATGTTGACAGAAGCCTTTTTAAACCATTTGAAAGAGGCCACTAATTCTGCGGTTTCAAATATTGCAGGGATTACCGTTGAAAAATCGAGTGAGGAGAGTAAAATATAGCCGGTTTTGCTCATGTGATCGGAACCAAGGTAGTGCCAATTTTGCAAATGCGAATTAAATAATTCAAATAACCACCAGGCGGGAATAGAGATGACAAATAGCAAAACAAAATATACCTTGTTTCTTGATAATAAGGAAGACCCCCGGAGGTATTTGACCAATGCATCAACCGTGATAATGTAACCAAGCCAAAGCGGGAAAAAGCTGTAATCTGTCCTGTATCCCGGCATGCTCCAGATAAGCGTCCAGAATACTGCGATCATAATCAGGCCTATCCATCCGTAAACAGGAAATTTCTTTTTTGTATTGCTTTGCATTTTTTATAAATAAGTGAATCTATGTCAAATAGTATATAAATATGCTATTTTTATGCCATAATAATATAGTGTGCTTTATTTCTATGAAGAAAATATTTCGTTATTCCTCAACCTATCGTCCTATAATCACCCAAATTCGGCAAAATATTTTTTTGTTTCTTTAATGATTACAGGTGATAAAAGCAATAAGCCAATGAGGTTGGGAATAGTCATAAATGTAACTGTCATATCCACATAATTCCATACCAGTTCAATATTTGAGATGGTGCCAAGGAATATCACTATTCCATATAAAACGAGATAGGGTTTTATGGATTTTTGACCGAAAAAATATTCTACTGCTTTACTTCCATAATAAGACCAACTGATCATAGTAGAGAAAGCAAATAGAATGAGTGAAATGGCTACAATATGTTCACCTGTATTGAAAAGGCCGATTTTGTTTAAACCTGTTTCAAATCCTTTTACAGTCATGGCAACACCTTCAATGCCACTTTTCCAGGCGCCGGAGACAATAATTACCAAAGCTGTCAGACTGCATACCACGATAGTATCAATGAACGGGCCTATGGATGAGACCAGTCCTTCGCGCACGGGATATTTTGATTGTGCAGCGGCAAACGCAATGGCAGCCGACCCCTGTCCCGATTCATTGGAAAAAATACCCCTTGCAACACCATATCGTAATGTCATGATAAATGCTGCACCAATGAAACCACCGGTTGCAGCAGTGCCGGCAAAAGCACTGCTAAAGATCAGGCCGAAAGCACGGGGTACTTCGTCAATATGAATGAAAATGATGAGAAGTGAAGTCAGGATATATAAACCGGCCATAATGGGTACCAGCTTGGCGGTTACATTCCCGATTCGCTTAATGCCCCCGATCACTATAAGCAGTACCAGTGATGCTAACACGATACCAGTGATCCACATCGAAATATTATAATTGGTGTGCAGTGCATCAGCAATGGAATGTGCCTGAACTACATTCCCTGTACCAAAAGCACATAAGGCAGCACCTACGGCAAATATCAAGGCAAGAATTTTAGCGAACCGTCCGTATTTATTCTGCAATCCTTTTTCAATATAATACATCGGGCCGCCTGATACAGAACCATCATCATGGATTGTTCTGTATTTAATGGACAACATACATTCAGAATATTTCAAGATCATCCCTAAAAAACCCGTGATCCACATCCAAAAAATAGCGCCGGGCCCGCCATAATAAATGGCCAGGGCAACTCCTACAATATTCCCTGTTCCAACTGTACCAGATAAAGCGGTTGTGAGTGCCCTAAACGGTTTGATCTCTCCTTTTTCATTGCTTGCATATTTGCCTCCAATAATTTTAAAAGTGTACCCTAACTTTCTGATATTAAGGAATCTTAACCGTATAAAAAAATAAATGCCCGTTGGGATGAGTAGGAATAACAATAAATACCCGCCAACATATTCATTGTATTGGCTTATGAAATTGTCGATTTGTACAATCAAAGAATTCATAATTATATATTTTTAATAAGTAAAGTGATATTTTCAAGATGATGTGTATGGGGAAACATATCAACAGGTTGAAGGGAGAAAATTTTATATTGATTCCCGAGCATGTTGATGTCTCTTGCTTGTGTAGCTGGGTTGCAACTTACATAAATAATTTTTTCAGGTGCAGCTTTCAATAATGTATTGATAACATCAGGGTGTACACCTGCTCTTGGGGGGTCTAAAATAATGATATCAGGGATGCCGGTTTCCCGGATGAATGTTGAAGTAAGAATGTCTTTCATATCGCCCGTATAAAATTCAGCATTCGAGATGTTATTCAACGATGCGTTGATGCGGGCATTTTCAACTGCCTCATGAACCGATTCAATACCTATCACTTTTTTGGCAGCATCTGCGAGATATAAAGCGATGGTTCCAATCCCTGTATAAAGGTCATATACCGTTTCATCACCTGTTAATCCGGCAAATTCTTTGATTTTTTTGTAAAGATTGACTACTTGTTGAGAGTTGGTCTGATAAAAAGATGTAGGGCCGATTTGGTACGTCAGTTGTTCAATTTTTTCGTGAATATAAGGTTTGCCTTTCCAACATTTTACTTCCAAACCTGTGATGTTATCATTTCCTCCCGGATTGACGACATACATTAATGAATTAATTTCAGGAAATGTATCAGATAAAAATGTCATAACCTTGGACACTTGTTCTTTGTTATCATAAAAAAATGAAACAATCACCATCACTTCATTTAAGGATGAAGTACGGATGATCAAATTCCTTAAAAAGCCGGTTTGATTGCGAATGTCAAAAAAGGGAAGTTGTTCTTTGTCCGCAAAGCTTTTTGTTTTGTTCCTGATCTGGTTTGAAGGGTCATTTTGTAAATAACAATGCTCAATGTTTACGACCTTATCATATAAGCCTGTTACATGAAACCCCAGGGCATCGCTCTGTTCTATTTTAATTTTATTGTCAATTTCTTCTTTTAATAAGTATCTTTTGTTGGAAAATGTAAATTCCAGCTTGTTTCTGTAATATTGATTTTCGGGAGCAGGGAGAATTGGATTTACTTCAGGGATGCACAAATCCCCGATATGACGAAATTGTTCTGAAACCTGCTTTTGTTTATATTCCAGTTGCTTGGTATATTCCAAATGCTGCCATTTGCATCCACCGCAAATCCCAAAATGCTTACAAAAGGGCTTCACCCGCATATCTCCATGTTTATAGATATGCAATGGAATGCCTTCCATATATTTTCTTCTTTTTTTTGTTATTTGAATATCCATTACATCTCCGGGGATGCCGCCTCTGACAAAGATAACTCGTCCGTCTGCTTTAGCCAGAGCTTTACCTTCGGCGCCGATGTCGGTGATTTCAATGTTTTCAAATATGGGTTTTTTCTTTTTCACGATTAATATTTAAAGCCATGTGTTTTAAAAATAAAATACAAAAAAAGGAAAAATAATAATATGCTCAACTGTACAAAAAAAATAATGATGAAGATATGTTATTTTTATAATATCGGGTATGTCTTTGAAATCACGTATAAATTATAAAGAGTTCTTTTTGAAACTTTTATTTTTATATATCGTATATATAGCAAATTTTTTTATTAATTATAAAACTTGTTTTGTTATGAAAAGAGCTATTTTTTTTATCTATTTGATATTGATTTCCTTTTCATTACTACACGCTCAATTATGTGGAAATTGGTATAGGGTGCCTGAAAATGTAGATCCTGATTCGGCTACATTGGCTGAAAATCGTTTGGAAAACACTGTTTTTAAAATTCCACAGGGGTTCCCGGCAGACACATTAACCATTGATGGCAATATTGATGCATTTTGGCAGTCTGTTAAACAATTGCCAATAGAAAGGTTTTATGATACACTGAGATTAACTCCTGATACGGGATATGGTGCTTATGCCCAAATGATGTATGATGACAGTTGGTTATATCTGTTGGTTGTTGTATATGGAGATGACAGCGTTGACACAGAAGGTGCTACCAATAAAATGGACAGGTTGGAATTGATGTTTCAGAATACTTTTGGAGGAAGAGAAGACGGGACATATAATCATTGCGACAGTGCCGATTGGAGAAATTGGTATTGGAAGCAGGACGGTGACCGCAAATGGGCTATGCCTGTTAATATGAGTAACCGATTAGCCTGGTTAAATACAGATGTTAGTGATGATTGTGGAAGTAACCTGGGAGATTGTGCTGAAGAGGAAATGTCAGACTGGCCGGTTTTAGCAACAAATGATACCGTATTGTATGGTGTAAATGTAATCAATGACACGATAATTTATGAAATGGCGTATCATCTTCATAATTTTTGTAAATACGATATAAATACCCCGGCTGACAGTGGACATCATTTTGGATTTGAGATTTCTATTCGTGATCAGGATGGGGATGACACCCTTACTACACAATTAAATTATAATGATTTGGGTAATAACGCATGGGCATATACAGTTGCTGCTTCTAAAATGATGTTTGGGCCATATATAGGATTGCTAACCACGTTTAATATTACTGAATCTGCTACATCCAATCCCATTTCAAATGCAGAAGTGAGCATACCAGGATATGGAACCAAAACAACCGATGCAACCGGGAATGTAACTTTTCTTGTAGATAGTGTTGCCCCATATAATTATACGGTTTCTCATCCGAATTATTTTGATTCCACGGGTTCTCTTTTTGTTAAATCCGATACGGCACTTAATTTAAGTCTGGAAACCGTTTACAAGGTGTCGTTTACAATGACTGACAAAGTAAGCGGAGATTCAATAGAAAATGCGAAAATATATCTCGAACATTATGATACATTGACAACCAATGCAAAAGGGCAGGTAACATTTATAGATGTATTTGTAGAAGACGACCTTGAATATACTGTATCTGCTAATGGATATTTTTCAATGCAGGGTTCTGTGGATGTGGTTGATCAGGATGTATTATTGAATGACACACTAACTCCTCTTCCAGTTATTACATCCAATGCAAGTCTCGTTGAATTTGAATCCTATGCTGATTCTGTATCCGGAGTCCAGAGTTACAGTGTTTCGGGGGAACACCTTTTAGGCGATGTCATCATTAAAGTTACAGGAGAATTTGAAATTTCAACAAATTCTATGATGGAATATGCTGACTCAGTATCATTATCCCCTACTTCTGGTTCTGTAGGGCCTGAGACAATATATGTCAGGATGAAAACCAATAGCAATACCGGGTCTTATTTCGGTAATATCCTTCATTATTCAACCAGTGCTGAAGATCAGAATATACCATTATCAGGCAAAATTATAGCTGCGCCTGTAATATTTGTAAATGAAGCACTGACTGATTTCAGTACAGAAGAAGGTACTGCTTCTTCTTCACAAAGTTACACGGTTGAAGGTTATCACCTTATAGACACCATTAGCATTAATGCATCAAGTAAAATTGAAATATCAACGGATGATATCAATTATGTTTCTTCTGTTCAATTAATACCTATGAATGATACAGTTCAAAGCACAGATGTTTATGTTAGAGTAAAGTCAAGTGCAGGAACAGGTGCATTGGATGAGCAAATTGAACATATTTCAGAAGATGCAAATCCGGTCATAATCAATATAACAGGATTTGTAAGCATATTGGATGTGCTTAATGAATTAAATAATGAGGATAATATTTTATTATACCCAAACGCTGCTAATCAGACAGTTACAATAAGAAATGATATAACAGATGTTTTTACAATAGAAATAATCAACCTTGAAGGGAAGATATTCAAGATAGTTCAAGCTGATCAAAATGAAATTACTATAGATATCAAAGATCTGCAGCCTGGATTATATACTGTTAAAATTATGCAGGATAAATCAGTTTATTTAAAGAAATTAATAAAGAAATGACAAAATATTATATAGAATTTAGATATGACGGATTCAATGCTTATGTAATTATTTTATATAAGCATGATTAAAAAAAAAGGCTGCTAAAAAAGCAGCCTTTTTTTAGTGTAATTTATATGTAATATTTATTTAACTTCTTCAAAGTCAACATCTGTTACTTCTCCATCGTCTTTTTTATTATCTTCTGAAGATTGGTCTCCTTCCTGAGCTTGTTGACTTCCCTGTGCACCTCCTTGAGCTCCTCCCTGACTGGCATTGTATATTTCCTGAGATGCAGCCTGCCAAACCGAACTGAGTTCGTTTTTTGCAGTTTCTATAGCATCCAGGTCTTCACTTTTATGCGCTTCTTTAAGCTTATTCAATGCTTCTTCAATAGGTTTCTTTTTATCATCAGGGATTTTGTCTCCGTATTCTTTTAATTGTTTGTCAGTTTGGAAAATTAAACCGTCCGCTTCGTTTAATTTGTCAATCCGCTCTTTGGCTTGTTTATCTGTTTCTTCATTAGCTTTTGCTTCTTCTTTCATGTTCTTGATTTCATCATCGCTCAGGCCGGTAGATGCTTCTATACGTATACTTTGTTCTTTTCCTGTTCCTTTGTCTTTAGCCGAAACATTCAAAATGCCGTTGGCATCAATGTCAAAGGTGACTTCAATTTGCGGAATGCCACGTGGAGCAGGAGGGATACCATCCAGATGGAATTTTCCGATGGTCTTATTGTCTTTGGCCATAGGCCTTTCTCCCTGCAATACATGGATTTCCACAGATGGTTGATTATCTTGTGCCGTGGTAAATGTTTCGGTTTTTCGTGTAGGAATGGTTGTATTAGCTTCAATCAGCTTAGTCATTACACCACCCATTGTTTCTATTCCCAACGAGAGGGGAGTGACATCAAGCAATAAAACATCTTTTACATCACCACCTAGTACACCACCTTGTATTGCTGCGCCGGTAGCAACTACTTCATCAGGATTCACACCTTTGGACCCTTCTTTACCAAATATTTTTTTCACAATTTCCTGTACTTTTGGAATCCGTGTAGATCCGCCTACCAATATTACATGGTCAATGTCAGAAGCTTGTTTTCCTGCGGCTTTAAGTGCATCACGACATGGTTGTTCGGTTTTAACCAAAAGATCGTCTATTAGTTGTTCTAATTTTGATCTGGAAAGTGATCTGACCAGATGTTTGGGCACACCGTCAATAGGCATGATATAAGGCAGGTTTATCTCTGTATTGTTTGAACTTGAAAGCTCGATCTTGGCTTTTTCTGCAGCTTCTTTCAATCGCTGTAAAGCCATGCCGTCTTTCCGGAGGTCTACATTATAATCCTTCATGAACTCTTCTGCTAACCAATCAATAATCTTATGGTCAACATCGTCACCTCCAAGATGGCTGTCTCCCTTGGTTGATTTTACCTCGAAGACACCGTCCCCCATTTCAAGGATTGAAACATCAAATGTACCGCCACCAAAATCAAAAACAGCGATCGTGATGTCTTTTTCTTTTTTGTCAAGGCCATATGCCAAAGAGGCAGCTGTTGGTTCATTAATAATACGTTTCACTTCTAAACCGGCTATTTCTCCGGCTTCTTTCGTTGCCTGACGTTGAGAATCACTAAAATAAGCAGGAACTGTAATGACAGCCTCTGTTACTTCTTGTCCAAGGTAGTCTTCTGCTGTTTTTTTCATTTTTTGTAATATCATAGCAGATATTTCCTGTGGTGTATATTCCCTGTCATCTATTTTAACTTTTGGTGTGTCATTAGATCCTTTAACTACTTTATATCCAACCCGGTCAATTTCTTTTTTTACCTGTTCAAATTTTTCTCCCATAAACCGTTTAATGGAATATATTGTTTTTTCCGGATTTGTAATCGCTTGTCGTTTAGCAGGGTCGCCAAATTTACGCTCACCGTTTTCAATAAATGCCACGATTGAAGGCGTTGTTCTTTTGCCTTCATTATTCGGAATCACTACAGGATTGTTCCCTTCCATTACTGCAACACATGAATTGGTTGTTCCTAAATCTATTCCTATTATTTTCCCCATGATCTATATTTTTAATTATAATACATTTTTTTAAATTCTACTTTGATTTACAAAGATTGTGCCAAAACAAATAAATAATTTATTCTCGTTTTTTTGTTTTAATAAAAATTAAACATAATATATTTAGTGTTTTTTCCATCATGTCCACTAACCCAGTTATGCTTGCCCCAAAACTTGCTCGTTCACGTCATTAGATAATATGTTTAAAGGCCTTGATAGCCACGTTATCAGGTAACATGATCAAAACACCCGTTTTTATTGATGTACTTTAAGTAATCATCAAATTTTATGCCAGTATAACATTTAGGCTGTCAAAAAGTCAGCACTCGTGTTTGGCGATTGATTTTAATGCGATTTCCAGGACTTGATGTTATATATCTTTATTGATATATGTTAATATATATGAAACACCAAAAGGAAAGCGGATGATCTTCAATAAATACCTTTCCATGTTAAATAACTGAAAAAAGAAATTATTAACAATTTTATTGTTTAGTTGTTTGAAATCAGATTTGCTTTCTTTTTCTTGCCCGAATTCTTTTTTTGTTTTGAATATTCTTGAAACAGACCGGAAGATAAAAATTGGCAAAAAGAGAAATGTATTAAAATATGATTGATATAAGATGTTGGATGAACATGAAAATAATTGTTTTATTTGCGATGCTTTGTAACGCCTGAAATGATGGTTAATATCATCATGTTCGCTCCATAATGACATGAAAGCTGGTACGGTTATAATAATGATCCCCCCGTTTTTACAGACCCGTTTCATTTCATCTATTGCTTTTTGGTCATTTTGAACATGTTCGATCACATCAAATGCACAAACAATATCAAAGGTATTGTTTTTAAAGGGTAAGGCAAGGATTGAGCCCTGGATGACATCCAATCCGGTTTTCTCTTTTGTAAAACGACAACAATCAGCATCATATTCCAGTGATGTAACAGCCCCGATGTCTTGAAGAGCTTCTGATGAACGTCCGGTAGCAGCACCAATATTGAGAATCGAGGGGGTTTTGAATGTAGAATGTTTTTTAATATTATCAAGAATGATTTTTTCCCTTATTTTAAACCACCAATGAGTTCGTTCATTTTTATAATATTCTTTATAGTATTCTTTGTCCATTTATTTACAATACATTTTTACTGCTTTTTCAGCTTTTTTATGGCCTAATTCTTTTGCCTGGTTAAAATATTTACAGGCATTATTTTTCTGTTTATTCTTTAATTGTATGAGCCCGAGATAAAAATAACCATTGGCATAATTTGAATTCAGGCGAAGTGCATTTACAATGCTGTTGTTTGCTTGTTTAAGTTTATTTTGTTGATAGAATATTTTTCCGGCCAGGAAGAATGCCTGGTAATTTCTTTTATTCAACTGAATATATTTTTTCAGATCATTCAATGCATTTTTGTTTTTACCAAGAGCATGATATATTCTGGCTCTTTGGAATAGCGGGTATTCAAATTGCTGATTTAATGCCAGTGCTTTGTTATAATATTGCATCGCAGCATTTATATTATTTTCACGTTGTTTAGTAAGGCCATAAAAGTATAAAGCCGCATAATTCTTCGGGTCTTTTTGAATTACTTGTTTAAATAAATGCTGACTTTCTTTTATTTGCCCTTTTTCAAATAATTCAAGTGCTTTTTCATATGTTGGGTTTTTATGCCTGTATTTGAAAAAAACATCTATCTCAAAACTTTTATTTGTTTCACTGAACCGCTTGATCAGTGCATATTCATTCGGTCTTTTTTTGAAATATTCAAGCGGAACCGAATTTTTTTTCAATTTGGGCCTGTATGAATAATGACTGTCCCAAAAAATTAATGATCCAGGTTCTGCTGTATCAATAGCAGGTTGTTTTATTTTGAATGCTTCTTTTTTGAAATCTTTTTCTGATTTATTATTGTAATAATAAAATAATGCATGGGAAGCAAATACCCGGTTGTCTGTTGTAACTTTTTTGTTGGTACGCACCAGGTTTTTATACCAAATTGCTGTTTGTTCCACTATTTCCTCTTCATAATTTTGTTTGATGGGTTTGATGACAGAAATAGGATTGGCAAAGGCAATGACTATAAAAATCCCCATTATTATTTTTTTAGATATGTGTTTAATTGGCAATAAAAGTGGTATGGCAGCAATGATTGTGAAGATGAGGTGATCCCAGTTGTGTTCATCTGAGAATGACACACCACTGACTTGATAACTCATATATAACCAAACAATTATAATAAATGGGATGACGATGATAAAAACGTTGAACCTGTTTTTAAGTTGTTTGAGTCCGTCTATAGACAATGCCCCCATTAAAGCTATTAAAGGAGAAATCACCGTCATATATCTTAAATTGCCCCCACTTGCCGGCCCGAAGTTTAATGTTTTATGGTTGAATAGACTGTGTAACAACAAGAAAAGCAGTGCAGGAATGACGATTGTTAAGTGAATTTTTTTAATGTTAAATATTTTTGTTGCGATGTAATGAATTGCCAATGTTAAACCTGTGGCGCCAAAAATGATAACAGACATTTTCGGATAATGGTCAAAGCCCTGCCGTGGGTAAGCACTGGCATATTTTTCTGATGTGTTTATCACATTATTGATAATGTATAAAATGTCTCCTGTTCCTAAATAAGTCCAGACTGTGATTATGATTTGAGGGATAACACCGCTTAAAATGGCTTTCCATTCTTTTTTATATATCAGGTATAGTCCATAAATAGCCAGGATAATATAAAATTCCTGCCGGATAATGCTTATATAAGATATAATAAAGGTAGAAAATAGCAATCTATTCTTATGGTGAAGATATAGCGAAAGGATCAAAAGAAAAGCAGTGATTATTTCTGAATAATTCCGAAATGAAAGTTGAACCCACATGGGTTGCAGGGCCAATAAACAAAATGCCAGAATTGCAAATCGGCTTTTCAGGGTCTTTGCTACCTTATAGGCAAAAAAGCATGAAAAAGCAGCCACGAAACAGTTTACTAATAATACCACTGTCCGTCCGCCTAAAGCAGGCAGTGCATACAGCAGTTTATACCCGGGTTTGTTCCAGTTCCCTAACACCGAAAACGGGTCGTGCCAAAATCTTTTCATGCTGATGAAGTGGGCAGCTTCATCATGTTGATAAAACCCGTCTGATAAATGAGAATAGTAAAAATATAATAACCCTAACGCAAATGTCAGAAATAGCATTATGTTATCGGTGGTTAACTGTTTCTTCATTTTCTGTGTTTAGTTTTTAATTTCCTTATTTACAATTTTTTGTTTAATAATAAAAAGAGGCCGTTCTTTTACCTGGAAAAAGATTCTTACAATGTATTCTCCCAGTATACCAATGCATATTAATTGTACGCCTCCAAACAAAATAATGGCAAAAAGCAACCCTGTAAAACCACTTGGAACGCCTTGCAGAAAAAATTTACTGTATAAAACATAGAAAAAATAAATTAATGAAATCAGAATTGACATTATACCCAGGCGGGTAATGAATTTTATCGGGAATTCACTGAAATTAAAAATCCCGTTAAATGCTAAATTAAAGAGCATTTTCCAGGTATACTGAGAATTACCGGCAACTCTTTCTTTTCTTTCATACTCTATTCCTATTTGCCTGAACCCGATCCATGATCGCATTCCCCTAATATATCTGCTCCTTTCGGGCATTTTATTTAATATGTCAACAACCTTTCTGCTGATAAGACAAAAATCCCCGCTATCTAATGGAATTTGCACGTTGGATACCTTTTTTTGCATACGATAATACAAATGATAGCAAAACTTTTTTAATAATCCCTCTTTTCTTTTTTTTCGGATACCATAAACCACGTCATATCCTTCTTTGTACTTATCATAAAAATCATGCAATAATTCAGGCGGGTCCTGCAAATCTCCATCTATGACAAAAATAGCTTCTGTTGCCCTGGTATTCTGCAATGCAGCAGACAACGCTATTTGATGCCCATAATTCCTGGATAAAAAAATGCATTGATAATTATTATTGCTTAGTCCAAGCTGGTACATCAAATCTCTTGTATTATCACTACTGCCATCATTTACCAACACCACTTCGATAGAATGCCGACTGTTTTCAATAAGCTTGTTAAGCCACATTGCAGCTAAGGATCATTAACTGCTTGATTTTGAGAGATTGTATTTTTAT
>CAYFQI010000065.1:0-12450 GCA_964345135.1 uncultured Bacteroidales bacterium
CATGACGAAAATTATGCACCCCAGCGATACTTCGAATGATATCTTCTACATTGTTGTGGGGCGATACCGCTATTTCTTTTGCTTTTATAATTGATACGCTTTGTGGAACATCCTCTCTTTGTAAGCGAGATCGTGAGGCATTGATTGATACTTCATCTAAGGTTATAGTTTTTATAGTATCTTTTGTTGTTTCCTGCCCAATACCATTTATTGCGATTAGACTTATTAAAAATAGTTGTAGAAATTTGTTATTTTTCATTTTTTTATGTTTATGTGTTACAAATAATATATTCGTGTTACCTTGTAAATAAAAATTTTTTATCCCGATGCTGTCATTACCAACTTACCATGTTTAACACCTTTCATGCCAATCAGTTTATCGGCCAATTCCTGTAGTTCTTTGGCTTTTCCTTTCACCACGAGTGTTTCAAGGCAATTGTCATGATTCAGGTGTACATGTTGTACCGATAAGATCAGGTGATGATAATGGTGTTGTGTGCTGGTGGACTTATTGGCCAGGTCGCGTTTATGATGGTCAAATAAAAGGGTGATGGCACCTGCCACTTCTTCGTTTCCTTTCCATTCATCTTCTATGGTATTGTTTTTTATTAAAGCACGTATGGCCTGTGACCTGTTGGGGTATTGGTGCATGTCAACAAACCTGTCAAGGTTTGCCAATATCTTTTCTTCCAGGGATACTCCGAAGCGTTTTATGGGCATCGTGTTATTTTAAAAAAATTAGTGGCACAAAAATAGAAAAAAAATTCCAGCGACAAAAAATTTTTAATATTACTATTTCCATAAACATTGCAGTAGTCCCCTTAAAATTATGTAGCACGAACATGATGTTTTTAGAGCATTATAACATTTTTTATGATTATCCATTTTTATGCCTGATCATGTCAATTGATTTTTTTCATTTACCCCTTAATAAACGTTGTCCGTAGCATCCTCGTTGCGGACCCCATACATAAGTAAATACTTCTTTTACCCTGTCTTCACCGGATGGGGTTCCAGGTCTTGGAATATAATGGTTTACCCCTTGCCCTGAAGGGAGTGAGGAAAATTAATTGCTGTTTTTGTGTTAAAACAATTGAATTTCAACACTTTATTTTAATTTCATGCATGAAAACAGATACCCGTTTACCAAATTATTCACTTAAAATATGTACTTCTGTGCGCCGGTTTTTTTGTCTTCCTTCTTTTGTTTCATTGGAAGCAACGGGCATTGATTCACCATACCCTTTTGCTATCACGCGATCAGGGTTAATCCCTTTTTTAATGAGATATTCGCGTACACGTTGTGCTCTTTTTTTAGAAAGTTCAAAATTATCTTCTTCTGTTCCTGTATTATCTGTATGGCCTGCTATTTCAATGCGTGTATCCGGCTTCCGGGTTAAATATTCAGCCAGTTCGTTTAATTCTTTATAGGATGATGCCCTTAAGCTTGCTTTATTAACATCAAAATAAACATTATCAAGTGTATAGGTTTTTGGAAAATTATATTTTACATGAAATTCAAAAACCCCGTAATATTGTTGTGGTTTCAAAGGAGGGAGGGAAAATGTTTTATATTCCTGGCCAGCACCAAAAGCTTTAATTTTTGTTTGATAGGTTCCGGGTCCCGGAAGCTTTACAGAAAACTCCCCTTGTTCATTCGTGATGCCTTTATATTGTTTCCCGGATGTTGTGTCAATAAATATTATTTGTTCCCCTTCTTTTGGTTTATTATGCATATCTGTCACAGTTACTTGCATAACAGCAGAATCTTTTTCGGATTCGGAGTTGCCGGAATGCTGTGCTGTTGCAGTTAATGAAATAATTGAAAAAACAAAAAGGGTCGTGATCCAAAAAAGTTTTGTGTACATAGTATTTTATTTTAAAAATTTATATTCATAAAAATACATAAAATCGGTGAATTATAAAAAATGTATTGATCATTATTCTTTGATGAAGATGTTTTGAACCTGTTCAAGTTTTCAACAATCTTTTAACATTACATATATACTACTTGTTGATTCATTATCTTTACAAAATATTTTGTGTTTTTTAAAAATAATCAGTTACAATGAGCGGATATTCACACCTGCATTTACATACACAATATTCCATTTTAGACGGTGCATCAAATATTAAAAGGTTGATGCAAAAAGCCAAAGAATGTAATATGGTTTCTGTCGCCATCACAGACCATGGCAATATGTATGGCGTGAAAGAGTTTCATAATGCTGCAAAACAAGCGGAGATTAAACCCATTATAGGATGTGAAACATATGTAGCACATGAGAGCAGGCTTGAAAAACATCAGAAAGATAAAGAAAACAGGGGAGGATACCATTTGGTGTTATTGGCCAAAAATAAAACAGGGTATCAAAATCTTATTAAATTAATATCTTTATCATGGATTGACGGTTATTATTACAAACCCAGGATAGACAAAGAGATATTGGAACAGTATAAAGAAGGACTGATTGTCTCTACTGCCTGTATAGGAGGTGAAATTGCACAGTCCGTGTTAAATGGACAGGAGAAAAAAGGGGAAGAGATAGTGCAATATTTCAAAAATCTTTTTGGAGATGATTTTTATCTCGAAATACAACGTCACCCGACTGGCAAACCTGACTTTGATAAGGACATTCTTGAGAACCAGGAAAAAGTCATTAACAAATTCAAAGAATGGTCAGAAAAGTACCAGGTTAAACTGATCGCCACCAATGATGTGCATTTTATTAATAAAGAAGATGCTTCTGCACATGATATTTTGATTTGTTTGAATACAAATAAAGAAGTCGATGATCAGGACAGGATGATGTATACGGGACAGGAGTATTTCAAAACACCGGAAGAGATGAAGGTTTTATTCCCGGATATTCCCCAGGCAGTGGATAATACCATGGAAATTGCTGAAAAGGTTGAAGAATATGAACTCAACAGTGATCCTATTATGCCTTTTTTTCCTATTCCTGAAGAATTTGAAGATGAAAACCATTATTTGGAGCACTTGACATATGAAGGAGCAAAAGTGAGATATGGTGAAATAACAGATAATATAAAAGAACGCATTGATTTTGAATTATCTGTTGTTAAAAAAATGGGATTTCCCGGCTATTTTTTAATAGTCAGAGACCTCTTGCTGGCAGCCCGTGAAAAAGGCGTCTCGGTAGGGCCGGGCAGAGGGTCTGCCGCCGGTTCTGTTGTCGCATATTGTAATTATATAACCGATATTGATCCCCTTAAATATAATTTACTGTTTGAGCGTTTTCTGAACCCCGACAGGATATCCATGCCGGATATTGACATTGACTTTGATGAAGATGGAAGAGAGAAAGTATTGGATTATGTTGTGAATAAATACGGGGAAACCCGGGTGGCACACATCATTACCTTTGGAACCATGGCAGCACGCATGGCTATCAGGGATGTGGGAAGAGTCTTAAAGCTATCCCTTCCTGAAACAGATAAGCTCGCAAAATTGGTTCCTGAAAAACCCGGCACCACGTTAAAGCAGGCATATAAAGAGATCAATGAATTAAACACTGCAAAAAATTCAGAAAATCCGCTGGTAAGCAAAACGCTTAAGTTTGCAGAAACACTGGAAGGGTCGGTGCGGCAAACCGGGCTGCATGCCTGTGGTGTGATCATTGGAAAGAATGACCTGGCAGAACATATTCCGTTGTGTACTGTTAAAGATACCAACCTCTTGGTCACCCAATACGATGGAAGCCATATCGAGGATGTGGGAATGCTTAAAATGGACTTTTTAGGCCTCAAAACATTGTCTATCATTAAAGATGCAATCGTCAATATCAGGGAATCAAAGGGTGTTGAAATTGATATTGATCACATCCCGCTGGATGACCAGGATACGTTTTCATTATATAGTAAAGGTGAAACTACAGGATTGTTTCAGTTTGAATCTGCCGGGATGAAACGGTATTTAAAAGAGCTGAAACCCAACAGGTTTGAAGACCTGATTGCGATGAATGCCCTTTATCGTCCGGGGCCGATGGATTACATCCCTTCATTCATTAAACGTAAACATGGGAAAGAAGAAATTCAATATGACCTTCCGGTGATGGAAGAATATCTGAAAGAAACCTATGGTATTACTGTATACCAGGAACAGGTGATGCTTCTATCCCGTTCTATGGCAGGCTTTTCAGGAGGACAGGCCGATTCGTTGCGCAAGGCAATGGGCAAGAAAAATAAAAAACTGATGGCCCAGCTTAAAGAAAAATTTATCGGGGGATGCAAAGAAAACGGACATGATGAAAAAATAATAAATAAAGTATGGGAAGATTGGGAAGCGTTTGCCCAGTATGCATTTAATAAATCACATTCGACCTGCTATGCTTATATATCATATCAGACAGGATATCTGAAAGCACATTATCCTTCAGAATTTATGGCTGCGGTTCTGAGTCGTAACATAAACGACATCAAAAAAATCACCATCTTCATGGACGAATGCAGAAGGATGGGCATCTCCGTGCTGGGGCCTGATGTGAATGAAAGCAATTATAAGTTTACTGTTAACAAAGATGGCAATATCCGATTTGGAATCGGTGCGATTAAAGGAGTTGGGGAAAACGCCGTGAAAAAAATCATAGAGGAACGGGCACAAAACGGACATTATAACGATATTTTTGATTTTATTGAACGGGTAAATTTACAAACAGTCAATAAAAAAAGTATTGAAGCATTGGCATACGCAGGGGCTTTTGATGGATTTGAAGGTATAGACCGGCATCAATTTTTTATTGAAGATGCAAAAGGCATAACGTTTATTGAGAATCTGATTAAATATGGAAACAAATTCCAGAATGATAAAAATGTATCACAACAGTCTCTTTTTGGAGGAGATGACTATTCTACTATTGCCAAACCACTTGTTATTGAAGGACAGGAATGGGATAATATCACGCGCCTCAATAAAGAAAAAGAAGTGGTGGGGATATATCTTTCTGCTCACCCGCTGGATGATTATAAATTTGAAATTAATTCTTTTTGTACCACCAATCTGGCTGCATTATCCACCGATCTGGGTGCGTTGAAAGGCAAAGAATTAACATTTGCTGCAATTGTAACAGGCAATAAAGATGCAACCACCAAAAATGGCAAACCTTATGGCATTATTACCATTGAAGATTATACAGACACGTATCGGATTGCTTTGTTTTCAGAAGATTATATTCAATTTAAAAATTACTTTGTAAAAGGGTACATGCTGTTGATTAAAGCCAGGGTTCAGGAACGAAAGTGGGGGCGCGACAAAGGAGAACCTGAACTGGTTGTGAAACATATTGACCTCCTGGCTGAAGCAAAAGAAAAACTGGTGAAAAACGTGTCACTATCTGTTTCGTTAAACCGGTTATCCGGGGATCTTATAGATGAAATCAAACAATTTACAGACCAACAAAAAGGAAATGCTTTTTTAAATTTTATTGTCTATGATACAGAAGAAAACATTAGCATTACCGGGAAATCAAGGAATTTTAAAATCCAGATATCTCAGAATTTTATCCGGTATTTAGATGCAAATCCTGAAATTGTTTGTAAAGTAAATGGATTTCATTAATAATGGAATTAATTGTGTATATAAGCAACTAATTTTAGTCGTATTTTTGTTTTTAAAATCTATTTAACATACTTTTGTATGAATGAATTTTTTGGAAATTATTGTATAATTAAATAAATATAACTCACTATGACAATTGAAATAACAGATGCTAACTATGGAGAAACTGTAGAAAAATCAGACAAACCAGTCATCATCGATTTTTGGGCAGAATGGTGTGGGCCCTGCCGGATGGTGGGCCCGATTGTAGAAGAATTAGCTGAAGATTATAAAGACCAAATCGTTGTGGGCAAAATTGATGTGGATAACAACCCGGAAGCCACCTCTAAATTCGGGATCCGCAATATACCGACTGTTATTTTTGTAAAAAATGGTGAAGTCATTGATAAACAAGTCGGGGCAGTTCCAAAATCTACGCTTGAAGATAAATTGAAAACGATTTTATAAATCCGTCGTGTTCATGTATAATCACTATAAGTGATTTTATTATTACACTATAAAGATGTCAATTCATACAGAGCATGAGAAGAGGTTATGATTTGTTGTTTTTATGTGGTATTCGTAGGCAATAACACGTGATGTATGCTATTTTCAAATGCATGTATTTCAATGCGTCAGAGTTGCGGGTAAAACGTTGACAGATTACTATATTAAAGGTTTACATGGCTTACATCTGTACAACACGAAATGCATGAATACTACAGGATGAATTTAGTATTGTATTTTTCTTTATTGAAAGTCTATTAAAATACACTATATTGTGCTACGAAGGTGTTTGATTTTAAAGTTGTCAGGTAAACAGAAAATTTAACAAACCATTTTGCAGGAAAATAACACATATATAAAGCAATGGTATGCGCTTAGGACCAAACCCAGGGCAGAAAAAAAGATAGCAGAGGAATTAAAAAATGAAAATGTGAAAACGTATCTGCCTCTGCAAAAAACATTAAAACAATGGAGTGACCGGAAAAAATGGGTTTATGAACCCCTGATATCTACCTATGTCTTTATTTACATGAAACCCGATCAAGAGCAAAAAATCGTGCAACTCACTGGTGCTATACATTTTGTGAAATTTTCAGGCATGCTGGCACCTATTCCGGACGAACAGATTGAAATGATTAAAATGTTGATCGGATCAAGAAAGAAAATAACAGTCATTAAAGACAAATTTAAACCCGGGGAAAAGGTTCAGATTATTTCAGGCAGTCTTTGTGGTTTTATTGGTGAAATGGTTGAATACAGGGGGAAAAACAAGTTATTGCTTCGGTTGGACACCATAAACCAGGGACTCCTGGTCAATGTAAAAATAATAGAAGTAGAGAAAGCCGCTGCACCAACCCGATCATGATAACTGAATATTGATAATTCAACGGTTCTGCATTTTACTGTTATACGTAGTTAGACTTTAGAAGTCAGGTGTATTGTGAATCAGTTAAAAAAGTTTTTATATTTAACATTTTAACATACGATGCAAACATGCCTGATAACATGCGAAAGCCTAACAGGCCTTTAGCATCAAAACGGGGCAGCGCCCTGTGGAAAACAAAACTCAACGATTAAATGTTGTCCTTAACGGGAAAAGCATGATATACTAAAAAAATTAAAAAAAACCTTAAAACCATAGTATTTTTAAAAAAATAAGATAATTTTACATGTCTTTAAAAAAATACTGAACACTCTCTTTGGAAATGGATTTTCAAGATAAAAAAGTGCAAGAAAAAAACCACTCCAAAGAAATTGAAAATTAATTAGTTGCAGAGATACAGCTGTGACTGACGGGGCGGAGCTGTATCTATTTTTTAAGGCATTTTTTTACTAAAGATGGTGTAAACGAGCAATTTTGAAGCAAGCATAAGGAAGTAAGCGGGCATTATGGATAAATATTAGATACAACAACTACACTGTATCTGATTTTTTTATCAGGCAATTGAAAAGTAATTCAATATAAAAAACTTAATCAAATGACAATAAAAAAACCGGGCATTTATATTATTGCTATTTTACTATTATCTTCGTGTAATTCATACAAACGCCTTATTTATTTCCATGGAATCGCAGAAAAAGAGCAGGCAGACAGCTTGTTTCGAATGAAAAGGCCGGATTATAAATTACAGCCATCTGACATTTTATACGTGCGCGTTGTAACACAGGATGAAACCATCAATAAATTGTTTAATCCCGTTTTTTCCGGAACCTCGAATCAGTCTTACACGTTGCGTGAAGAAGGCATGTATTATTCCGGGTATATGATCAATGACTCGGGATATGTTAATCTCCCGGTAATCAATAAAGTCAAAGTCATGGACCTGACCCTGGATCAAGCCAGAGATACCATTTCAAAAAGAGCAGACAAGTATTTAAAAAACGCTCAGATCATACTGCGTTTTGCCAATTTCAGGTTCACGGTACTGGGGGAAGTCAAAAATCCCGGCACCAAACTAATTCAGGACGAACGGGTGAGTGTGATGGAGGCTATTTCATATGCCGGGGATATCACCTACAACGGGAATCGCGAAAACATCCTGATCATACGGCCCACCAAAGATGGTTCTGAAACGTTTCGTATTGATCTGACGAATAAAGCACTCGTGGAAACCGAAAACTATTATGTGCTTCCCAATGACATCATTTATGTTGAACCCTTGAGGACAACCCTTTTCAGGGAACGGGCATCTGATTATATATTCATGATCAGTGCCATATCTTCTACAATGTCTGCTATTTTGCTGGCATTGAATTTGTTGAGTAATTAACTAAACTAAATATAACAGATTTTTTCAAAAAATAATCCGTTCTGTCTGGACTTTGTTGCATGAAGATACCATGCCACTTATTGATGTATTAAATAAAGCTGAAAAGCTGGGGGTTTTAAGTTCTGCTGTATAAATGCTTGAAATAAGAGATATGCGAAACCAAATAACGCATGAATACATCCCTGAAGCAATACAAGAATTGGTGCCTGATATTTTAAAATTTGTAAATGTTCTTGAAAACAATATTTTTCAATGCAAACATTTTTTTACAGAAAGGGCGTGGATTGAGGATCGCTGAAAATATTCTTTGTGCCTTACCAAAAGGTACAGGTTACTGATGTAAATGAGCAATTTTGGGGCAAGTGTAACGAAGCCTGCCCCGTAAGGAAGAATGAATGTATCGGGATAATTATTCATCTTTCAAATCATACATGCCCCAATAACTCAATCAACTCAATTAACTTAACATAAAATAAACAATGATAAATGAGCAGATAACAAATAACCCCAACCAATATTTTTCACAGGAAACTCCGGTCAATTTCAGGAAATATGTTTATATGATCCTGGGCAATTGGTATTGGTTTGTATTGGCTGTTGTAGTGGGACTGGTAATTGCATACCTTGTAAATCGTTATAGCAACCCCCAATATCAGGCCACAGCAACGCTTATTTTGGAAGATAATGATGCACAACAAAGCATTATGAGTGAATTCAGGGCATTCCGGTACTGGCGGAACCAAAAAATGGTACAAAATGAAGTGGCCAAGATCAAATCATTTGATATGGCCTACAGAACATTAGAAAATCTGAATTTTAATGTTTCATATACTGCGTATGGAAGGATTAAAGAGATATCTAAGTTTGCTGATGCTGATATACAGGTTGTCTGGGATACAAATTATCAATTCCCCCAACAAGCCATAACATTTCACGTGGATTTTATTTCAACGTTTAAATATAAATTATCTTTTAATGAGGAAAAAGATACCATTTTAAAATTCGGACAACCATTTCATTATCAGGATTATCATTTTGTGATTTATTTAAATAATGGCCAGTACAGCCATTACAGATATAGTTTTACGTTTCATCCCCTTAATACATTGGCCAATAAATATAAAAATAAAATACAAGTTGAAGCCGAAAAAGAAGAAAGCTCGGTGATTACACTCAAGATAACAGAGCCCACACCGGTTCAACCGATTGTGTATTTGAATCAAATGTGTAAGGAATATATTGAATATGGGCTGGATATTAAAAACAGGCAGGCAGAAAGCACCATTCAATTTATTGATGACCAGATTGATGAAATTTTAGATTCATTGCGTAACGTAGAACAACAGATGTTGAGCCTGCGGTTGGATAAAGGGATCATTAATTTAAGCAAACAGGGGGATATGGCATTTAATAAATTGCAGGAATACCATTCCATGCAAACGCAGGCAGAACTTCAAAAGCGATATCTTCAGTATGTACAGGAATATATTAAAGATAAGAATAATCCTCAGTATATTATTGCTCCTTCGGTGATGGGGATACAGGATCAGATGCTGATATCATTACTTGAAAAATTAAAAGAATTATATTCCCGGAAAGAAGAGCTTATATTCAGTGCAAAAGGAAATAATCCAGGCGTTCAGCGGATTAATGAGCAGATTCTAGTGATTCGGGAACAACTTTTAGAACATTTAAACAGCAGCCTCACAGGGAACAGCATCACGATGAATAAAATCAATGAAGAACTGGATGAGGTACAACAAATCATTAACCGCCTACCCTTTGAAGAACGGTCATTATTGAATATTGAGCGTAAATACGACCTGAACAATAAATTTTACACCTTTTTATTGGAAAAACGGGCAGAAGCAGGTATTCAAAAAGCATCTAATGTAGCTGACAGCAGGGTTTTAGATGAAGCCAGACGTGAAAATGTAAAAGAAATAGGAGTCAGTAAATCCACAAATTATTTGCTTGGTGTTTTATTGGGATTATTGATCCCGGGCATCGTTATCTTTTTATTGGATTTTTTTAATCATAAGATCATGTCAAGGGAAGATATTGAACAGCATAGTATAGTACCGGTGTTAGGTTCTTTAGGGCATAGTTGTTCCAAATCAGATGTCCCTGTGAATGAAAACCCCAAATCATCCCTGTCCGAATCATTCAGGCACGTGCGGACTAATTTACAATATATGCTCAGGGACAAAGGGCAAAAAACCATTTTGGTTTCTTCCACTGTAAGTGGTGAAGGGAAAACATTTGTAGCTGTCAACCTGGCATCTGTAATGGCCATGACCGGGAAAAAAATATTGCTTATGGGGTTGGATTTGCGCAAACCCAATTTGAATAAAATATTTAATATAGATAATAAGAAGGGGATCAGCACGTATTTGATTAGACAAAATACTTATGAAGAAACTATCCTGGAAACCAATATAAAAAATTTATATATAGCCAATTCAGGCCCGGTGCCTCCCAATCCTGCAGAATTGGTTGAGACAAAAGAAATGGCAGGGTTCTTTGAAAAAGCAAAACAGGAATTTGATTTTATCATTATGGATACCCCGCCGTTGGCTTTGGTTACTGATGCATTATTATTAAGCGAATACAGTGATGCCAATGTATTCATCATACGCCAAAAGTATTCTCCCAAAGATGTATTGGATTTAATTAATGATTTGTATAAAAAGAAGAAAATGCAGAATATGAGCCTGTTGGTCAATGATATAAAGATTGCCAGGGCCATGGGATATACCTATTATTATGGGTATGGCTATGGCTATGGGTACGGCTATGGCTATGGGTACGGCTATAAATATGGCGGCGAGTATTATCATGAGGAAGAGAAGGATTGGAAAGGAAAATGGAGAAAGAAAGGTGAACGGTGATCGGTGGAATTTAAGATTTTTTTATTTGGGATGGATAAGAAATCAGGCTGAGTAAAATTCTTGTGGTATTCTGTGTAAACTCCGTGTGACTCTGCGTCACAGCTTTATTTAACCTCAGCGAATCTCAGCGTCATTTTCTCGAATTTTATGAATATGAACAAAACATGCAGGATGATAATAAGCCCTAAGAGCCTGCCCCGCAATTTTTCGGGGGAGTAAGAGATTGAGGCATTCTGGATGCAGGTGGCTGATGCTTCGACTCCACTCAGCCACCGTGACTGTTTAAACTTAATCAACTAACAGCTGATAGCAAATGGCAAATGGCTAATAGCAAATACAATCTGAATTTAATCAATGCAATTAACCTATTAACTTACAAACTTTTATTTATCTTTGTAATAACAAAATGCAAAAAAAATGAAGAACTATTTAAGCCGTATAACGATTAATCCAGAAATATGCCATGGAAAACCAATAATTAAAGGAACCCGGCAAACGGTAGAGAGTATAATTGAATATATGGCTGCAGGAGATACAAGTGAAGATATTATTAAAGAGTTTCCTGAATTATCAAAAGAAGATATTTTGGCTTGTTTGGCTTTTGCTGCAAAATCTATTCAATTAAAGGATATTGAAATACCTGCTGCATGAGATTTATTATTGATGCACAATTACCGAAATCAATTTGCGAGTTTTTCTCTGAACATGATGTAATACACACAAGTTCCTTAAAGCATTCAAATCAAACGAAAGATAAATATATTAATGATTTATCATTAAAAGAAAAAAGAGTTGTAATTACTAAAGATACAGATTTTTATTATTCTTACATTGCAGCAAAAAGGCCTTTCAAATTAGTTCTTGTAAGGATAGGAAATATTAAGCTTAAGGAATTAAAAAAATATTTTGATCATAATAGTAAAAAGATTATTGAATTGTTAGAAAACAATAGTTTTTTAGTTTTAGAGCGGAACAAGATACGTGTACTGGATTGATTTAATATAAATCAAAACATGCAGGATGACGCTTCGACTCCGCTCAGCTACCGTAACTGTTTAAAATCAATAACTTAATTAACTTATGTAGTGAGAATAATTAATATGCTATTACGCCAGGATGTGCGAAGAACCGCTGAGCTATGCGAAGAAAAATTATAAAGACTTAGCGAATCTCTGCGTTCCCTCAGCGAACCTCTGCGTCACAGCTATAACGCTAAGACTCGCCA
>CAYFQI010000066.1:0-12449 GCA_964345135.1 uncultured Bacteroidales bacterium
CTCGAATTTGAACTTTATAGAGCAAACACTTGACTTTATGGACAGGCACTAATTAAAGTCTGTCTTTAAAGTTGAATGTTTGGATGAACTTGTTCGACAACGAGGCTCGCAAAGCACTCCAACGCATAATTTGTTAATGTAAATGAACAAATTGGAAAATTATGGCGAAGGTGCCGAACTTAATAGTGGGGCATTCAAATTTTCTTAAACTGACATGAACATAGTCGCCACAGGCAGTAAACAGTAATAAAAAAACGGCTGCTTATTAAAAACAGCCGTTAAAAAAGATTAACACCATATAAATCTTTAACATTATGTAATTCATTATTCTTTTACGAGTTAAAATTATAATTGTTACATTATTTATTCAGTAATCATTATTTTTTTTGTTATAACCCTTGTGTCAATGTTTATTTTCACAAGATAAATTCCGGGTTTAAGATGATTGATATTTATTTGAACTGGTTGCTTCGATGGATGCAATGATGTAAATTCATCCATTTGTTTCCCTGTTAAATCATACAGCGTAACAGTATTGATTTTTTGACATCCTGGTGAATCAATATATAAATAACCGGAAGTGGGGTTAGGATACAATCGGGGCCCTTTATCTTTTATAACATTTGGATGCGAAATATTGCTGTAGGATGAATTACATCCCACGGCACTGATGTCAAGAGATGTATTTAGACCAAATTTTTCTTTGTAACTTGACCAACTGGAATTTTCATAAATAAACGCTGAATTATTTAGCGTGTCCTGTCGGTCAAGTGTTTGGTGCACAGCAAATGTATCGGGATTTGTATAATATATACGGTACCCGATGTAAAAATTATTGTTTAAACGGTGAACCGTATCAAATGAAATAAAATAATAAGCATTTTCCGGGATGTTACTGATATACTCGTCTTTTGAAGTAATGGCATTACCGGGATACGTTCCATCGTCCCATATTTTTACAGATATCCTTGACAGTTGGCTTCCTGTATGTGATCGAGCTACATGCAATAAAGCTCCAGCGATAAAGTTATTTTCACCTGAAATTTTTATGTATTCAGCAAATTGTAAAGAGTGGTTTGAATTATGGCCCGTGATGTATCCATTATTTTGAGTATACAAAACAATAGAATCATCCTGCATAATATTATTGACTGTATCGCATAAATTAGAGATGGGATTATATCCATCCAGGTACTTAACTCCCGAATTGACCGGGTCAAGCCAATGTTTTAACTGCTGGTTTTGTTCACTGTAATCATCCCATGAACGCGATAATTTTGCGAAATAATCATTAACCGGGTCGCCACATTCGGCTTCACCACCTGTTAAATCACCTATTACACGTTGGCTATTACTGAATAACGGGGAGCCTGATGAACCGTTTTCCGTGGTACCTACTTCCCAGTTATGAATCAGCCAATGTGAAAAACTGGCAAATCCTGACCCGTATGAAGCCGTGCTCGGTGAATCATCGTCGACAGCTATTTTTTTTACATCTCCATTGGGATGATGGATGCAGACCGTGTTTTGGGGTAGCGTCCCGCCACTTAATACCCGGGCATCCCATCCGGCATAATACGGCTTATAGCTTAACGGTAGATTGTCACTCGCTAATACAAGAGCAAAGTCAAGATCACCAGCAGTAGCCTTTAATGATGCCCCGGCTATTGTCTTGGATATAGAACCGTCCGGGCCGTCACAAACCGGACTTTCATATTCAAAGAAAAAGATGGCACTGTTTGCTTTGGATTCATTATTTAAACAATGATTGGCGGTTAATATATATGGTTTACCATTATAGCCCGTGTTATTTAACAGTGCCCCGGAACATAATTCATTTGCCCCGTAAAGTATGCGGCATACTGAATTTTTGACTTCCTTCCAGGGATCTGCAAGAGGACAAAGAACATCTACATTACAATTACCGGATGATCCAAAGTTACCATCCTTTAATGTTAACTTTTTTATGATGTTCTTATAATCATGGCCTATAGTTTTGATTTTCAATTTGCCCGGATCGCTTACATGAAACGGCAAGTGGTATTCTATAATTACAGAATCACCGGGTACCGGGGATATTGGCAATATGCTGCTTTTCTTATTATTTTGATTTGTGAACCCTCCTAATATGGTTTTCATCCCGGGGTTATATATGTATACTTTGCCGCCGGCGGGGAGTTTGTATTGATTAAATATCATAGTTATTGAATAGGCTCCGGGGCTTGTGAATCCTATATACCATACTTTGTTTCCATTAGCAAGCGTGTCCCATACTCCTGAATTATGAATATCATAATTGACATCAAATGTTTTTGCAAAATGAAACGTTTTTAAGCGGTTCTTACATTTATTGCCTGCTGATTTTCTCATGTCTTCCTGCACGTTAAAGGAAGGCAGCTCGATGAAAGGGATGTTTGTTATTCCTATGTCCATTAGGTCTTTTTCTGTATATAGGTGATGATAAGGGATTTGCGAAAAAGATGATCCACAGGCCAACATACATAATATCCACGAAAATAAGTTCTTCATTAGACGCATTCGTTTATACAACACAACATTAATTTTATCTGTTTTAAATAATAATACAATGTTAATTTTTTATTAATAATTTATGATAAATTTGGTGCCTGTCCGTGATGGTGACAACATAAGTTCCTGATTTAAGATTGTTTACATTTATGTCGTGCAGAGCTGATTTGGACTTAATCTTTGTTTGTAAAACAGGAGAACCTTTCATATCTACAATGTTTAAAGAAAGAGGAAAATTCATGGAACCGGATACAATGATATTGAATTTGTCAATACAGGGGTTGGGAAACAATAAAATAACATTTTTTCTCCGGACTTCCATATCTTTAATGTCCAGGATGTATTCACTAAATGTAATATAACATTCACCTTCTTCTCCGCGTGCACTGCCATCGAGTTGAAGCCAGTAAGTTGCACCGGGTGTAAGAGTATCAATCAATTCAATCCCTGCAGCGAAGTGATGTTGCCATCCAAAATGATCGTCATTGGCTGCAATCAGGGTGTAATTGCCGGATAAAATGTCCTGGCATGTTTTGGCTTTATAAAGGGCGATCTGGGTATCAAATTCTTTTTCTGTATCTGATGAAGGAGCTTTCGTGCCCAGTGATATCTTCCCGGAAGCCGGGGCGGTAAATGTAAACCATATACTGTTAGCCAGTGTTTCATAATTGTATTCTTTGCACCACGTAGATTGTGTATTACAACCCTGTGAGGGATCTGACGGGGAATATGGAGTAGGGGGGTGGGGCTCGTTGATTTCCACCGACGCATTCACATTGGTATACGGGCCATTAAGCCCTGGAATGATAGTATCTGCCATACAGACATCATCATTCACGGGCCTTTGCGTGGCATGAATGACGATGGAGTCCAAATTACTACAATGCCCCTGTGTACCATACACGTAATAAACATAATCTCCCATTTCAACAGGCGTTAAAATCACGCTGCCTCCCCTGGACGTATCCAGTCCATAGGTTGGAAACCATTTATATGTATCCGCTCCAAAAGCTTTAATGGTATCTGATTTTCCCAATGGAATCTCCTTTTCATCTTCAGGAATATAGACATGAATATCATCCGTGACAGACAAGTAATTAAATTTATCTAACGTATCAGCATTTGTTCCGTCATCAACGATCAATGATATCGATTTAAGTCCTTCCGATTGATAAACTACTTTATGAGGGCCTCGGGTGTTAGCAGTGGAAGGAACAGCACCTTCTCCAAAATCCCATGCATATCCGGTTATATTTCCTGCAGAAAAGTCAGAGAGGATGACCGTGTCTTGAGGGCATACTTTTTGCTTATTCGAAGTAAACAATGCAACAGGGTTCCCTGATGTATCGGAATAAGCCCTGATGCATAAATCATGATAATGTTGTGTGATGCCTTTACCGGCAGCTTCCCAAACCATCCCGTTACCACTAATCCAGTTCATCCCGGTGGTTTGTAAGGTAGAATTATTGATTTTAAACGTGTAAGTAGTGTTTTGCTCCAGTGTTGGGATTTCAATGGTCAATGTCCGGCCCTTGGTTTCTTTTAAAACAGCATTTAATGTATCTTCATTATTGAAAAGTATAATGCCTGTCGTATCTAAATATTCTATGTTTTCACTAAAAACAAATTGAAGCAGAGAATCTGACGATAATTTTGTTTCCAGTTGCCGGCAGGATGTTTGGACAACAGGTTGTGCTTCTGTTGCTGTATGAAAAGACCAGGCAATCGTGTCATTGTACTCCTGTTTATTATTAACAACACTGCTGTCAGCAATGATTACTGAATACTGGGTGTTATATTCGAGTCCTCGTGGATAAAGTATAAAATTGTTTGTATGTCCATCCCAGGCAATTGAGTCAATGCCTGTAACGGAATTTTGATCGTCAACCAGTTTAACAGAAAGCCCTGCATCGGTACATTCCTGGTTGAACTTTCCATACACGGGTGTGTTGATGGATACAGATTTGGCGTTATGAACCGGGTATTGTTTTGTTAGGACCGGTTTCCCGGGTATTGTAGAGAAATGTAAAGAGAAATTAGCGACAGGAGAAGAATCATTTCGGGAAATGATAGCTGAATCCAAGAGCATTAGATAATACCGTGTTGAATAGTCAAGGGAATCCGGTATGATTTTTAGTGTTTTGTGATCCTGAAGCAGTTGAACCTGTAAATTGATTTGTCCTTCAGGGGATTGCTTCGTTAATATGACCTTATTGATGTCATTGGCCAACACGGGGTCATTCATTTTGATATACAGTGCGGAATCAGGATGATGATTATTGCTGAAAGGAAGTGGTTGATAAATTTCAGGGTGAATACCGCCGGTTGCAATGGTGGTGAATTGCCATGAAGTATCGCAGTTTACTGCCAAGTGATCATTCAAAACCATGCTGTCAGGAATTAACACGGTATAGGTCGTGTTATATTCCATTGAATCGGGATAAGCTATGCGAATTGATCGTGTTACAGTATCAATATCAAAAGTAAGATTTTGCAGGGTATCGGTTGGTGAAGCAATCATGATACCCGAAAAATTCAGGGAATCAAATGCCTGGTTAATTGAAAACATGACAGGAGTATGAATGGATACATTGATGGCACTGTCAGCCGGGAATGTATTTTCTAACCCGGGAATTCCGGGAAGTGTTCTGAAATCTAATGTGAAGCCCGGGTTTTTTATCCCTTCTCCAGTTAAGACGTGAGGGTCGGCAAATGTTTTATTTGCAGGTATTTCAATGGGTAAGACATCTGTCTCTCCCGGGGCAAAATATTTCACTTTCACGTAAAAATCACCTGACACTTCCGCAGCTACATCAAACGTGTAATATCCCGGCAAAGGGCAGTAATTGTTTCGTGAAGCATATAATAATCCACTTAAATTATTTCCTTCTTTTTCTTCATAAATTTCAATATCAAGAATGCTCCCGGCAGAAGCTGTAAAAGTACCTATCTTATGAATAAATTCTGTGCTGTTCGTGGTGAACCTGGTTAGCCCGTAAGCAGATTCATTCGTGAACCCGCTCATTCGTATTGCGCTCAGCGTGTCATAATAATAAATTTTATGAATGGCATTCAACGATTTTTTTACCGGGTAAAAAGAAGCTGTTTTGGCAATTTTAGCATCTTCATATGCTATATAGAAATACCCGCTGTCTGCCCAGTCACTGCCCCATTGGTTTTTTACGATCCATGCTCCTGCTCCGGTAGGAGTGGGATAATTGTCATTCCACCCGGCAATGATTACTGCGTGATTGACGTTGCTGTTGCCACTATAAAAATAATTGTAATATGGTTCGGCATGATAAGAATAATTATTCCAGTACATGCTCACGGAAATGGCTCCATAATCATATATGGTTTGTTTGATCAATTGATTGTTTTTTGGCAGCCATCGTGCATCAGTAACATACGCCACTGGCTCGTGGCATATTTCACAATCCAATTGATTTGTGTCATTTGCATCATAAGGGTCATCTGTTTCTAAAACAGGCCCCTGCAGTCGGGTTAAATATGCCAGTGCCAGGAAATCATTTCCGCCTTCCCCGTATTCCCATTCAAAACCGTGGCACGTTGCTAAATTTTGTTCAGATAAATCAAATGTATCATACCCCATTTTTAGCCATTGCGATTCAACGGCTCCCAAAGCAGTAAACGACCAACAATTGCCCCCGAAAGTACCACCCTGGTTTTTCACGTTTGTAATCAATCCTTCTTCTCTTAGATCATAACGGGATGGTAATTCACCTGACTTTAATGTTCTGTGGATTTTTGTCAAATCCATATGTTCGAAATTTAATTCGAATGGCAATGGTTTGTATCCCGGATGGCTCTCTTCGTAATCCGGCGAGGTTTTCTGGGAAAACAGGATGGCACTGTTGATGAAGAGAAGCAGGATAATGGAATTTTTGATTTTCATTGACATATTATTTATAGCACATGTTTAGTACCTGTTTTTAAATGAATGTAAATGAGATTAAAAATAATATACATTCAAAACAAGCATATTGTTTTTAAAATAAAAATATAAAATAATTGTTATAAAAATAGATTAAAAAAATTATTTTTGTTAAAATATAGAATAAGAAATTTAAACGCAATATAGAAAAATAAATTAAAATTAATATAAATATGGATATAGTTACTAAAGTATTATCAAAGTTATTTGGAAATAAATATGAGCGTGATATTAAAGAAATCATGCCCCTTGTTGAGCAGATCAATCAATATTTTGAAGAATATAAAAAATTATCAAATGATGCATTACGTGAAGAGTCCCGGAAGGTAAAAGAAGCATTGAATGATGCAGTAAAAGATGAATGTACCCACATTGATGAATTGAAAGAAACAGCAGATAAAGAGACCGATATTTATAAACAAGAGGAAATATATGACCAGGTAGATAAAATAAAAGAAGAAATTGACAAAAAGTTAAAGGATAAGATGGATGAAATGCTGCCCCGTGCTTTTGCGATTGTCAAAGATACAGCCAGAAGGTTTAAAGAAAATGAAACCGTGGAAGTCACGGCCACTGAATTTGACAGGAACCTGGCTGCAGAAAGAAACAGTATTGACATAAAAGGAGATAAAGCAATTTGGCATAACCGGTGGATAGCAGGTGGGAATGAAGTAAATTGGGATATGGTTCATTATGATGTACAGTTGATTGGCGGCGTGGTATTGCACCAGGGAAAAATTGCTGAAATGGCAACCGGAGAAGGGAAGACCATCGCTGCAACATTGCCGGTGTTTTTAAATGCATTAACCGGCGAAGGAGTGCATATGATTACAGTGAATAATTACCTGGCCAAACGTGATGCCGAATGGATGGGGCCCATGTACGAGTTTCACGGGCTAACAGTTGATTGTATTGACAAACATCAACCCAATTCAGAAGAACGCCGGCATGCATACAGGGCTGACATTACTTTTGGAACTAACAATGAATTTGGGTTCGATTATTTACGTGACAACATGGCCATTAATCCGAGAGACCTTGTTCAACGGCGCCACCATTATTCCATTATTGATGAGGTAGATTCTATTTTAATTGATGATGCCCGTACACCCCTGATCATTTCAGGACCTATTGCCAAAAGTGATACCCAAAAATTTGAAGAATTACGCCCTAAAGTGGAACGCCTTGTCAGGTCACAAAAAGATTTGTTCAATACTATTTTTGCCGAAGCAAAAAAAATCATCAATGAAGGAGATACCAGCAAGGGCGGTTTTATGCTCCTGAAGGCTTTTAAGGGATTGCCAAAAAATAAAGCATTGATTCGTTATTTAAGTGAAGAAGGGCATAAAGCATTACTTCAAAAAACAGAAAATGTTTATATGCAGGAGAATCAAAAGCATATGCATAAAGTAACCGATGACCTGTTTTTCGTGATAGATGAAAAATTGAACAGCATAGAACTTACAGAAAAAGGTATTGACCTGATTACATCAGAATCTGATGACCCGGAATTTTTTATCTTACCGGATGTTGGATCGGAAATTGCAGAAATTGAAAAATTAGACTTGAACAATGCTGAAAAAGTAGCAAAAAAGGATAAGTTAATGCAGAATTTTGCCATTAAATCCGAGCGTATACATACTATCCAGCAATTGCTTCGCGCCTATACCATGTTTGAAAAAGATACCGAATACGTGGTGATGGACAATAAAGTGAAAATTGTTGATGAACAAACAGGACGTATCCTTGAAGGAAGAAGGTATTCCGACGGGTTGCACCAGGCCATTGAATCGAAAGAGCGTGTTAAAGTGGAAGAAGCGACCCAGACGTTTGCGACCATTACATTACAGAATTATTTTAGAATGTATCATAAGTTAGCCGGGATGACCGGGACAGCTGAAACAGAAGCAGGTGAACTCTGGAATATTTACAAGCTGGATGTTGTAGTGATCCCGACCAACAGGCCGGTGGTTAGAGATGACCGCAATGATTTAATATATAAAACAAAAAAAGAAAAATACGAAAGTGTCATAGATGAAGTACAGGGAATTCTTAAAAATGAACGGGCTGTACTGGTGGGAACAACATCTGTAGAAGTATCTGAACTATTGGGTCGTATGCTGAAACTACGAGGCATTAAACACAACGTGTTGAATGCGAAAATGCATCAACGCGAGGCAGAAATTGTTGCAGAAGCCGGAAAAACAGGTATGGTAACTATTGCTACGAATATGGCCGGACGTGGTACAGACATTAAACTCGAGAGTAAGGTCCGGGAAAATGGCGGACTTGCCATCATCGGGACGGAACGTCACGAGGCCAGGCGGGTTGACAGACAGTTACGTGGCCGCGCAGGACGTCAGGGAGACCCCGGCTCTTCACAATTTTTTATTTCCCTTGAAGATGACCTCATGAGGTTGTTCGGATCAGATCGAATCGCTTCATTCATGGATCGAATGGGATTAAAAGAAGGAGAAGAAATACAACATCCTATGATTTCACGGTCTATTGAACGTGCGCAGAAAAAAGTTGAAGAAAATAATTTTGGAATCCGGAAAAGGCTGTTGGAATATGACGATGTCATGAATTCGCAACGTGAAAAAATATACAAACAACGTTCTCATGCTTTGTATGGCGAACGATTGAGTGTAGACCTGGCAGAGATGATGCGCAATGTATGTGAAAGCATTGTGGAAGAACATTATGGTAACTCTGAGTTTGCTACATTTAATATGGAATTGCTCAGGCTTCTGTCTGTCGAATCACCTGTTGATGAAAACGAGTATCTGAAGATCAATGAAAATGAACTGGTGGATAAAATTTATGATGATGTTATTAAAACACACCAGAGAAAAACGGAAGCTATTGCTAAACAGGCATTCCCGGTAATAAAAGATGTATATCAACGCCAGTCGCACCAATACGAAAATATTGTGGTGCCTATTTCTGACGGGGCAAGAACATTCCAAATCGTTACAAACCTGAAAGATAATTATGAGACTTCCGGGGAAAACCTTGTGAAAGACTATTCGAAGACCATTGTACTTGTGACAATTGATGAAGCATGGAAAGAGCATCTTCGTGAGATGGATGAACTCAGGCAGTCAGTACAAAATGCTTCATATGAACAAAAAGACCCGTTATTGATTTACAAGCTCGAATCATTTGATTTGTTCAGATCAATGAATGACAGGATCAACAAAGAAATCATCAGTACACTGATGAAAGCATACATCCCATTACAGGATGCAAGCAATGTTAAAGAAGCACGTCCGCCTGAACGAATTGACCTCAGTGAATTTGAAACATCCAAAGAGGATATTGTCCCGGGAAGCAATAACCAACAAGCCGGAAACCGGCAGGATGATGGCCAGACTCAACCGGTCCGCAAAGATAAAAAAGTAGGAAGAAACGATCCATGTCCCTGTGGCAGTGGTAAAAAATATAAACATTGTCACGGGAAAGTGGGAGCAAGCGTTTAGGTTTGTTTTGGATATCAACATCGCATGGTATTCTAAGGTGATCTAAAACATTGGTAATTCATTTTCAATTTTAGATGAACCGAGCCATGACAAAGTTTTTGCCATGCGTTGTGCGTGATTATAAAAGGGAAAGAAAGGTATAAAAGATATAAGGGTCAATACACTCTTATCACTAACCCACGCCCCATCTATACCCTCTTAGAAAACCTATATACCAAACAATATTTTGTCTTAAGTGACTTAAAAAACAAACAGATGATATAAGTGTCTGGTGATCAAACGTTTTAACTGTTGATATTTGGCAAACCAAATTATGCATTTTTTTAAATACATGGTTTAATACACGGGAATTCAGTTGAATAAATATTTTTTTATTTTTTCCGGGCGATCGTGAATACATTAGCAGTATTTATAGTTGATCAATTCATTCAAACGATTTCAGTTGAATACCATTCCCGTCAAATACACCATATGTAAAATGCGTGATCCAGTCGCCTAAATTGATAAACGTGGTGTCTTTATTCAGTTTTAATTCGACAGGGATATGGCGGTGTCCAAAAATGAAATAATCAATAGGTTTGTTTTGTAATATTTTTTTTGCAAATAGGACCAACCGTTCTTTATCTTCTCCTTTGAATTGGTCTGTTAATGTTTTGGAATAACGGCTTTTTTTTGCCCATGTTTGGCCAATATATATACCAATATCAGGATGAAGCCAGGAAAAGAACCATTGTAAAACCTTGTTTTTAAAGCATTTTTTTAAACATTTATAGCCAATATCACCCGGCCCCAGGTCATCACCATGTGCGATAAAAAAACGCTTTTCATTCATCTTTTTTATGATGGGTTTCCGGTGGATAATCATTCCGGTTTCTTCCGACAGGTATTGATTAATCCACATGTCATGGTTTCCTGTCATAAAATGCACCTTAACGCCATTGTCTGTTAATTCAGCGATTTTTCCAAGGAAACGGGTAAATCCTTTAGGTACAACACGTTTATATTCCCACCAGAAATCAAATATATCACCCAGTAAATAAATCTCAGATGCTTTATCTTTGATGCTTTCAAGCCAGTGCACCACTTTTTTTTCTCTCTCGAGGCTCCGATATTTAGGATAAAGCCCTAAATGAAGATCAGAAGCAAAATATATGAATTGTTTTTGAACCAAATAAATAATGTTTTAATTGTTGGGTGTATTTGTTTTTTGAGCAGTGAAAATTTTTTCCAGCTTTTCATCTAATTGTTCCTCGTCTAAATCCTTTGCAATGATATGCCCTTCTTTGTCTAGAATGAAATTTTTCGGTATATCCCTGATGTTATAAACAGCTACTAATGGTGAATTCCAGTGTTGTAAATCGCTTACCTGATGCCAACCTCCAATCCTGTCTTTTTGTATTGCCTTAATCCATTCATTTTTGTTTTTGTCTAATGAAACCTGGTAAATGTCAAAGCCTTTGTTTGCATATTTGTAATATAGCTTGACAAATTTTTTATTTTCAATTCTGCATGGATTACACCATGAAGCCCAGAAATCAAGTAGCACGTATTGTCCTTCTAAAGATGATAATAAAATGGTATCTCCCTTTGGGGAAGGTAATGCAATGTCGGGTACGGGCTGGCCGGTGCTGAATTTTTTTTTCATTTCTTTGGCATGTTGAACTTGTTCATGAAATTGCTGAACCGGCTCGTATCCTGGGTATTTTTTTGTCAATGCCGAATCGAGCAGCAGGTATATGTCGAAATGTTCTTCAGTTGTGATAAGCCTGTTTTCTGGTGTCACTTTTTGGTAAACAGCCATTAAACTGGCTAAAGAAGAAGGATGTTTTTTTATGAACTCTACGAGGTATTCCTTTGTATCTTGTATAGTTGCACGATAAATGGAGTCAAGCTCTACCTTGATTGACGCTATCTCGGGGTTTTTCCTGTTTTCTTTGAACACCCGGCCCAGCGAATCAATGACCTCTTTCGACTCGGAAATTTTACCGGAAAGATTCTGAATGAACTTGGAGTCAACCGAGCCATTGATTGAATATGCGTTGTTGAATTTTTTAATACTGGTTTTTATATAGATTTCATCTGTTGTATTAATGATTAGTGTAATGCCTTCATTCGTGCCTGTTTGTAACGTGTAAAAACGTGGTTTTCCTGTTGTTCCGGTTAATTTAAAATAATTGTCTTCATTAATCACGGCGGAGTCAACCGGTACCAGTTTGTTGTTTTGCATTTTCTTTAAGTAAATCATATTGCCTGTACCACCTTCAACATTTCCTTTCACTATAAAATGAGGCTCCTTTTTATTACAGGAAATGAGCATAATCAATGAAAAAATAAATATCAGTTGTTTCATGTTTTTGTTATTTTGTTATGTCTTATGTTTTATGCAATGAGCGTGTAAATATTATTAAAAAAAATCAAATTATAAATTTTTTTATTTTAATTCTTTAAATTTTTGGTATTTTTAAGATTGTTTAATAATAACT
>CAYFQI010000067.1:0-12218 GCA_964345135.1 uncultured Bacteroidales bacterium
ATGGCCATGTCGTCTATAAATGAATATTCTTTTTTAATGACCCGATGAATTATCTCTGTTACTTCCTTGTAATATGGAGCTTTTTTATATGCAGCTTCAATTTGACCATAAAACTTATTTTTAAATTTTTGATCAACCAAAGGAATTGTTTCATTTATTAACTTATTTTGGCTCGCTTTTTTTACCGGAATAGTAAACATAAAATCTGTTCCATTGATTAATATTCGGTTCCGATTAATCCAACCGGGTTTTTTAAAATGAACATCATCATAAAAAACCATCATATCACTTGCTTCAATTAAATGAAAATAGCCAATATATGGAAAAATATATGGCTGCATTATAGATAAACGTCCATCTTTTGGCATAATAGTACTATTTAAATTTTATGTACTTACGGAACATAAAGTTTATAAAAAAGAAATGTAAAATTAATGATAAATTCTTCAAAAAAAGTACAGAAAAATCAGAAAAACATTAATAATTCGTACCTGCATAAAGTCAAGTATATGGATTATAACCGAGCTTGCGTGCTCAACGAAGCGAATCAATAACGAGTCTCGCAAAGTCCTAAAATACGCAGTTTACTGGTGTAAATGAGCGATTTCAGGAAAAGCATAACGAAGCCTGCCCTGTAAGGAAAAATGACTGTATCGAGGTTAGCGGACATTTTGGACAGGCACTAATTAACAATACAAAAAACGGTTGAAATATCAAATTGCTCTCTTATTTTTTTATATTTGCTTTATTATCATAAAAAAATTTAATAATTTATCATAAAAGCCATTAAGCAATGATTTTTATTTTAATTGAAGAATTATGTTAGATACTAAATCCACCTTTTTAAAATATCAAAATAAACGAACTAATTCGTTTAAACCGAATGATTTATTAAATCAATTACAAGATGAACTCAAGCATTTATTAGCTCCTGTTCAATTGCAAAAACAAAAAGAATTTAACACTACCACCTGGCCGGTAGGCAATATAATTGGCAATCCCAGGACAGGTTCTACGTTGCTTTTACAATGGCTTTCCTCATTAAATATTTTTTCATATCCTTCAAATTTATTGGCTCGTTTTTATTATGCTCCTTATATTGGTGCGTTGATTCAAAACATGCTGTTTGATCAGGCATATGATTTTCAAAATGAATTGTCGGATATAAAATCAAGCGTCGATTTCAAGTCAAATTTAGGAAAAAGCCAGGGCGCCTTATCAACACACGAATTTCAACATTTCTTCAGAAGTTTTATGCCTAATTTTGACCCTTCTTATCTTTTACAACAAGAGCGGTCCAAAATAAATTATAAAGGCATCATAAGTGGATTCGCAACTATAGAAAAAGCGTTTAATAAACCATTTATTACAAAAAATTTAATGCTTCAATATCATCTTGAAGAATATTTTACTCATCATTCCAACGTCATATTTTTCTTTATAAAAAGAGATCCTTTATTCAATATGCAATCCATCCTAATTTCCAGGGAAAAATATTACGGGACAAAAGATATATGGTGGTCAGTAAAACCTAAAGAATATGAGGAATTAATAAAAATGGATGTGTATCATCAAATTGCTGGACAGGTTTATTTTACAAACAAATCAATAGAAAAGGAGCTTCAAAACATTCCTGAAAAAAATAAAATTGAAATCATTTATGATCAATTTTGTAAGTGTCCCGGTTCATATTATGATAGAATTGTAGAACAATATAAGAAACACGATTATAAGATCAAAACGCCCTATAAGGGACCAATTAAATTTAATGTCAATAATAAAATAAAAATAAATAATAATGAATTGGATAACCTTAAAGCAGCATATGAATATTTCGTCAAAACGAACCAATAAGACATTAAGAATCTAAAGATGAATGACCTATACTCAAAAAACAAGATATTTATTTTTCTGAAAAGCACGTTTAATAAACTTAATATATTTTTAAATTCGAAAGCTGGTAGTGTAATAAAAATTTTATTCAGCCTTACCGTAGTGAGTTATTTTGTTATTTCAATAGATATTTCTCAGATAAAAAATACAATATTAAATTTTAATATCGAGTTTTTAATTATTGTAGTTTTGGCTATTAATATTAGAGTCTTTTTAGGTGGAGTAAGATTTTATTTTATGGTTTCTCCATTTTCTCGAACAAAAATAATGACACTTACCAAGCATTATTACATAGGATTTATGTTTAATAATCTTTTGCCAACTTCTATCGGGGGCGATGCCATTAGAGGCATTTTATTATCAAAAGAAACAATGATATCCAAAAAGAAAGGATTTACGTTAATTTTTCTTGAACGATTAATCGGGTTATATGCATTATTTGCTTTATCGTTTATTTTTTCTTTTTTTGTAGACATCCCCTCTAAGATAATGTTTTTTACAGGCTCAATTTTCATCATCAGCAACCTGATTATTTTATTTCATAAAAGGATTCTGAATATTTTTAGGCGTTTTAAAATAATGGAAAAACTAAAAAATATGCTGGACTTATTGCAATCATCATATAAAAGGCTGTTTTTTATTTTTTTATTTTCATTATTATTTCAAATTGTATCGGTATTACTTGTCTATCTTATTGCATTGGCATTTGACTTAAAAATATCTCCCCTGCCCTTCTTTGTGTTTGTACCCCTCATTTGGCTCTTCACATTAATTCCTATAAGTTTTGGAGGAGTAGGACTAAGAGAAATAGCGTTTATCTATCTTTTTTCAATGATTGGGCTTGAAAAGGAACAAAGTTTTATATTATCTTTGGGGACCTACATGTCTTTTGTAATAACTGGTTTAATGGGAGGCATTATTTATTTAAAGGATAATATTGTACATAACACTCTAAGCCATATTGAAAATCCTAAATCATTATCATAATGAATGAACTAGACTATTCAATTGTTGTCCCGGTTTATAATGAACATTTTCTTGAAAAAACATTTAATGAGTTAAATGAAAAAGTCATTAAATACAACAAAACCTTAAAAGGAGAAATTATATTTGTTGATGATGGATCGCAAAACGACTCATTCGACCAATTATATAGAATATATCAAAACAATCCCGGATTGGTAAAGCTTATCAAATTCACACGCAATTTTGGTCAATTTTACGCTCGCACGGCTGGCTTCAATAAAGCCAAAGGGAAATGCATGATTTTATATTCGGCCGATCTTCAAGACCCTCCAGAATTAATTAATAATATGCTGACCTACCATTTTGAAGAAAAATATGAAGTTGTAGCATGTAAAAGAACTGAAAGGGAAGATAAATTTTTAAAAAAATTTTTTTCAAGAATTTTTTATTTCCTGTTCAAAAAATTATGCTTCAAAAATACACCAGTGGGTGGATTTGATTTTGTTTTATTAAGCAGAAGGGTTTCTCAGATACTAATCGATATGGGAGAACGTAATACCTTTTTTCAAGGACAAATTCTTTGGACGGGATTCAACATTAAATTCATTCCTTATAAACGAGTTAAACGTGAGGCAGGTAAATCTGGTTGGACATTTAACAAAAAACTCAAATTACTCATAGACAGCATATTGAGTTATTCCTATTTTCCTCTACGGTTAATGAGTTATATTGGAATTATAGTCGCTTTAATCGGGTTTATTTATGCAGGAATCATTATTTTTAACAGGTTATTCAGTGAAATAATTGTAAAAGGATGGGCTTCTAATATAGTAATAATCCTCGTACTTTCAGGCATCCAGATGATGATGATAGGTGTTATTGGAGAATATTTATGGCGTACCCTCGACCAGGTAAAAAACAGGCCACAGTATATTATTGAAAAAGAATTTGATTAACATATAAAAATCAAAATAAGAATGGCTAAACAAAAACAACAAGCTATACATAAAGTAAATGAAATCAACAATGTTTCGGTGATTATACCTCTCCATGAGAAAATTACACCGAAACAAACAAATGCTTTACTAGCCACCATCAAAGAAGGAGAACAAAAAAAAGTAGAATACCTTTTGCTTGTCTCACAGGAGCAGGATAAAGCTTTTGAAAAGGAATTACAAGAGGTATCTCAAAAACCATTCATTCAATATATCAAATCCAACACCTCTTCAAAACCCGGATTAATTTCACAAGGCATATCATCAGCAGAATATCAATACATCCTGGTTATTGACCCCGTTCAGTTAACCCACCCTATTTATTTAAATGATATCATAAATAATATAACAGGCAATACCGAAGATATCATCAGACTTAGGTATACTCCCAAATGCGAATTACATTTTTGCAAAAAAAATGTAGCAGAATACTTATATGCTCACCTCAATATAAAAAACAATAATTATGTCAAAGAAGTATGGTATAAAACCAAAAGACTTCCTTTAAAAAACAAAATTATTGAAATTAATAAATCTTATCCCTTAGAAAAACATAAAAATCCATTCCTGCATAAGATCATATATAATATTTTATTATTTTTTACCTGGTTTTTTATTGACCCGATAAAAGATATCAAAAACAAAAAGCGTTCACAATATGCTTTCTTAAAAGAACCTTCTATATACAGGTTTATTTTTGCTTCAATAGCACTCGTTCTTTTCTTTCTTATGCCCATCATGAGTTTGAATTCAAGTATATCCGGAGATGAATATGTACAATACAAGCAGGCTAAAAATTATTATGAATTTTATGCTTCCGGAGGCAAAGACACTACATATATGTCAATGCAGCCGGCATATGCCTATGGGATGTCATTCGACCTGGTATCATATGCAATCAATAAATGGTTTAATGTAGAAAATGTTTACCGTTCTCGCCATATATTAAATGCTTTATGCGGATGGATTGCAATCGTATTTGCCGGTTTACTTGCTTTTCTTTTGGGTGGATGGAGAACAGGCATTATTACCATGTTATTGATGTTTTTCACTCCACGGTTCCTGGGACATTCATTTAATAATCCGAAAGATATTCCATTTGCCGCGGCCTATATTTTTACGATTTACTACATTATCAAATTTTTGAAAAAATATCCTGATTTTTCAATCAGAAATTGGATTGCTATCCCAATTGGTATTGGTGCTGCAATCAGCATTAGAATAGGTGGACTGCTATTAATTGCATATCTATTCTTTTTCGCAGGAATGTACTATTTAAATTTAACAAAAATTAAATCATTCTTTGCTGCAATTAATCGGAAAACATTATCAAACTTGTTGTTTCATTTCATCATTATCTCTTTCATAGGCTATTTCCTGGGATTAATTTTATGGCCTTACGGGCTAACCAACCCTGTAAAACATCCTCTCAATTCCCTGGAAATCATGACTCATTTTACTACATCATTACGGCAACTTTTCGAAGGGAATATTTATTGGTCTGACTATTTGCCCTGGTATTATATTCCTAAATATATTCTGATCACAACACCTTTTGTTATCCTCATTGGATTTCTGCTTTATTTTGTATTCATCAGGAAAAAAATCATTCAAAGCGAATATCTTTATTCCTTTTTCCTGGTCTTCTCCTTTGCTTTTCCTGTTTTTTATATCATATACAAAGGGTCGAATGTTTACGGGGGATGGCGGCATGCATTATTCATCTGGCCAACTTTTGTGATAGCGACATCACTAGGGTATGAAAAACTTTTACGAATCATCCGGAACAAACGGTTTCAATATCTTATATATGGAATCATGGCAGCATTAGCTCTAAAACCTGCCATACATATCATCAAACATCATCCTTATGAATACATTTATTTCAATAAATTTGTCGGTGGTGTAGACAGGGCTTATGGAGATTATGAAATGGACTACTACGGGCACAGCCTCAAACCTGCTGCCAAATGGTTAATCAACAACATTATAGAAGACAAATTAGATGAAATTGATCCAAACGACAAAATGATCATCAGGACCAACTTCACAAGAGAACTCAGACATTACATGAGAAAATACAACAACAAAGTAAAAGTACATTACTGTAGATACTATGAAAGAGGAAACTTTGATTGGGATTATGCAATATTTGTTAACACCTATTTAAACCCTTATCAACAAAAGCATGGAATCTGGCCACCCGGCAAAACAATACATACCATCAATATTGATGATGCTATAATTTGTGCTGTACAGGAAAGAAAAACAACGCTGGACTTAAAAGGATTCCAGGCTCTACAAAACAATAATCCACAACAAGCTATTATTAACCTGAAAAAAGCCATTAAAATAACACCACATAATGAAGCTGCTTATATAAATCTTTGCAGAGCCTATCTCAAAATCGGAATGCATAATCAAGCAATCAAAACAGCATATAAATGCCTTAAATTTTATCCTGATTACGATCAGGTACTAAACCTTTTAGGCATTGCTTATTTACAAAAAAATGAATTGAACAATGCATTAGCAACATTCAATAAATTAAAAAAAGTAAATAAAAAATACTCTTCTGCCTATTACTACATGGGAATTATATATATGAGGCAGTCACAACCATACAATGCAATGAAATATCTTAAACAATGTATAGAATCCAATCAACAATACAAACCCGCCTATTATGCAATGGCCGAAATATTAAAGAAACTCGGGAAGCCTGAACAGGCAAAACAATATTTACAGGTAGCCAATTCATTTTAAATTTGACATTTGAATTATATGCTTTATGGAAAAACACCTGTCATATTTTATTTCCGAATCAATCATTGATCAAGACATCATCCCTGTTGTAGAAAAAATTATCAACAACCAGCGAATCAATGAAAAAGATGCAATGGTCCTGTATCAATCAGTAGACCTGGGGATATTGGGATTAATGGCAGATTATATGAATCAAAAAAAAAATGGAAAAACCGTTTACTATAACAAGAACATTCATGTTGAGCCAACAAACATTTGTATTAACCAGTGCAGGTTTTGCAGTTATTCCAGGAAAAAAAATGAACCCGGCTGTTTTGAGCTCACCACGAAAGAAATAATAAATAAAATAGCCCAATTTATTGACCACGGGATCACAGAAGTACATATTGTAGGTGGCGTGCATCCAGATCATGATCTCTTCTATTACGCTGGAATCTTAAAGAAAATCAAAACTCATTTTCCCGGTATATTCATCAAAGCTTTTACTGCTGTTGAGTTGGATTATATGATAGGAAAAAGCGGGTTAACACTTAAAGCCGGGTTGATTCATTTAAAAGACAATGGGTTGGATGCTATCCCCGGGGGTGGTGCCGAAATATTTAATCCAATAGTAAGAAACAAAATATGTCCTGAAAAAACAGATGCTGCCCGGTGGCTGGAAATACACCAAGTGGCACACCAATTAAACATTCCCTCTAATGCCACGATGCTTTACGGGCATATCGAATCATACGAGGACCGGATCGAACACCTTTCGATGATCAGAAACCTGCAAGACCTCACGAATGGTTTTCAGGTTTTTATCCCGCTAAAATACAGAAAATCAAACAATAAAATGAGTCAAACCGGGGAAGTACCCATTATTGAAGATTTAAAAAATTATGCTATTTCCAGAATCTTTTTAGACAACTTCCAACACGTAAAAGCTTACTGGCCTATGCTGGGAATAGATACAGCACAAATAGCACTTCACTTTGGTGTAAATGACTTAGATGGTACTGTTTTAAATTCAACAAAAATATATTCAATGACCGGAATGGAATATCTAAAACCCAAAACACCCGGTGAAATCGAACACATTATAAAACAATCTAATCGCATTCCAATTGAAAGGGATACACTTTACAAAAGCCTTAAAAAAACAATCATTTAAAAAATAAATAATTATTCTATAAATCTTACGTTCTTATCAAAATGAAAACATCAATAACAAATAAAATAATCGATTACATCAGAACCCATGTATGGGTTCAACGAATGCTTTATGCAGCATTGGTTACCATACTTTTCTTTTTTGGCGTGTTCATGTTCCTGAGATTTTACACGCATCACGGGCAGTCTTTTTCTGTACCTGATTTTAATGGATTGACAGTAGTAGAGAGCAATCAATTAGCCGATGAACACCATCTTAATATTGAAATAGAGGATTCTATCTTCAAGCAAAATGTACGCCCCAGTACAGTCGTCAACCAGGATCCTCCACCAGGGTTTAAAGTAAAAAAAGGAAGAAACATATTTCTCATAGTCAACGCATCTAAACCACCCGAAAAAAAAGTTCCGAACGTTATTGGTGTTTCACTAAGACAGGCACAGGCCATTCTTGAAACCCACCGGTTTGATGTCGGGAAAATATCTTACAGGGAAGATATTGCCAGGAACAACGTCCTGGCACAAAAATTTAAAGGCGAGAGAATCTATAAAGGGAAACAACTATATATTGGAAGTAAAATAGACCTGGTACTTGGCAATGGATATAAAACAAAAAAAATCCCCCCCCCGGATGTACGAGGGCTGAAATTAGACCAGGCACATGAAAAAATAATCCTTTCTTCTTTAAATGTTGGCAAAAAACATTATGATAATACCATTAGTTATGAACGGGATACATACAATGCGGTTGTATGGAAACAAAATCCGGGACATAATAAATCAAACAAAATACCACAGGCAGCAACCGTTGATCTTTGGTTAACATTGGACTCAACAAAAATCAAAAACATTAATTAAATGTTGAAAGGCAAAGATATATTAAGGAATACAAATTCCCGGAAAACAATCTTAAACATTCTGATGTTAAGCATATTGTTCGTCTCCGGTACACGGGCACAAGAAACCCTCACGGGCATACAATACAATCCTGAACTGAACGATGCTGTTGATAAACACACCCTCAAATCATTAAAAAACACGAATGACACCATATCACTTCCTTTTATTGATGATTTTTCTTATGATGGAATGTATCCTGACAATACAAAATGGGAAGATAATTATGTATTTATCAACAACACGTATGCTATTGACCCGATTACGATAGATGTTGCAACATTTGACGCACTGAATGCAGGTGGCAAGCTCTACAGCCGCTCAAAAAACAGATTCGGAGCCGATACACTCACGAGCAAACCTATTAATTTACAATTCAATAAAAAAGACTCGTTACTGGGCTCTTTAATCAGGAAAAAAATCAGCGACATTAATTTTCCCTTAATACAAGACTCTTTATTTTTTGAAAAAGAAGGAACCTTTTATCCTGTTGATACATTAAATTATTATTATAAAGAAAGAGATCAGTTATATACTTATCATGACACTGTCTATCAAACATATAATGAACCGTTATATTATTACCACGCTACAGATAGCATTCATTACCGGTTTCCTTACCAGGGAAGCGACTTCACTCCTGCTGATTCGATATATTTTAGCTTTTTCTATCAACCACAGGGATTAGGTGATGCACCTGAATCATCCGATTCTTTGTTTGTTGAATTTTATAACCCTGTATTGAACACTTGGGATATTGTATATGGCATCAACGGAACAGGATCACATGAGTTCAAACCTGTGCTATTACCGGTTACAAATAATGATTATTTAAAAAACGGATTCCGGTTCCGTTTCAGAAATATCGTCAGTATTACAGGTAATGATGATGTTTTAGGCCTGAGAGCCAATGTTGATCACTGGAATATTGATTATGTCATGCTGGATACAGGCCGCAATAAACATGACACGGCATTCAAAGATGTAGCATTCATCACCCCTGCCCCTAATGTATTAGAAGACCTAACTGCTATGCCCTGGAAGCATTATGTAAAAATCCAGGCATCAAACAGTCCATGGAAAAATACAATACAAACACGATATAAAAATTTATATGACCAGAATCTTCCCGGGAATGATAGTGTTTATGCATATCGTCGTTTCATGATCAAAAACTATCAATACAACAAATCATTCAATAAAGATGATGGCGGATTCCTTAACATGGGCCCGCTTGAGGCCAAAACGTTTAACGTTAAATTATATGCACGCCCTAATGACAGTATATTTCACGGTATTTTCGATGATGATTCTGCTGAATTTGAAATGATTCACTATCTCACGATTGATAATTCATTTAACATAAACAAAAAAAATGACACGGTTACATATCTACAGAAATTCCATAATTATTACGCATATGATGATGGTTCTGCTGAAGCAGGATATGGCCTGGTCGGAACGAAATACGGCAAAGTAGCCTATCAATTCAACAGTTACAAAAAAGATTCATTAAAAGCCATATATTTTTATTTTAACCAGGACTATGATGATACCGCAAATAAAATAAATTTCAAACTTACCATTTGGGATGACAACAATGGTGTTCCCGGGGAAACGTTGTATTCCAGGTATAGTGAATACCCTAACACGGATGATTATTATAAACCGGTATTCAAGGGATTAAATCATTATTACCCTTTATATCTACAGGAACCGGTTGCAGTATCCGGAACATTTTATGTTGGATGGGAACAATTTTATGAAATATTTTTGAATGTCGGGTTTGATAAAAACACCGATGCAAGTAATCATTTATATTACAACACGCAGGGAATATGGGCAAGTTCCGGCAAGTCTGGTGCCTTAATGATAAGGCCGGTATTTGGCGAATTACCTCCAAAAACAAATATTGAAAATCAATATCAACCTTCTGATGATCATGTAAAACTATTCCCCAACCCGGCTAACAGAGAGATAAACATTAAACTATCTCCTGGAATTGAAAAATCGGGTATGAACATTTTAATATATGATATACAAGGACGTCTTATTAAAACATTTGAATACAATAACCGGATCAATATATTTGACATTCCAGGTGGAATATATATTGTAGAATTTAATAATGGACCCGGTTTCACCGAAAGAAAAAAATTAATAATTGATCGCACGTATTAATTTACAGGTATTTCGTATTCTAAAACCATACACGCCCTCTTACAAGTTTGCCCGTGTTGATTGTGTAACCAATTTTCGATATCTTTGCGTATAAAAAACATTCAATGCACCAAACCGAAAACACCAATACTGAACTCTATGAACATTATCGCTTCGTGGCTGACACGAACCAGGGAAAACTCAGGATAGACAAATTCCTGGTGAATAAAATCGAAAATGCCTCGCGAAATAAAATTCAATCTGCAGCAGAAGCCGGTAACATATTGGTGAATGAACAACCTGTCAAATCAAATTATAAAATCAAACCCCATGATGTCATCACCATTGTAATGACATACCCACCCCGGGAGATTGAAATAATTCCTCAAAATATCCCTGTTAACATTATTTATGAAGATGATCATTTCATCGTGCTTAATAAAGAACCCGGTATGGTGGTCCATCCGGGTTATGGAAATTATACAGGGACATTGGTGAATGCCCTCTCTTGGCATTTCAAAGATTTGCCCACGTACCAGGACGGAACAGTAAGGCCAGGACTTGTACACAGGATTGATAAAAACACGTCAGGGATTTTAGTCGTTGCTAAAACAGAATCCGCATTAAACAGACTGGCAAGGCAGTTTTATGAACGCACTATTAACCGTAAATATACAGCTCTCGTTTGGGGAAATATTGAAGAAGAAGAAGGTACCATCACGGGGCATTTGGGGCGTGATCCGAAAAACAGGAAAAAAATGCATGTGTTCCCCGATGGCGATCATGGGAAACATGCCATTACACATTATAAAATAATAGAACGTTATAATTATGTTACCCTGGTAGAATGTAAATTAGAAACAGGAAGAACCCATCAAATCAGGGCACATTTTGAATATATTAAACATCCATTATTCAATGACCCGGAATATGGTGGCAATTCTATTTTACGCGGCACCACGTTCACGAAATACAAACAATTCGTTCACAATTGTTTTAAAATACTGCCACGTCAAGCTCTTCATGCCAGAACACTTGAATTTCAACACCCTGACTCCGGCAAAACCCTTTCGTTCGAAACACGATTACCGCATGATATGCATCAGGTAATTGAAAAATGGAGACAATACACACAACAATTTTAATCCTTCCCTCCCTCTTCACATCCTTCAACATAACCAATTTTTTCCCTGCAAAACAAACATAATTTTTATTAAAGGGGCTTCTATTAATTATTTTTGGTAAAATAAAAAAATTTATAAAACAAGGGATTTACCGTTCAAAAAAACTCGACTATGCCAGGAATTTCTCTGTCAACAAACTCATCAGGTATATTTTAATTGTTGTTTCGCTGATTATCAGCTTAAAAAACATCTGAATGAAAAAAATCGG
>CAYFQI010000068.1:0-12119 GCA_964345135.1 uncultured Bacteroidales bacterium
CATCCCCGTGTGTGTCAAAGAATTTGTCATGGCTCGGTTCATCTGTTTATATTTTGATTTTTAATGCAAATTGATTTTAATGTCCGTAGCGTGGACGATACGGACAACGGCTGCCTGGCGTAGTTTGAAGCTACGTCGCTGACGTTCTTTCTATAATCATTTCCGTGTGTGTTACTTATTATTGTCATGGGAGTTTCATCTGTTTATATTTGATTTTTTTATGGTCAGATAGCTTGCCCCGCTAACGGCGGGGGGAGCTCGCCATGATATTGTAACGTGTCAACGTATCTCTCATGGCTCTGGTCATCTAACCTGGATTGTGAGTAAATGAAGAAAATCAACTTTATAATGAGGTGATGTTGGCATAATTTTTTCATAAACTATTTACAAACTTGATTGTTGAATTAAAAAAAATTAAGACTATGGCATTACATTTTGATAAATATGCACAAGAAGGAAATGAATTTGTACACCATTTAGCAAATGAATTGGGACATCCTGATAATCTTGGACAAACGGGTATTATTTTAAGATCTGTATTACATGCGTTTCGCGACCGGATAACGGTAAGTGAATCATTGGATTTTGCAGCTCAATTGCCTATGTTCCTGAAAGGTATTTACATGGATAATTGGAAATACAAAGAAAAACCCGAACGTCTGAAAACCATGGAAGAATTTGTCCAATACGTGGAAGAAGAGCAGGCAAAATATGGTGAAACCGAATTTGACTGGAAAAAATCTACCACTGAAATCATCGAAATTGTATTAAAAACGTTAAAAGACCGATACATTTCGGATGGAGAATTGGAAGATTTGTATTCACAATTACCCCAAGATATTGAAAACGTATTGCGCCAGGGTGCCAATGCATAGGGTTGGTGAATTATGATGTTCTATTACTGAAGCAACCCCGTAGGAACAGACCTGCGGGGTTGTGTTTTTAAAAAAGTTTTAATTGTTGCCAACCATCATTCGTTGGTGGTTTTTCTTTTCCAAGTACAGAACGGCCACCATATTTATAGGCATTAGCATTTTCATATTCTATAAAATCATTGTATTTTGAAACGTCTGGAGTGAACTGTTTTTCGAGTTGGACGCTTACCTTATGTAAGTTTTTTAATGCTTTCTGTTTGTCGGTATTACCTATCCTCGCCTTATTTACAGCGTTTTTTAATATTCTAACAGATGCGTCATATACGTGGGTTTCGACAGCATAGGGATGACGGTCTTTTCCGCCGTGTGCAAATGAAAAACGTGCAGGGTCTTTAAATCGGGAAGGGGTTCCGTGAATGACTTCGCTGATGAATGTTAATGACCGCAGTGTTTTAGGGCCTAATCCTTTAAGTAAAAGCAATGATTCAAAATTTTCATAATGATGTTCATGTGCCAGAGCCAATGTACTTCCCAACCGCCGGAGGTCTACATCAGACACTAAAACTTTATGATGGGAGGGGAGGGTCAATTTATTCATTTCTATTGTGATCTTTTCCGGCTGTTCATGTGTTACAGACAAAATCCCGTTCTGCGTGGGAGAAGCAAGTTTATCCGTTAAATTTAATATAAACCCCTGGTTTTGTCCACATATAGAAGTATGGGGTTCTTCTACAAATGATTTCACAGCCGGGGAGTGCCAATGGTATCGTCTTGCGAGCCTGTTTGCCTCGCTCATGCCTTGTTGAACAACAGCCCATTCGCCTTTGTTTGTCAATATGAAAGAATGCAGGTATATTTGGAAGCCGTCTTGTATGGCAGTGTTGTCAATCTTAGCACTTAAACGGCTGTTGCGGACAAGTCTATTCCCATCAACCCCTGTTTTATCTGCAATAGCAAGTATTTCATTCGGTGTATTGCGTGAATGCTTGCCCCGGCCGCCACATATATAAATCCCTAATTCGTTGGAAATAGGGTTGATGGCCTTTTTCAATGCACCCATCACTGATGTGGTAATGCCGGATGAATGCCAATCCATTCCCATCACGCTTCCTAATGCTTGAAACCAAAACGGATCGCTTAACCGGGTCAACACTTCAGATGTGCCATATTCTTCTACGATGGCTTCAATAATTGCCCTGCCCAATTTGCTCATCCGTTCATAAAGCCAGGGCGGTACTTTGCCATAGTGCAAGGGTAAGTCAGTATGTCCGGATCGGTTCATCTGTCTATATTTTATTTTTTAATAAACGATTTCAACATATCTCTTACTTGTGTATAATTTTCTATACTATAGCGAGCTGCTGTATTTCCAAAGCCTACTTTTATTTTATATGAATGTTCCGGAAGGTTTTCAAATAAATATTCGTCGCTCCATTCATCACCAATGCCTAATACAAAATCAAATACATTGTCATTAAGTTCAATGATCCGGCTTGCAGCAGTCCCTTTATTAACGCCACTGTTTTTGAGCTCAATCAATTTATTTCCTTCCATGATCTCAAAGTTTTGATTAGAACCAAGGCTACTTAATTCGTCCTTCAAGTCCATTGCACGGATGGCTACCATTTCAGGATTTGCTTTTTTGTAATGCCATATCAGAGAAAAATATTTTTCTTCTATATGAGCTCCGGGTGTTCTGTCAGCATACATTTCAAGGATAGGCCTAACATTATTTTTCCATTCATTATTTTGCTGTTCGATCAATTTCCACCCTTTATCTGGTTGCTTAATCCAGGTTCCATGCTCAGCAATCAGGTAATAATTTTCTTTGCCAAACCATTGGTCAATCACGTCTTTGTCCCATCCGGTTATAAGCACTATTTTGGTTTCTTCATCTTTGTTTAATTCATCCAAAATAGAAAGCAGTTCTTTATCTGGTTTTGCTTTTTTATGTGTTTCTTTATAATCAATCAATGTTCCATTGTAATCAAGAAAAAGCATCCTGTTGGCAGATTGTTTAAAATCCTGCTGGATATTCCTGATCATCTTTTCATCAATCTTATTGGCAAGGTATTTTTTCTGAAGTTCAATCACTTCGTCTAACCTGCCCATGAAATCTTTAGCCCATCTCACTACATTATAACGGCTAATGCGCTCCTGCATAATGGTATTCCGTTCTATTTGTTCTTCAACAGGCATGTTTAAAGCATTATGAATGGCATCGGCAATTTTATCCATGTTGTTTGGATTGATGATGAGCGCCTCACTTAACTCCTGCGAAGCACCAGTCATTTCACTCAATATCAGGACCCCTTTCTGGTCAATTTTTGAAGCTATATATTCCTTTGCCACCAGGTTCATCCCGTCGCGTACAGGAGTTAAGAGTGCGACATCAGCATACGTGTAAAGTTCAATCAGGTTTTCAAAAGGCATGGAGCGATAAAAATACCATATTGGTGTCCAGTTGATTGATCCGAATTCGCCATTGATTTTCCCGACCAAACCGTCAATTTCACGCTTCATGTTTTGATATTCTTCAAGGTTACTCCTTGACGGGACCATAAGAAGAATAAAGGTAACTTTTCCCTGGAATTCAGGATACTTGTGAAGGAAATGATGATAGGCTTCAAGCCTGTTAGGAATCCCCTTCGTGTAATCAAGCCTGTCTATGGACAGGATTAATTTACCTTCAGGAAACATCAGGTAATATTTTTCAATTTCTCTGTGTACTTCCGATTTATCATGTACAGATTTTTTTTTAATGTTTTCGGCTGCCATATGAAACTTGTCATAATCAATGCCCATCGGAAATGCGTCAACTTTTACCACGCGTTCGGGTAGTGTAATTTTATTAAAATCAATATCATAGCCCATTAATCGTCTTACGCTGCTTATAAAGTGCCGCACGTAATCAAATGTGTGAAAACCGATAAGATCGGCTCCTAACATACCTTTGATAATGGGCCTTCTCCAGGGTAGTATTCTGAATACTTCAAAGGAAGGGAAAGGGATATGAAGAAAAAAACCGATTGACACATCAGGATTTTTGTTCTTAATCATAGAAGGGAGGAGCAACAGGTGATAATCATGTATCCATATTTTTTCATTGCCCTTTAGGTTTTGAATGATTTTATCTGCAAAAATCCTATTCACCCGGTAATACGTATTCCATGTATCAAAATCATATGTTGTAAATTCAGTGAAATAATGAAACAGTGGCCATATCGTTTCATTGCTAAATCCATAGTAATATTTATCAACATCTTCTTTTTCAAGATAAACAGGCATACATTTTTCAGCTTCCAGTTTTTTCCCAATCTCTTCTTTTTGTTGTTTATTTACTGCATCTTTATCTACCCCTGACCATCCAATCCATAAACTTTCGTAGTCTTTATAAAATGATTTCATCCCTGTTGCCAGTCCGCCAACACTGGGTTGAATATCAATTTCATCATGATTGACAGAGATTTTGTAAGGCAACCGGTTGGATACAATGATTATACGACTCATAGAATAATTTCTTTTAGTGTTTTATTATGTTTTCGAAAATACAAATATTTTGTGAAAAATAAATAATCTCGTAATAAAAAGCATCAATACTTATAAAAAAAATGAAATTGCAAAAAGCATACCGAATGAATATGCTCATTCATAATTATTTCTACATACATGTCTGTTGAATATAAAGTATATCCTAACCCGGCACGTGACATTCTGCACATTCAGATGTCGTCAGTCCAATATACCTCTTGTTTTGTATACTATTTAATGTTTTATATTTTGATATTTTTTTAAACAGAAATTGAATCATGAAGTCATAAAATTTGGTAAGATATTTGGTAATTAATTTATTATAGAAACTTTTTTTATATTAATAAACTTTAGATATAGTGGATATTGCTATCTAAATTATCAATATTAAAAATGAATGACTATCTTTGTAAAGATAAAAGCGGGAATAGCTCAGAGGTAGAGCATCAGCTTCCCAAGCTGAGGGTCGCGGGTTCAAATCCCGTTTCCCGCTCTTTTTTTAAAAAAAGTTAATAAGCGAGTTGAAATACATCATCATTTATATCTTTGGTTTTTTATTTGTAGGTAATCATACACAAGGCAAGGGGCCTGTAAAAGATACAGTTGATTTTCTTGATATTGAAAAGCCTGTTCCATTACATGCACCAATATACCTTAACAAGCTACCTGCGAAAGACACTGCATTTCAGGAAAAACATGAACTACAAATCAAACAGGCCAATGCTTTTTATGATACCCTGAAAGCATGGACAGATAAAAATTTCATTACAAAAAGAATATATTATTATGTTATTTCATCTCCATCACGTGAAGAAAAAAAAGAAAAGATCGGAACCGAACGAAATGTTGTTAATTATTTCCCTTTTAATGATAAATACATTAAGGATATAAAAATAAAACAGCTGAATGTATTCGGGCCTACACTGCAAGATACATCAACCCCCCCGGGGTCTTGGGTTGAAAAGACGGCAAATAAATTTCATGTTAAGACAAATAAACGAATGATAAAGAAGAACATGGTCATCCAACACGGTGACAAGATAGACCCTTATTTGATTGCAGAAAATGAGCGGCTTATCCGGCAGCTACCATATATACAGGATGCTCGTATAATTGTTGAACCCGTTGAAAATACGGATTCTGTCAATATTATTGTTTTAACAAAAGATATTTGGCCCATTGGTGTTGGTGGAAATATTAAAAGCATCAATCATTATGATGTTGAAATTTGGCATACCAACATTGGTGGATGGGGGCATGAAATAGAGAATAAGGTGCTTTATGACGCCCGAGAACCCGTACTTTTTGGATATAATGGAAGTTACCTTATCAATAATATTGGTGGTAGTTTTATTAATTCCAGGTTCGTTTATAAAAATGAATTTGGAATAAATCATTCCAGCATAAACGTGTTCCGGAATTTCTATTCATTGAACACCAAATATGCAGGAGGAATTAAAGCAGGAATTTTTCAACGAAATTATTCAAGGTTAGAACATGATCTTTATAAATACTACAAATACAATATATGGTTAGGCAGGTCTTTTCGTCTAAATAAAAAGGGATTGTCAAAATCTACAGACAGAATAATGACAGCTGGCAAGGTTCTGAATTACAATTATAAAAGGCGTCCGGAAATTACACCCCTGAGCCATTATAATTATCACAACAGAACCTTGTATCTTTGGAATATAGGATGGTCAAGGGAATGGTATTACAAAAGTAATTTGATTTACACGTTCGGGAGAACAGAAGACATTCCCTGTGGTAATCTTGTTGAATTGGTTGGAGGAATTGAAAATAATGAATTCTATCAAAGGCCCTATATAGCGATGCATTTTTCTAAAGGTAATTATATCAATTATGTTGGATACCTTAAAGGCAGTTTTACATTGGGTGGATTCTGGCGTGGTGAACAATTTGAACAAGGTGCCTTGAGGGTAAAAACTAATTTTTTCTCTAATTTGATTATTCTGAATTATATCAAATTCAGAACTTTTTTTGATATATATTATATAAAAGGGATACAACGGTTTAACGATGAATCTATTTCTTTGAATAAATCACCTGGCATTGAAGGGCTTTCGAGCAATTTATTAAGAGGGAATGAAAAAATAACGATGCATACAGAACTGGCATGCTTCACCCCAATCTATTTTTATGGATTCAGGTTTGTCATTTTTGGGGCTTCTGATATCGGGCGCATTGCACCAATAGGCAAGCGGATAATAAAACAACGCACGTATTCAAGCGTTAGCCTGGGTATTCGTGTTAGAAATGAACGCCTGGCTTTTAAAACATTCCAGTTAAAAGTAAGTTATTATCCTCTCATTCCTGATGATGGTTCTGTCACCTTTATTGAATTTTCGGGTATAAAATATTTAAAATTGAATGATTTCAAAATATCTTTCCCGGATATAATTCCTTTCTGATGTTTTGAGATGCCCTATATAGAATAAATTAAAAAAGCCACATCGTTTTTTAACGATGTGGCTTTGAAAGAAAAGCATGAAAAGCAGTTCCATTTAAGATTATAGAGTCTGGTCAATTTCCTTTTCCTGATATAAACTTATTGAAAAAAAGGAGCTTGAAGTGGTATCAGTACTATTATATACGATTGTTTTATATGACTCTGTCGGTACATTTGCAAAAATAACCTGACCGTTTGAATTTGTACTACCGGAAAAAACGGCATAAGAAATTACATCCGAGTAATTACCTGTAAAGAACTCCTGATAGTCACTATAACGAATAAGTTTTACATTGACATTGGCTAACGCCTCACTTGTCCAGTTATCTTCAACATTTACAGTGAGTGTTCCTACATATTCCTCAACATTGATAGATATATCTTTACTCTTTCCTGTTAATACCTGGATATTCTTATTAATTTTATAAATCTTGTCATTCGCAGAGACATCTTCACAATAGATAGAATATGTTCCTGATAATAAATCACCAAAATTTGCGACTCCGCTGCTATTTGTTTTGAGCAGTTCAAATACCGACATACCCTCATAAAGATATACAATCTGATCTGCAATGGCGCTGCCTGAACCATCTTTAAGTGTAACTGTTAAGCTTCCACTTTCAATGTTGTTTTGATTAACAGTAATTTCATTAGGAATTTCTGTTTTTTCATCTTTTTCACATGCTGAAAAAAATGTGATTGTTAATAAAGCAAACATAAATATGCTTGCAAAGCTAAGTGTTCTCATGGTAACAATTTTTAAGTTAAATAATATTAATATTAAAAAAAGCTAAAATAAAATTTTTTTTAATATAAAAAAAGATAATTTTATTATTATTGGATTTTATTAAAAAAAGATGAGTATGCAAGCTATCATTATAACTATTGGAGATGAGTTGTTGATGGGAGACATCATTGATACCAATCGTTTATTTATCACAGAACGTTTGACCAATAAAGGGATATTAATCAAACGCGCTGTTACTGTCCCGGATACAAAGAGAGAGTTGAAAGATGTAATACAGTCATCTTTTTCTGCTGCAGACATGGTGATCATGACCGGCGGGTTGGGCCCTACCGAAGATGATGTTACAAAATCCGTGCTGTGCGACGTGTTTAATACTTCATTGCAACAAGATGAACAAGTACTTGAGAACATTAAACAGGTGTTGTCTTTTAAAAATAAACCCTTGAACAGACGAAACATCGAGCAGGCACACGTTCCATTGTCTGCAACAGTCATTAACAATACCAATGGTACGGCACCGGGGTTATGGTTTGAAAAAGATAAAAAAATACTTGTAGCACTGCCGGGAGTTCCTTTTGAAATGAAAGATATGTTTGATAAGGATGTACTACCCAGGATCGGGAACACTTTCAGGCCGGCTCCCTTTTATTTAAAAAAAATTTTATTACAAGGCATCAGCGAATCTGTTTTAGCAGAAAAACTTGAGCCGTTTGAACAACACTTGCCTGAAAATATGAGCCTTGCTTATATGGCTTCTCCCGGAACAATTAAACTAAAATTATTAGCCAAAGAAAAAGATGCAGGCACGCTACAAAAAGAAATTGAAAAACAAGTTACAATTCTGAACCGTTACGTGGGAGAAAATATCTATGGATATGATGATGATACATTCGAAGAAATAACCGGCAACTTACTAAAACAATATCATAAGACATTATCTGTTGCTGAAAGTTGTACTGGTGGCAATATAGGAAGACTTATCACTTCTGTTCCAGGCAGTTCGGTATATTTCAACGGGGGAGTCATTGCTTATTCCAACGAGATAAAAACGAGTTTATTGGGGGTTCGCAAAGCAACATTAAAAAAGTATGGTGCCGTGAGTAATCAGGTTGCACGAGAAATGGTTGAAGGTATACGAAACAAATTCAATACAGATTTTGCTATTGCTGTATCCGGCATTGCCGGCCCTTCGGGTGGAACAGATCAAAAACCCGTGGGGACCACATGTATAGCGGTTGCAGGAAACCATAAAATGGTTGTAAAAGAATATATTTTCGGAAACGTGAGAATTAGAAATATTCAAAAGGCTTCATTTACTGCTTTACATGAACTCATCAAAATCATTAAATCAGAAAACGAATGAAAAAAATTCTTAGAATAATACAGTTACTTCGTATACAAAATCTTATAATAATCTCTTTAACATTATATTTAATGAGATGGTTTATTATTTATCCTGTACTTTCCGCTCACGGGCTTGAATTACAGGTAAGTAACATGGAATTTACCCGGATTGCATTGGCCATTGTATTTATTGCCGCAGGAGGGTACGTGATCAATGACTATTTTGATCGCCCTGTAGATCAGATTAATCACCCGGGGAAAGTCATTGCAGGCGTACATGTTTCTTGTCAGACAGTACTTTTGCTGTATAGTGTTTTTACTTTAACGGGCAGTATCCTTGGAACATTTATCTCGATCCATCTTAGACTCCCTTTCCTCTCGTTCATTTATTTATTCACGGCACTCCTGTTGTTTTTATATTCATATAAGATTAAAAAAGTATTTCTGGCCGGGAATATTGTTATCGCTCTATTAACGGCATTTGTTCCGTTGATGGTTATATTGTATGAAATTCCTCTATTGAAAAGAAACAATAGCGTGAATTTTGAAAATATCATTATTATCGTGGGGATTTTTTCAATTTTTGCTTTTTTAACCAATTATACCCGTGAAGTCATAAAAGATATAGAAGATATTAAAGGAGATCAACAAGCCGGAAGAAAAACCATACCATCAGTATTGGGCATTTTCTGGTCTAAAGCAATCGCAATTATTTGTAATTTAGTGATTATTATTCTAATAACATGCATATATTGCACTCGTTTACAATATATCACGATAAATGAAAAAGATTATCTTTCATTGGTATATTTTGTATTGTTTATAATAATTCCTTTAATTATAATGATTTACCTTATTATTATTTCAAAACGCAAATCTGAATTCAGGAATGTTGCTCATATTTTAAAATTTGTAATGGTTTCCGGACTATTTTATTCTTTTATTTTTTATTTCAAAATTAGTTTCTGTCTATAACCGCCGGGTTCGGGAGTTTGTAAGTAAACACGGCAGATGCCTGACTTTATATACAAAAATGAATTATAAATAACTTATTAAACATATTGAAACAATGCTTCTACAGGAGAAAATTAAACGATTTAAGATTATTCTTTGTTCTGGTTCGCCAAGAAGACACAACCTTTTAAATGAAATTGGCATTCCATTTAAAATTATGAAAGACATTCCATTTGATGAAAGCTATCCCTCAACAATGTATGCTTATAAAGTGCCGGTTTATTTAGCAGAACAAAAATCCAGACAAGTTGATATGAATGATACAGATCATGAAAATATTATTATAACAGCTGATACAATTGTTATTTTGAACAACAACATAATAAACAAACCGGTTGACAGGGCAGATGCTATAAAAATGCTTCAACGCTTATCTGGTAATAAACATGAAGTGATAACAGGCGTTTGTTTAAAAAAATCATCCGGGAGCATATCATTTTCTTCTTTAACAGAGGTTTATTTTAAAGCATTAACAATAAAGGAAATTGAATATTATATTGATCAGTTTAAGCCATATGATAAAGCTGGCAGTTATGGAATACAGGAATGGATAGGGTATATTGGTATTGATAAAATAAATGGTTCTTTTTATAATGTTATGGGATTGCCAGTTGAAAAACTTTATACTGAATTAAAACAATTCATCAAATAGTTAACAAATGTAAACCAATTAGTTTATAGCCTCACAGACAACAACTTACATTATTGTCTACATATGTCACCACACGTCTATTCTGTTTTTTCAACTTGTAAACACGAATTAATGATTAACTTATAACTTGTATTTTATATGATTTATTTAAAGTTATACTTTAAGTTTGAACGTGGTATTTCGGGATATCCAGGCAGAAAACATACTTAAATTAATCTCTATATAATGATAATCAGTATGATAAAATAATTAATGTATGTTCAACTTCAAATACTGCTATCAACGTGCTATGAGTCGTGTATATCCATCATACCCGTTTTCAGTGCTATGCACTATAAAAAGACATTAATCCGTGCATACTCATTATTCTTATTTGTTTGAAAATTAATTAAACAAAAATGATTTCTCAGGGTTTGTATTACTATGATAGGTTTGTAAATAAAGAGTTTGCCTGCAAAGACAAGAGATTAATAAAATGATTCGATAACATGTTTTATAAAGCCATGCATGTGCTGTTTACTGGTGTTAAAAAATAATTTTAAAGCAGGTATAGCGAAGTTAACGGATATTATTGACAACTTTAATTCACGAAATATGAGAATACCATCTTGGGTGTTACATATGTAATCAGTTAAATGTGTTTTATAGAGCTTGTTTAATTGATTTACCATGATTGCTTTCATGCATATTGGTTACAATTGTAACTATGTATTTTGATTTGATTTATTGATTTATTTGTTTATTTTTGTAAACAATTATGAAAGAACGATTACAAAAAATATTAACCGAAAAAGGGCTTTCGGCTGCTAAATTTGCTGAAATATTGCAAATACAAAGATCGAATGTATCTCATGTCCTATCCGGTAGAAACAACCCGGGGTATGAATTCATTAAAAAGATTATGGAGCATTACCCGGATATAAACCCTGAATGGTTAATCCTCGGGAATGGATCAATGTATAAAGAAGTCATTAACAAGACATATAAATCAGCAGATCAATTTAATAATGATCTTTTTACAAATAATGAAGAATCGATCATAGAAAGCGATAACGAATATCAAAAGAAATCCCCCGTTGAAAATGAACCTGTTATAAATTCTTCATTGAATAAACCGGAAATGTCTCCAAACCACGTTGAGCGGATCGTTATATTTTATAAGAATAACACATTTAAGGAATACAAACCTGATTCTAAAGCAACTCATTAGCTCTTATTAAATCATTGTCCTGTTCCTGTCTTTAAAATATGGATTCAATGCGTTTACTAACTTGGATGTTACCACGGAGATTATCCACTCGACGACAGAATATTGAACCCGTGGTAATGCATCGATAAACATGAAATACCATTATTTTTATTTGTTTTTTATAGAAAAATGTTCATCGGTCAGATGGAGCTCGCCATGAGTTTATGTTTTTGACATTCACATTGCTATGAGGTTATCAATAATCATCCCCCCGTGTGTGTCAAAGAATTTGTCAT
>CAYFQI010000069.1:0-11950 GCA_964345135.1 uncultured Bacteroidales bacterium
AGAAACTTAGAAACTTAGAAACTTAAACATATGAAATATATTGATGAATATCAAGACCCTGTAATTATAAAAAAGCTTATTGATCAGATTCATGGTATTTCACGGGTCCCGGTGAATTTAATGGAGGTTTGTGGAGGGCATACCATGGCGATACAGCGGTTTGGTATCCCGTCATTATTGCCGGATCACATTCGCTTAATCTCGGGGCCGGGATGCCCGGTTTGTGTAACGAGCATTGAATTTATTGACAAGGCCATTGCTTTATCTCATCTCCCTGATACCATAATCACAACATATGGCGACCTGATCAGGGTACCGGGTTCGTCATCAACCCTTAACAAAGAACGTGCATCAGGAAAGGATATTCGTATTGTATATTCCTCCATGGATGCTTTAAAAATTGCAAAAGAGCATCCTGATAAGCATGTTATTTTCCTGGGAATTGGTTTTGAAACAACAGCACCTGCTACTGCAGCTGCAATTTTAAAAGCAAAAAATGAAAAAATCAATAATTTTTATGCATTCAGCTCACATAAAATAATGCCTCCTGCCATGGAAGCTTTGATTGACGAAGGTGTGAATATCAACGGGTACATTGCCCCGGGGCATGTAAGCACGGTGACAGGGACACGAATATACAATGCGATTCCTGAAAAATTTGGATTGGGCGTGGTGGTTTCAGGTTTTGAACCGGCAGATTTATTACAGGCCATCTATATGTTGGTCAAACAAGTTGAGAATAAGACTCCCAAGGTAGAGACTGCATACAAGAGAGTCGTGAAACAAACCGGAAATAAAAAAGCCCAGGATGTAATGAAAGAAATCTTTGATTACAGGGAAGACTGGTGGAGAGGCATAGGAATTTTACCGGGTAGTGGCCTGGGGATTTGCGATACATATCGTGATTATGATGCTGAACAGACTTTTGATATTAAGATAAATCCTGTGAAAGAGCCCAAAGGGTGTATATGTGGTGAGATTTTAAAAGGACTCAAAACACCAATTGACTGTAAACTTTTTGCCAACGCTTGTACTCCGGAAAATCCTGTCGGAGCATGCATGGTATCAGGAGAAGGAGCATGCCAGGCGTATCACAGGTATAATAGAACACAACTACAGAATAAAACACTGATCAATGAATAAAACAATTTTACTTGGCCATGGAAGCGGCGGGAAAATGAGTCATGAACTTATTACAAATCTTTTTTTGAAATATTTCAGGCCGCTTGATAAAGACCTATTTTTAACGGATTCTGCATTAATTCCTGTTTCTGGACATTCATGCACGTTCACAACCGACTCGTATGTTGTGAATCCCCTATTTTTCCCGGGAGGAAATATTGGTAAATTAGCAATTTGTGGGACGGTTAACGACCTTTCCGTTTCAGGATCCAAGCCTGCTTACCTGAGTACTTCATTTATAATTGAAGAAGGATTTTCAATAACTGAACTCGAAAAAATTGTTTCAACAATGGCAGAAGAAGCTCATAATGCAGGTGTGAGAATTATCACGGGGGATACCAAAATAGTGAATAAGGGCCAGTGCGATAAGGTGTTTATCAATACCTCGGGGATCGGGTTTATTGAAGATCGTTTTGCAAATATTTCATCAGGTGTATCTATCGAAAAGGGTGATAAGATCATCATAAATGGCAGTCTTGGAGATCATGCCATTGCCGTATTGGGAGCACGTGATGAACTTCATATTGATCCGGACATTACTTCTGATTGTGCTTCTTTAAACGGGTTGATACGAAGTGTGATAAAAAATGATATTGAAGTGAAGTTTATGCGTGATATAACCCGGGGCGGCCTTGCTACAGTTTTATGCGAACTTAGTGATCAGTTATCGTTTGGGACAGAGATTTATGAAAATGATATTCCTGTAAAGGAAAAAGTACGAGGTGTTTGTGAATTGTTGGGTTTTGACCCCTTGTACCTGGCCAATGAAGGAAAGGTGATGATGGTTGTAAAAGAACATGATGCTGAAAAGGTTATTGGCATCATGAAAAATCATCCGCTGGGTTTAGAAAGCATGATAATTGGTGAGGTGGTAGATGACCATCCCGGGATGAATGTATTACACACGAAGATTGGCGGCAAGCGGATTATTGATATGTTGGCCGGTGAACAACTCCCACGCATATGCTGATTTTATTCTACCGTGACAGATTTAGCCAGGTTTCGGGGCTGATCAATATTGCAGTTACGATACACGGCAATATGATAAGAAAGTAATTGTAATGGGATGACCGTGAGTAAAGGGCCCAGCGCCGGATTGGATTCTGGGACTTCCAACACGTGATCGGCCATGTCTCTGATGACTTCGTCGCCCTCGGTGACTACTGCAATCACAATGCCGTTACGGGCTTTGATCTCTTGAATATTGCTTGCAATTTTTTCATATGATTTATCTTTTGTAGCGATGACCACAACTGGCATTTGCTCATCTATCAGGGCAATTGGACCGTGTTTCATTTCAGCAGCAGGATATCCTTCTGCATGTATGTATGATATCTCTTTAAGTTTTAAAGCGCCTTCCAGGGCCACCGGATAATAATAACCCCGGCCCAGGTAAAGGAAGTTGTTTGCATCTTTATATAATTTGGCTATTTCCTTGAAATAATCATTTTGTTTTAATATTTTTTCGATTTTCCCGGGAATATTGGTCAGTTCTTCAACCAGTTCCTTGTATTGATTGTCAGATATTTTATTCTTCTTTTTTCCCAATACCATCATCATCATGAATAAAACAGTAACCTGAGCAGTGAATGCCTTCGTGGAAGCTACTCCTATTTCAGGACCTGCATGCGTGTAAACGCCGGCATGTGTTTCACGCGGGATGCTCGATCCAACAACATTACATATGCCCAAAACCAAAGCACCCACTTCTTTTGCCATCTGGATGGCTGCCAGTGTATCTGCAGTCTCGCCACTCTGGCTGATAGCTATCACGATGTCATCTTTATAAATAACCGGCTTCCTGTATCTGAATTCTGATGCATATTCCACTTCTACCGGGATACGCGCAAATTCTTCAAATAAATATTCTCCAATAAGACCAGCGTGCCAGGCTGTTCCGCATCCTACAATTATTATTCGTTTGGCATTGGCAAGTTCATCCATCACGTGATACAATCCCCCGAGATTGATTTCAGAAATCTCTTTATGCACTCTTCCCCTGAATGTATCATATATTGAACGGGGTTGTTCAAAAATTTCTTTGAGCATAAAATGATTGTACCCGTTCTTTTCGATATCGCCTATTTCCATATCCAATTTCTGGATTTTTGGAGTAAGCGTGTCATTTTTGATGGTCTTTAAAGAAAATTCGTCTTTTTTAATAAGGGCAACATTATTGTCACTAAGGTAGATGACACTTTTCGTGTATTCTACAATTGGCGTAGCATCTGATGCAATATAATATTCGTTTTCACCTACACCTATCACGATGGGACTGCTTCTACGGGCTGCAATCAACCGGTCGGGTTCATCCTTGCAGATCACGACAATGCCATAAGCTCCTATGATTTTATTTAAAGCGAGTCTGACAGCTATCTCTGCACTTACATTCCCTTTTAAATATATATATTCAATCAGGTTGGCAAGAACTTCCGTGTCGGTTTCTGTTTTAAATGTATATCCCCTGTCTTTCAGCCGTTTTTTAAGATTGGTATAGTTTTCAATGATTCCGTTATGTACAAGGATAAAGTGATTGTTTTCTGATGAATGGGGGTGGGCATTGACATCATTTGGCTCACCATGCGTTGCCCATCTTGTATGCGCAATGCCTATGTTGCCATCAATTTTTTTTCCTTTAATAAATGTTTCAAGCTCATTCACTTTTCCTTTTTTCTTGTATAAACTGATATCGTGATTTAGTAAAGAAATACCTGCTGAATCATATCCCCTGTATTCTAGCCGTTTCAGTCCTTTGATCAAAATCGGATAAGCGTCTTTGTTCCCGATGTACCCTACAATTCCACACATATTAGTTAAGATTAGTTTGTATAAATAATTTTAATCTTTATTTTAGTGGACTTTAATATCACGTGATTCATTATTCTATTATTATAATGTAATTCATTTTCATCGTAAAATCCGGGAAATACATGTAATTTATTGACCATGTTATGGTTGCAAAATCCTGTTTCATCCCCTTTGCATACTAATTTCTGCATATAACGCGTGATATTAAAAATATAATCCATGTTCGTTTGATTATAGTAACCATCAATATAATTACTTCTTCCAGTATAATACGGATCGTCAGGTAAAATGGTTGGAACCCCTTCATTATTTTCAGTTCTTAAAGTCAGTCTCTGGAATGGGTTATTACAATGATCTTCTACAGGGATGATCAGTTTTGCATCTAAAACTACATTTATATTGTCCAGGAAATCGTTTTCAATTTCAATGATGGTTTCGACGCCCCCCATCGACTGAATATACGTGTTTTGATAAGCATTGACAGTGTCATTAAGGTATGGTTTTATGATCGCATCTTGATAATCATGATCATGAAGATTTAATCTTGAACATTTAGAGGTAATCTTATAAGCAAATACAGTATCATTGTAATACAAATTTAACCTGGTATCATAATCGAGCAGGTTTATTGCGATGATCTTGCCTTCACCGGCTGTTTGTTCCATCGTAGATGATAAATAAAACCCGTTAAAGTAATTGAAAAAATCAATATTATTTTCATATGCCTGATTACCGGAATAATTTTTAAGTAATAATTCTTTTATCATTTCTTTATCAAGACTGATACGGATAAGGGTGTCCTGTTTGCTTACCTGAAATTGTTTTGATGAATCATTAAGTATTTTTGACGGATCATAATAATCTGAAGGGGTTACATTTGAAAAATTATCATCCGAAATGTCTTTATCCAATGAATATACTTTTATTTTTAATGGAGAAGAGGTATTTCCGGATACATCATTGTATCGTAAATGCAACGCAACAGAATCTAAATTTTGGTAAACGGTATCAAGCAATGCAGTGTCAAAAGTTACGGGTACAATTTGTGTAAAAATTTCTGATCGTGTGGCTCCAAATGTATCGTTTTTATATGACCCGAAAAGATTGATGTCAAAATTAACTGACTGAATTGAATCAGTTTTTGCTGTATAGGCAAATAATGTAGTATCCGTGAAAAATTTTAAACTGTCATTTTTGTTGATTAAAATATCTTTTCCCAGTGTGATGGTGTCATTTTTATCTTCACATCCGTAAAAGATGGCGATAGAAATGAAAATCAAAATTATAAATCTCATTAATTCACAGGTTTGTTTTATTCAAATAATTTATTGTAAAAATCCATATAGTCATCACCATAATCATCATTTTCCGGATTATGTTCAAATGTTAATCTTCCATTTTCTTCAAGATATGTTTCCAATTCATTATTGATGTTCCCGTTTTCTTTTACAATACCATCACTCATGTTGATGGCCAGTTTGTTTAAATTGTTAAACGTGGGATCATTCAATAATTCCAGGTCGTTTGCTTCAATGCCTTCCATGAGGACTTTTTCTTTAAAGTTTTTCCTGAAAGGATTATGGAATTCTGGGCCAATAATTGAATAGACCATTTTTGTTTTACTGAAAAGTGGATCATCATAATAACTTTTTTTGATATACAGTGGAATCAAGCTGGGGACCCATCCGATGCAATGAATCAGGTCAGGTGACCAGTTGAGTTTTTTAATGGTTTCAATAACACCTCTTGCAAAAAAAATTATTCGTTCATCATTATCAGAAAATTCTTCTCCGGTTTCGTCTTTTAATATATGCTTTCTGCCAAAATAATCTTCATTGTCAATAAAATAAACCTGCATTCTGGCTGTCTGAATGGAAGCAACCTTAATAGTTAGTGGATGATCGTTGTTATTAATAATCAGATTCATTCCTGATAAACGGATGACTTCATGTAATTGATTTCTTCTTTCTTTTATGCATCCGTATTTTGGCATAAACGTACGTATTGCATTGCCTTTTTCCTGTATTTTTTGTGGTAAATAACGGCCCATTTTTGATAGTTTTGTATCAGGCAGATAAGGCGTGATCTCCTGTGTTACAAAAAGGATATTTTTCTTTTTTTTCATCTCAAAGTATTTGATATATAGCTTATGATCAAGTTGCAAAATTAGTAAAAAATATAAACTATTCTGTTAAAACGACATGAAGATTTGATTATTTTAAGTTTTCATTTAAATTATCTTTTTGAATTCATTACTTTTGTTTGATCTACAACGAAAGAGTGTTTGTTTATAATGTCCTGGTGATTTTGTTATGCATGCTTCAAAATAATGGCTTGTTTGCATTGGTAAACGATGTAATTTGGGACGTTGCAAGCCTCATTATTGAATAATCGCTTCGTTGAGCTCGTGTACCTGCTTATGATGCAAATACTTGATTTTATTGACGCATGCTATATAAAAATAAAGGAATTGAATTTTAATTAAATGCTATGAACGTAACTGGTAAGACAAACGATTTGACTTCTGCTGTAGAGCAGCTCAAAAAAAAAGGAGATAAAGTTGGGTTTGTGCCCACGATGGGCACTTTACATGAAGGGCATATCTCGTTGATAAAACGTGGAAAAAATGAATGTAATTCCATGGTTGTAAGTATTTTTGTAAACCCGACACAATTCAATGACCGAAATGATTATAAAAACTATCCGCAAAATTTAGAGGATGATCTGGATAAGCTTTCAAGTTATTTATCCGAAGAAGATATCGTGTTTACACCAACAGAAGAAGAGGTCTATAAATTCCCCGTTGACAAGAATTTTGATTTTGGATATCTTGAAACAGTGATGGAGGGAAAACACAGGAAAGGCCATTTTAAAGGTGTTGCACAAGTCGTTTACCGGTTGTTTGAAATTGTCATGCCTCATGAAGCATTCTTTGGAGAGAAAGATTACCAGCAATTGATGATTATCAAGGCACTTGTAAAAGAAGAAAACATGGCTGTTAACATCATAGGTTGTCCTTTGATAAGGGATCATGACGGGTTGGCGTTAAGTTCACGTAATACATTATTAACACTGGTTCAAAGAAAAAACGCTGCAATAATCCCACGAACACTTTTTGAAGCCAGGCAAATGGCATTTGAATATTCTGTAGCCGAAGTCAGGCAATTTGTAATAAATAAAATTCAATCGAATAATTATTTATCTATTGATTATTTTGAAATAGCTGATGAATCAACCTTAAAACCTATCCGGCAATGGAAAAGGGATATCCGGCCAAGAGGATTTATCGCAGTAAAAGTTGATAAGGTTCGACTAATAGATAATTTAAAATTTTATTAAATTTGCAAGCCTTAAGCAAATCAGTGAATACTGTATTTTAAAATCACTCGTTTGTAACGTGATAAAAAAAGGATGTATAAATAAATATTTATGAATATAGAAATAGTGAAATCAAAAATACACAGGGTAACCGTCACCTCAACCGAAATAAATTACATGGGGAGCATCACCATAGATGAGGATTTAATGAATGCTGCCAATCTCATTGAAAATGAAAAAGTACAGGTGTTAGACATTAATAATGGTGCGCGGCTTGAGACGTATGTCATTGTTGGTGAACGGGGAACCGGTACGATTTGTATGAATGGACCTGCTGCACGTAAAATACTCAAAGGAGATATCGTGATTGTTATTTCATATGCTTCAATGGATTTCGAAAAAGCCAAAACATTTAAACCAAGCGTTATTTGTCCGGATACAAATACAAATAAACTTGTTAAAGGTTCTATCAATTGAAAAAAAAACTCTTAAATATTTTAAAATATTTAGTGTTCCTTTCCGTGGGATTTCTTTTATTGTATTTTGCGTTTAAGGAAGTCGAACTAAAAAAATTAATTCATCATCTCAGGAATGCTAATTATTCATGGGTGATATTGTCTTTATTCCTGGCAATTTTGAGTCATATTAGCAGGGCGATGCGATGGAACCTTTTAATCAAACCATTGGGGTATACTCCAAAAATCAAAACCACTTTTTATGCTGTCATGCTGGGCTACCTGGTCAATTTTGCATTTCCACGCCTTGGAGAAGTAACACGTTGTGGTGCAGTTAGTAAAAAAGAAAACATCCCCTTTGATACACTGGTCGGAACGGTTATAATAGAAAGAGCTATTGATTTATTTACCTTGATTTTTATCACGATCATCACGATCTTGTTAAAAATTGAAACATTTGGTGCTTTCGTGAAAGAAAATATTTTTGACCGTATTACCAGGAAATTAGTTTTTATCGGCAACATCCCGTTTTTTGTATATGTTTTGATCGCCTTATTCTTTTTTGCCCTTATTTTTATGTATTTTTATAAAAGAGATAAAATTCACGCCAAACCTGGAGTCATCAAATTTAAGAAATTACTTTCTGGTGTAATGTCAGGAGTCAAAACAGTGTTTCATATGAAAAGACGGCGCTATTTTCTTATGCATACACTTTTTATCTGGTCAATGTATTTTTTAATGAGTTATGTTGTGCTTTTTTCGTTTCCTGAAACATCTGTCTTAACATTTGTTGACGGATTGTTTATATTGGTGATTGCAAGTCTTGCCATGTCTCTACCAGTACAAGGTGGTATTGGTGTATTTCATTTATTTATTAAATTAGGGTTGGAAGGACTATATGGAATAAATGAAGAAATTGGCGCCGCTTATGCAGCTTTAATGCATGAATCACAGGCTGTTATGATATTGGTGGTTGGAGGTATTTCATTTTTTTTATTGTTCTTTACAAGAAAAAATAAGCGCTTGCCTTTAATCAATAATTCAGAAAACACGAAATAATATATGGTATAAAAATAATATTAATACTTTATACTTGCTGCATAGTATGCTCTTTTTTTGTTTGTAAGTTTTTGAATGTCAAGCAGGCATGCAATATGAGTCATTTGAAATGAATCTATAATATAAATTATAAACATATGAACCAATTAGATATTGTAAAATCTAAAATACTTAAAAAAGACGATATCATACCCATTGTCTCTTCCTGTAATTTTAAAGGTCATAGAATTGTTTTTACCAATGGTTGTTTTGATATTTTACACAGGGGGCATGTTGAATACCTTGCAAAAGCCGCTTCTTATGGCGATGTTATGTTTGTAGGTGTAAACAGCGACCATTCTGTTCAACGCATTAAGGAAAAAATGCCTGTTGTGGATGAATACAGCCGTCAATTAATATTGGCCTCATTACATTTTATAGATTATGTAATTCCTTTTGATGAAGATACACCTTTTAATCTGATCAATATGATTCAACCCGATGTTTTAATCAAGGGTGGCGATTATAGAGTTGATGAGATCGTTGGGTCTGATATTGTAAAAAAGAAAGGCGGAGAGATTATTACCATTGAATTGGTGAAAAATTATTCTTCTACTGCAATTATTGAAAAAATCAAGAAGGAAAAATAGCTTCTATGTATGGCTAAGAGTAAAAGTATTTTTGTTTGCCAGAATTGTGGTGCCGAATCTACCAAATGGTTGGGCAAATGCAATAGTTGTAATGAATGGAATACATTTGTAGAGGAAAAAGTAAATAAAACAAAAACTTATTCCGGCGAGCGGGAAAAGGTAACAATAGCAAGCCCTAAGCCTGTAAATGATATTGAAGCAACGAATTTTAAGCGTTTAGACACGAATATCCATGAACTGAATCGAGTCCTGGGGGGCGGTTTGGTTCCGGGGTCAGTGTTATTGATAGGTGGAGAACCGGGGATCGGGAAATCAACCCTGGCACTACAGGTGGCTTTACTGGCAAGAGAATTAAAAATACTTTATGTCTCTGGAGAAGAAAGCAATCAACAAATAAAGCTAAGAGCCGAACGAATTGGTTCAATGAATCCAATGTGCTATATATTAAGCGAGACATTACTGGAGAACATCACGCAATCCATAAATGAATTATCTCCTGATGCAATCATTATTGATTCTGTACAAACGCTATATAGTGAACACGTTGAATCATCTCCCGGTACTGTATCTCAAGTCAGGGAATGCGCAGGTGAATTGATTAAAATCGCTAAAACATCTTCAGTTCCGGTCATACTGATTGGCCACATTAATAAAGAAGGGAATATAGCAGGGCCTAAAGTATTAGAACATATGGTAGACACCGTCCTGCATTTCGAGGGAGACCTGAATCATATGTTTAGGTTGCTTCGGGTTAATAAAAACCGTTTTGGTTCTACATCTGAGATCGCAATTTTTGAAATGCTTGAAAAGGGACTCCGGGAAGTGGCCAATCCTTCTGAAATATTGATTTCCAATACCAATTCACGACTTAGTGGTGTGGCAATTGCCGCAACAATGGATGGCAACCGGCCATTTTTAATCGAAACACAGGCTCTTGTTAGTTCTGCAGTCTATGGAACTCCACAACGCTCTACCACGGGGTTTGATATCAGGAGACTGAATATGTTATTGGCTGTATTAGAGAAAAAAGCAAAATTTCAACTTGCTTCAAAAGATGTCTTTTTGAACATTGCAGGTGGCATCAAGGTTGCTGATCCGGCTATTGACTTGGGAGTGATCGTGGCGATATTGTCTTCCTCGGTTGATATCCCGGTGAACAATAATGCTTGTTTTGCAGCTGAAGTCGGACTGACAGGTGAAATTAGGCCTGTAAGCCGTGTAGAACAACGCATCAGGGAAGCTGAAAAACTTGGACTCGAGCGAATCTTTATATCCAAATACAGCGAAAAAAAATTACAAAAACAACCTGAAAATATTGAAATTATTTATATACAAGAAATTAAAGATATATATAAGGAACTCTTTAACTAGTGTTTGTCTATAAAGTCCAACTTCTTCGTTGTTGCTTAAAATTTAAATCCTCAAATACCACAAGTATTCTGCGGTTTAAATTTTTATTCACTTTATTATTGTTTTTTAAGGTGTTCATGAGCTCACTTCGTTCGGTTCACACGCCTCGAATTTGAACTTTATAGAGCAAACACTTGACTTTATGGACAGGACACTAACTAGTTCTTATGTTTGTATAATGTCCGCTAACCCCGATACAGTCATTCTTTCTTACGGGGCTGGCTTCGTTACACTTGCCCAAAATTTCTTATTTTTTCCGTCAAATTGCGCATTTTTGCTTTTATTTCTTATTTTTGTTGTATGTATTCACTCTATATATAATGATGAATTCAATGATGCCTACAATTGACGAATTACAAAATAATCCTGAATACAAATTAATTAAAGAACTCCCACATGCAAAAATCACGGGGTTCGTGTTAAGCTATATCAAAAAGAAGAATTCTGTAATGAATGCATTTTATATTTTTCATGCCATGTTGATTGCTGTTTTACTGTATTTTTTAATAAAAAATATAATTTTCCCATTGTATTCATGGGGAAGTATATTATGGGCTGCTGGCATCGCATTGATCTCGGTATTTACCATTATTATTCCTGTACATGAAGGAATTCATGCAATCATTTATAAGATGTTGGGTGCTAAAAATATTCGTTTTGGTGCCGATTTTAAAAATATGATTTTTTATGCTACAGCAGATAAATATGTTACAAAACGAAATAAATTCATAATTGTAGCACTCGCCCCGTTTATATTCGTTATCATGGGATGTACTGTTTATGCATTGATCGTTGGACAACATGCCATCTATTTTTCATTAATATTTATGATACTCCATGGCATGATGTGTATTGGGGATTTTGCCCTGTTAAGTTTTTATGCTGAAAACAAAGAGAAAATCATTTATACATTTGATGATACACGAAATAAAATATCCTACTTCTATCAATTCAAACAATCCATGTCTAATGCCTGATTATAAATATAAATGATCGCCCCGGGATCCAGTCCTTGATATCCTATGAATACCTGCATATATGAACCGAGCCATGACAAATTCTTTGACACACACGGGGATGATTATTAAT
>CAYFQI010000070.1:0-11920 GCA_964345135.1 uncultured Bacteroidales bacterium
TTACTTTATATTATATCACAATCATCATACGCTTCATCTAAAAAATTAGATACCATTATTTCCTTAAATAAAGAAAATGTTACAATTTCAACTATTTTGGATATATTAAATAAACGATATAGGATCAATTTTTCCTTTTCAAAGACTTTTCTTCCTCTGGAAAAAAAAGTCAACATCAAAGCGGATAAACAACCCATTCGAAAAATATTAATCCGTTTGTTCAACGGTACAGGTATTCGATACACAGTAATAAAAGATCATGTTGTATTAATTTTTGATCCTGAAAAATCTACATTTAATCCTGAAAACAAACAGGCAGAAGACATCATTATTTCTTCAAATCATGACACAGCAACCAAGACAAAATCATTCATTAAGCAGGATATATCCCTCGACAATACGATTTCCAAAAATTGGAACAAAGATACCCTTTACATCCAGTCAAAAATTGTAACGCTACAACCCAAATCTCATTCAGACTTATCACGTGTTGAGATTGACACAGTAGTCAAAAAGTCACCATTCCCTGATAGCATTTATCACACTCCTTCATTTCAATACGAATTGTTCAAACTAATGGGCGGATTATGTTATGATTTTTATTTTCAACAAACAGGACTTAACATTTCATTAAAAAAAACAATTTCCCATGGATTTTCCATTTTACCCTCGATTACCCTATTTCCTGAATACCAGATCAATAAAACAACCGGTAACTTTCAGGCCGAAAAGAACCAATGGAGAGGTAATCTGATCATTTGTTATAATTTCTTTTCTGCAGGCAGAATATCTTGCTCTCTTTTTGGAGGATATAATTATTTTTCCGAGACAATAAAAACAATCCAAGTTATTGATGCTATCACTTTGTATGGGCTAAAAGAAAAAGTTATTCAAAAAAATGAACAAACAAATATTTCACATGGACTTAATGCAGGAATTATGACAATGTATCGATATCAAAAGATACATTTTTACATAAAATATTATCATAGTGTAATAGGTATTCGACAATCTTTATTAACTACGGGTTGTATTTTTAATTTTACTAAAAAACATTAAATTATTTAAGGAATTATTGATATAAAACTGTCTTCTAAATAAGAAATAAAAAATAAACTCATAATGGATCATATCAATTATAAAACATTAATTTATCAATATTTCAGAGGAACAATTAGCAGAGAAGGAAGGGAAAAATTGTTTCAATGGATTCATCAAAGCGATGAAAATAAAGCACAATTTAATGCTTACAAAGAAATATATGAGCTAACAAACGATATATATCCTCAGAATGAACCTGATACGGATGCTACTTGGGAAAATTTAAAAAACAAGATTGAATTTGAGTCACCGCAAAACAAAACACTCCCTTTGTATAAAAAACCTGTAATTAATTTAATTTTAAAAGTAGCTGCCATCGTCATTTTAGTCCTGGGCATTGGAATCATACTTTTTCCAAAAAAGCAACAAAATACCTTGATTGTTTCAACGAACGAATCAAAAAAAATGATTGTATTGCCTGATAGTACTCAGGTTTGGGTAAATAAAGAAACAAAATTGTTTTATGTCAATGATTTCAACAATAAAAGGGTCATTAAACTGATCGGTGAAGGATTTTTTAAAGTAAAGAAAACAAATCTTAAAAAACCGTTTATTGTGAATACACCGAAAGGATCTGTAAGCGTATTGGGAACGTCCTTTTTAATTAAAGCTTTTCCAGACAAATATAAAACCGAAGAAGTATATGTAAAAACAGGGAACGTTAAATATTCGTCCAAAAAAAATCATTCCCATGTTATATTATATCCGGGAGACATGGGTTATACAAGGGAAGGAGAAGATTTTAACAAAACCACAAATAAAGACAATAACTACCTTGCCTGGAAAACTGACACACTTGTTTTTGATAACCAATTACACTATATTGTCAATGTTTTGGAGGATTATTTTGACATCCATATTGCAATCGAAAATCCGGAACTATTAAAATATAATTTTACAGGTAAATTTATTGATCCTGAGCTAAACGATGTGTTCTCAGTATTGTCAGCATCCATGAACCTGAGAATAAGATACATCGATTCCAAACATTATATCATAACAGGAGAAGGAAAAAAATAAAATAGGATGGTCACCAAAAATATCTTCTTAAACATCCCAATCATGATTAGTATTGTTGTATTGTTTTCATGTGAGCAACATGAATTATCACCAAAACAATATGACGAAGAAAAAATTATTCATAATACAACCATTGTTTCAGATGAATATATGCTTCAATCAATGGAACACTTGATATTTCAACAGGTCATCTCAATAGAAGAATATAGTCAGCTCATTACAAATTCCTATACCAATCCTCTCACGATAGAACCCGGCCTCATATTCTGGATGGACACATTCACAAAACAATGGTTTGTTTATGATTATAATCAATACAAACATAATAAAGGTAGTTTTAATGGATCATCCAATATATTAATGGATACATTAAGTAATCATATAGTATATCACCTCGAAATAAACAACTTACAGTTTTCAAATTCTGAAAACAATATAACATATTCTTTAAATGGGTCTTATTATTTGTTGAGAAACAAATCAAAACCACAGGAATATGATATTCATTCGGAATGTTATACATCCATTGGCAACAAAGCACCATTAAAGCGGATCGTTAATTATAATATAAATATTTCAAAGGGGGAAACTTCTTTTAAAGGAGATACAACAGTTGATGGAGAAAAAAATATTGGTGTAATCAGCAAAACCCGTTATTCTGAATCATTTAATTTATCTATATCATATCCGGTTATATTTAAAAATTGTAATGGAAAAATATTACCCGGTCAAGGTAAATGGAAAATTACTGGTATACCTGAACCTATACATACTACATTCGGGTTGAAAGAAGGCGAAACCATCCTAAATCCATGTGATTCTGAAGGATATAAAATTAAATGGAACACCCATGATGACTTCGTTGAACTGTTTATTAATTACTAATGGCATTAAAAGAAAAAAAATCACTGTAGCTTTTCATGCTAGGGTTGTTTTATCTGCAGAAACCAAAATTCAGAGTACAGAGATCAGATTCTTCTAAACTTTTACACTTTGCAACCCTTAAACTTTCAACTTAAAAAAACTTTTTCAGTTATTATATTTCAATATTAAAGTCGAAAATAAAATATTTAATAGAAAATGTATATTTTAAATGATAATATATAATGAAAAGTTTTTTATTTTTGAGGCTTTTATTATTTGTAATATAAAAATAACATTATAAAAATGGCAAACGACAGAGTTTATATATTTGATACAACCTTGAGAGACGGGGAACAGGTTCCGGGATGTCAGCTTAACACGATAGAAAAGATCGAGGTGGCCAAGCAGCTTGAAGAACTTGGTGTTGATGTATTGGAAGCAGGGTTTCCTGTATCAAGCCCCGAAGATTTTAAATCAGTGAGAGAAATTTCAAAAGCAATCAAAGAACCGGTTATTTGTGGTTTAACGCGGGCCGTGAGAAAAGATATCGAAGTAGCTGCCGAAGCATTAAAACCAGCTAAATACAAACGTATTCATACAGGCATCGGAACATCCTTTTATCATATAAACTACAAACTCAAATCAAATCAGGAAGACATTATTGAACGTGCTGTTGACGCTGTTAAATATGCACGTAAATTCGTAGATGATGTTGAGTTTTATGCAGAAGATGCCGGGCGTACTGAAAATGAATATCTGGCCAGGGTCATTGAAGCGGTCATTGATGCCGGGGCTACTGTCCTGAATATACCAGACACCACGGGATATGCATTACCCAAAGAATACGGGGAGAAAATTAAATACCTGGTAGAAAATGTAAGAAACATTGACAAAGCAATCATATCAACACATTGTCATAATGACCTTGGGATGGCCACTGCCAACACCATTTCAGGCCTGATGAACGGTGCCAGGCAGGCAGAAGTAACCATTAATGGCATTGGCGAACGTGCAGGAAACACTTCATTGGAAGAAGTAGTAATGATCATGAAAAGTCACAACGACATGAACCTCACTACAAAAATAAAACCCAAAAAACTATACCGGATCAGCAGAATGGTTTCCGGGCTGATGCGCATGCCTGTACAACCGAATAAAGCCATTGTTGGTAGAAATGCATTTGCCCATTCTTCCGGGATACACCAGGATGGTGTTTTGAAAAACCGCGAAAACTATGAAATCATTTCACCCAAGGAAGTGGGAGTATATGATTCAACAATCCAGCTCACGGCTCGTAGCGGAAGAACAGCATTGAAACATAAACTGGAAAAAATCGGTTATTTCCTGGATAAAAAAGACATGGATGAAATTTACGAACGATTCCTCGAGCTTGCAGATAAGAAAAAAGAAGTTACAGAAGAAGACCTGCTGGTATTAACAGGGGATAAAAACGATAAAAAACTCAAAACCATTAAGCTGGAACACCTTCAGGTGATTTGTGGAAAAAATACAATCCCGGTAGCTACAGTAGGGCTCAAATTATACGGGCAGTATTATTCTGAAACATCTCCCGGAAACGGCCCGGTGGATGCTGCGTTTAAAGCAATCAAAAAAATCATTAACCGGAAACTTCACTTGGAAGAATACCTGGTTCAGGCTGTCACGGCAGGAAGTGATGATGTAGGAAAAGTGCATATCCAGATTGTAAATAAAAATGTCATGTATTATGGGTTTGGTGCAAATACAGATGTACTTACTGCTTCTGTTGAAGCATATGTAGATGCAATATCCAAATTATTGGCAAGAGAATAATACCGGTTATTCCTGCTCACCTTCTTTACTTCAGCTCCAAAACTCAGGGTTTACAAATGCAAACCCTGAGTTTTGGAGCTCCTTGATCCTCGTTATCGAACATTATGATCCAAATACCCGACTTATGGACAGGCATTAATTAATCGTTAAGAACATCCGGCAATAAAGAAATTCCATGAAAATAAAATAAAAAGATGTGCAAAATTTAATTATTTTTGCTATCAATGAAAGTATGGATATTACATTATCATCTTCATCCGGGAGGAGTAACACAAGTTATTCAATCACAGGTTAAAGCCTTGTTTCAACTTCAGCATGACATCGAAACAACGGTTGTGGCCGGCTATGCAGAAAACATTGATTGGTTCAAACAATATGATACAGAAATTTTAATCAATGAAGATTTCAATTACCTTGACAGTACACGGGATTACACGAAAAATCATCTTACCTCAGAACTAAACAAGATATACTCGTGGTTTAAAGAACACGTAGAAAAAGATAATATAATCCATTTTCATAATTTAACTTTAGGAAAAAACCCACTTGTAACAATCGTTGGTTATTTATTGGTAAAAGAAGGATATCATGTCATTAATCATTGTCATGACTTTGCCGAAGACAGGCCTCAAAACTGGAGATTTTTACAAAAAATCATTTCAGAAATCCTTGAATTTGATTTGATCCCTGTATTATATCCCCTGTTGCCAAATTATCATATCGCAGTATTGAATACATTTGACCAAAAACGCGTTGAAAAATATAATATTCCCGATAGCCGGGTTTATATATTACCCAACCCTGTTGACATACATACAGGACATGTCGGCATTTCCAAAGAAGATGCACATCAGAAGATATGCAGGCAATTATCTCTCGCCCCCTCCCTACCGCTTATCACCTATCCGGTAAGGGCCATAAGAAGAAAAAATATCGGGGAACTTATACTGATCAGCATTCTATTCAAAGATAACTATCATTTTCTTGTTACCCAGCCGCCTAAAAACCCTGTAGAAATAGAATTTTATGAACAATGGAAATCATTTTGCAATGAGCACGAGATCAATATACATTTTGAAGTGGGCAATAAAGTAGATTATAAAACACTCATCAATGCATCCGAATATTGTATTACAACCAGCTACAGGGAAGGCTTTGGCATGGTATTTCTGGAACCCTGGCTGCTGAATACCCCGGTTATTGGAAGAAATATTCCATCCGTGACCCAAGACTTTATCAATGCAGGCATGCATTTTCCATTATTATATGACCAGTTAACCATAGAAACAGCATCGGGCTATCAAGACTTCACACGAATTAATGATGATGAGCAGAGAAAACTCATTATTTCTTTATTAAAAAATGACAAAAAAAGAGATCGAATCATTATATTTAATGCCTATTTACATAAATTAACAAAAAAGGTAACAAATGGTATGATCATTGAAAACCAGCATATTATTCAAAATAATTATTCAATCGAAAAATTCAGTGAACAACTTTATGAAGTATATAAAAGAATTGCTTGACCAAACAGAGGAATTGTCACCGGAACCAACCGGCATAAAGCCAAAGATGGAACGCCTGAATGACATACAGGTTATTATATTTGACGTGTACGGAACGTTACTAATCTCTTCTTCCGGAGATGTAGAAGAAGAACAATTATCAGAACATCATCTGTTGCATGCATTAGAAGACGGGCATTTTGTAGTTCAAGATAAAAAAGAATTCCTGGAAGGCGGACAGGCCAAACAAATGTTAACCAGGTACAGGGAATTGATCAATGAATACCAGATCAAAAAAAAGAAGGAAAAAAACATCAATTATCCTGAAATAAATATTGTTGCCATCTGGGATGTCCTGCTAAAACAAGCAGCAGAACACAACATGATAAAATATACAGGGGCCAGTGATATCAAACAAATGATCTTCGTGTTTGAAATGCACAGCAATAAAGTATACCCAATGCCTGGCATGAATCATGTATTAGGTGAAATGATCAAAAAAAATAAAATTTTAGGCATTATATCCAATGCTCAATTTTACACGCCTATTATCATAAATTATTTCATCAATAAAAAAATTGAATTAAATGACCTGTATCCTTTTGATAAAAGGCTGACATTATTCTCGTACCAGGAATCATTAGCCAAGCCGGAGTTCTTACTGTTCAACAAATTATTGTCCGTGCTCAGGAACAATTATCAGATCAGGGCAGATCAAACACTTTTCGTGGGGAATGATATGCATAAAGACATTTACCCCGCACACGAGGCAGGCATGAAAACAGCTTTATTTGCAGGGGATAAACGCTCTTTACGCCTCAGGAAGGATAAGCCTGCAACAAAAGGACTGCAACCCGATATCATTATTACTGAATTAAACCAACTGCTTGATGTCATATAGTCATTATATAATAAATAAAAAAAAACTAATAAACCAATCGTACAATGAACATTAGCAACATAAACGTGGGGATCATTCATTCTCTTATAGGAAAAAATGACGGCGTATCTATCATTATTGACCATACCGTAAGTGCAATGGTTAAATACATGAACATTGACCTGGGAAATATATTTTTTCTTGCTGCTCATACATCCCCCAGGTTTAACGCACATACAGATGAAGTATTATGGCATAAAAATGAGGTTCACAAAACCATACTCAATCATTATTCAGAAGAACCCAAAGACATAGACCTTGATGCTCTGATACATGAAAAAGCCATGTATGCTAAAAAAGTCATTGCAGAATTTATCGAGGAAAATCAGATTGACCTTATAATTGCGCACAACACCACGCATCCATACAATTTCATAACAGCTGTAGGCTTAGGGTATTATATAGAAGAATTAAGGGCTAAAAAAATCATCTGGCCCAAGCTTCTCGTCTGGTGGCACGACTCATATTTTGAAAGGGAACGGTTCAGCAGTCCAAACCCGGTTATCAAAAAATATTTACGATATCTCCCGGGAACTTACATTGATGGAATTGTCTTTCTTAACTCCGGTCAGCCAAAACTTGCCCATCAATTTTTTGAAGGACAAAACTGGAATAATACAGATTTATTTTTCAGGGAAAGGACCGTGATTATTCCCAATACAATTGAAATCCCGTGGGACTTCAACTGTAATATTATTAATAATAACACCTACCTGTCGCCTCCCGGCGATAATTACAATGATACATTTTTTAAAGACATTGGATTAATAGATGAAATTACCAAAAAAGGATACACACTGGATGAAACAATAATAATGCTGCAGCACACGCGTGTTGTACCCAGGAAAAACATTGAGTTAGCCATAGATTTTGCGTTTTCAATGGAAAAAAAATTCCTTGAAAATAAAAAAAATAAATGCTTTGTAATTTTAGTGAGCGGACATTCCGGGGATGAACAGGTAGACTATAAAAACTTTTTGATCAAATATTATTATGATAAATTAAAAGAAAATCAAAATTCAAACGTGGTCTTTTTATTTGGCGAAGACATCATCTTATCTCACAGAGATATTATCGTGGATAAAAAATATTATCGTTTCCAGGATATACCGGCAATTATATCACGGGTTGGAGGCATTGGCACATATTTCAGTGAACTGGAAGGGTATGGTAATAATTTATTAGAAATGATGGCAATGGGGTTGCCTGTAGTCATCAATAAATATGACATATATAAGTCAGACATTGAGCAACTTGGCTTTGATCTTCCCGCTATTGAAGACGGGAAACTCACGGATGAATTGATTGATAAAACATATCATATATTAACTGATATAAAAGCACGCAATAAACTTGTAAATCATAACCTATGCATATTAACGGAAAAACTGGATCATAAACTAATCAGTGATAAAATTAAACCAATCATTGATAAAGCATTTACAACAATATTATAATCAATGATAAAAATTAAAAATTATGGCAGATTTCTATCAAAATGGCGTTGTTACCACCTTACATAATCTAAGGCTCAGGCCAAATGAAGAACTGGAAGAAGAATTGTTGGAATTTTCTGAGACACGCCCTATGGCACTCGTAATTCCATGTTTATATTCCGAACTTCATGGACAAGCGCTTCCTAAAATTGTAGATGAACTCACCAAAGTTAAATACTTAAATGAGGTGGTTATTGGATTAGACAGGGCAAACAGAAAAGAATTTGAACATGCACAGAAATTTTTCAGCAAGCTTCCCCTGAATTATAAAATACTTTGGAATGACGGGCCACGGCTTAAAAAATTAAATAAAATTCTTTTCGACAAAAAACTGGCCCCGTATGAAATGGGAAAAGGAAGAAATGCATGGTTTAGTTTTGGCTATCTTGTAGCCTCAGATAAATCGGAAGCCATTGCACTCCATGATGCAGACATCTTAACATACGACCGCTCCATTCTTTCCAGGCTTTTTTATCCTGTAGTCAATACCAATTTTAAGTATCAATTTTGTAAAGCATATTATTATCGTTCAACTACAGAAAAACTAAGAGGCAGGGTTGTGCGCCTGCTTGTATTCCCATTGATAAGGGCCTTAAGAAAAATATTCGGGTATCTTGAATTTATTGATTACCTGAATAGCTTTCGATATCCCCTGGCTGGTGAATTTTCAATGCGTGCAGATGTGATCAAGAATGTAAGGATTCCAAGTGACTGGGGGCTTGAGATAGGTATCTTATCTGAAATCCACCGGAACCATTCAACAGCCAGAATTTGCCAGGTTGAAGTTGCAGACAGGTATGATCATAAACATCAACCTTTATCAGTAGAAAATCCACAAGCCGGTTTATCAAAGATGAGCCTCGATATCTCTAAATCAATCTTCACCAAATTGGCTACCAATGGTGTCGTTTTTACCCGCGAAACCTTCAGGTCTATCAAAGCAACGTATTACCGTATAGCACTCGACCTTCTTGAACAATATCATAGCGATGCAATTATGAATGGCCTGAATATTGACAGACACAGCGAAGAAGAATCTGTTGATTTATTCGCTCAAAACATTTATAATGCCGGGATGGACTACTTATCGAACCCAATGCAAACAGGCTTTATTCCAAGCTGGAAAAGAGTGATGAGCGCAATACCTGACTACATGGATAAATTTTATGAAGCCGTGGAACTGGATAATCAATAAATCACCTGAAAACTAACACAATATGGACTCATTATCACCAGAATTCAAAGATAAAATCGTATCAAGGCTTAAACTGGTATACCAGGATAATCTACCCGACGATTATTGCGAACGTTTATTCGAATTGATTTTTAAAAACCATGTAATAGGTACATTCAGAGAAAACAAATGGTCTGAAAAAGATGCCGTGTTGATTACTTATGGTGACAGTATTATCAATGAAAAACGAAAACCATTATCTGTACTCAACAATTTCCTGAAACACAACCTCTCCGGTTTCATCAATAATATTCATATTTTACCATTTTTTCCTTACACGTCTGATGATGGTTTTTCAATCAATGACTTTAAAAAAGTCAACCCGGAATTGGGCAAATGGAAACACGTCCGTAATATCAATAAAAAATTTGACCTGATGGTAGATTTAGTCATTAATCACGTGTCGACTAAACATGTATGGTTTCAAAATTTTTTAGAAGGCAAAAGTCCGGGCAAAAATTATTTCATTGAAGTTGATCCTTATATAGACCTTTCCGGTGTTGTTCGTCCAAGAAGTACCCCTGTACTCACACCTTTTGAAACAACCCGGGGAGTAAAACATGTTTGGACAACCTTTAGTGCAGACCAGGTAGACTTAAATTTCGGAAATCCCGAGGTATTACTGGAAATACTCAACGTCCTTTTCCTGTATATACAAAACGGGGCACGTATCATCCGGTTGGATGCCATTGCTTACATCTGGAAAAAAATCGGTACCACCTGCATTCACCTTCCTGAAGTACATAATATTGTCAAACTATTCAGGGAAATCATTGATTATGCCTGTCCCTATGTTATTTTATTAACAGAAACAAATGTACCTCATAAAGAAAATTTGAGCTATTTTGGTAATTATGACGAGGCTGATATGATATACCAATTCAGTTTACCACCATTACTATTGCATGCCTTACACACGGGTGACGGGGAATACCTTAGAAGATGGGCCTCTTCAATTCCAAATATTTCGAAAAAAGCAACTTATTTTAATTTCACTGCTTCTCATGACGGAATAGGTGTACGTCCATTAGAAGGCTTGCTTCCCGACGAGAAATTCAATCAGTTGCTTACCAATATGAAAAACTTTGGAGGTATGATCAGTACAAAAACAGATGCTGACGAAAATGAATCACCTTATGAAATCAACATTAGTTACTTTGATGCATTAAAAGGCACGAAAAAAGGAATTGACAGGTTCCAGATTGAACGTTTCATCTGTTCACAAACCATCATGATGTCATTCAAAGGAATTCCGGCTTTTTATATTCACAGTCTGCTTGCCACGTCAAACGATTATGAAGGATACCAAAAAACCGGCATCAAAAGAAGCATTAACAGGAAAAAATGGGATTATAAAGAACTTAAAAAATTACTAGCAAACCCGGAAACATCAACATCAGAAGTATTCAATGAACTTTTAAGACGTATTTCGATCAGGATCAATCATCCCGTGTTTCACCCCGATTCTTCACAGGAAATCATTGATGTTGGAGATGACTTCTTCTTGATTCACAGGGTTCACGAAGACGCCGGAGAAATATTTGCGCTGTCAAACCTGACTGCTGAAAAAAGAGAATATAAATTAAATTTCATAGATCATAAGCTGGTACATGAATTAATCAGTGACAAGGAGATCAATACACTCTATAAAATGACGATTGAACCCTATGCCTCGTATTGGTTCGTTATACCCCCTGAACCATAGAATATGAATAACAAATAACATGTAATAATTTTCAATATTTCTATAACATATGAAACACCCATGATAATAAAAAACAACACACTATTTATCCCGTATTTTAATCAGGACGCACATGATTATAAAAGGTTCTTTTACGCCAAGCTGCCGGATAAAACAATAAACCAGATAAACCCCCAATTAACTCAATTAACTCAATCAACTTAAAAACTTAAAAACTTAGAAACTTAGAAACTTAAAAAC
>CAYFQI010000071.1:0-11769 GCA_964345135.1 uncultured Bacteroidales bacterium
ATTAATAGTGTTTTATGTCGATCTCTATCGTTTAGCGGTGAATTTTTCGGGTTAATGCAGGGATAGAGCTAATTATTTAATATTTTTGTCATTGAAAAATATTAAATAAAACGTCTGAATGATACAAGCTGTTTTTTTTGACATGGATGGTGTTTTGATTGATTCCGAGAAATTTTGGCAGGAAGAAGAACGTGATGTATTTACAAAACTTGGAGTTCCTGTAGATGAAAAAATGCAAATGAAAACATATGGGTGGGGGACAGATCAGGTGATACAATATTTTTATGAAATGGCTCCCTGGAAAGGAAAACGGTTTAGTGAAATTAAAAAAGAAATATATGACCGTATTTCTGCAAGAGTTATAAAAGAAGGCAAAGCGAAAAAAGGGGTCAGTGAAATCACGGGGTATTTTTTAAAAAAAGAGATTCCCCTCGGGCTGGTTTCAACTTCACCCATGCAGATTATTGATGCGGTGATTGAAAAACTTGGACTTTCATCTATATTCCGGGTCATTCATTCCTGTGAATTTGAGGAACATGATAAGCCACACCCTGGGGTGTATCTTACAGCAGCAAAAAAACTTGGTCTTGACCCTGCGAAGTGCCTTGTTTTTGAAGATTCCTTTGTGGGAATGATTGCAGCCATTGCTGCAAGGATGAACGTTGTATCCGTACCTGATCAGTCTCATGTAAATGATCTGCGGTATAATATTGCAGATTTAAGGATTAATGCCCTTGATGAATTCACGGATGAACATTTTGCCAGTTTAAACTGCCCGGTATAATAAATTGAAATGCTCATAACAAAGCTTTTGGCTTATATGCGTATGATTATAAAAGGTTCTTTTACGCTGAGCTGCCGGATAAAACAAAAAACCAGATAACCCCAATTAACTTAAAAACTTAAAAACTTAAAATAAATTGAACATGCCTTTACCAATTCAATATTATTCAACCAATTTAAACAGTGGTAATGTTAGTTTTAAAGAAGCACTTTTAAAAGGACTTGCCCCAGACAGAGGATTATTCATGTTTGACCGGCTTCCACGGCTGACGATGAACGAGCTAAAAGAGTTTTCCGGGATGAAATATCATGAAATTGCGTTTGTATTGGCAAAAAAATTCCTGGAAAATGAAATACCTGCACAAGAGTTAGAATGTCTGACAAAAGATGCTTATGACTTTGAAGTGCCACTGGATCGTGTTAAAGACAGGAAATATATTATGCGTCTTGACCAGGGCCCGACAGCCTCGTTTAAAGATTTTGCAGCCAGGATGATGGGACGTTTAATGCAGTATTTTCTACAACAGGAGAACAGGGAGATTTTAATATTAACGGCAACCTCTGGTGATACAGGTAGCGCTATAGCCAATGCGTTCCATGGTTTAGACAATATCCGGGTGATTGTTTTGTATCCTGAAAACGAGATAACAGCCAGGCAACGAAAACAAATGACCACGTTAAGTGATAATATAAAGGTTGTTGCCATTGACGGAAAATTTGACGATTGCCAGGCATTGGTGAAAAAAGCTTTTTCAGATCCCGAACTGAAAAATTTAAAATTATCTTCTGCCAATTCTATTAATATTGGAAGACTGATTCCCCAGTCATTCTATTATGTTTATGGATATGCAAAATTATTTAACGGACAGGTAGAAGATGTTGTATATTCTGTTCCTTCGGGGAATTTTGGTAACCTGATGGGCGGGCTAATGGCCAGACACATGGGGCTTCCTGTCAAACAATTTGTTGTCGCTACAAATGAAAATGATGAAGTACCCGTGTATTTTAAGACAGGAAATTATGATTTGATTGTACCATCAATTAATTGTATATCAAGTGCCATGAATGTCGGGCATCCCAGCAACATGGCAAGGATTATTGCCTTATACGGGGGGCAGATGAATGAAAATGGAGAAATCATTAAAAACCCTGATATCCATACAATGAAGCAAGACATGTATGCTATCAGCATTGATGATGAAGTGACCAGGAATACGATTAAAGACGCTTATTTAAATGACCAGGTCGTGTTGGAACCTCACGGTGCAGTAGCATGGAAGGGGTTGATGAAGTATTTTAATGAGAACCAACAAGATTTATCCTCCGGCCAGCTGTGTATTTCTTTGGAAACAGCTCATCCGGCAAAATTTCCAGGGGAAATCAGGGAATTGCTGTCCATTGACCCGGAACTTCCTGAAAGCATGAAAGGCCTGGATCAAAAACAGGAAACGTTTGAAAAACTGGAGAATGATTACCAGGATTTTAAAGAGTTCCTTAAGCAGAATGAACCTGTTTGATTCATGAATCAGGTGGAAAATAATAATAAAATTCTACTTGTTTTTTAAATCTCTACCATATTTTCCTGCTTTATCCATCCCTTGCTGCCATCGGGTAGTTCGATTTCACACCAGTTTTCATTGCATTGCATGATGCTTACTTTGGTTCCTTCATGCAAAATAAACAGTTTTTTACTGTTTACATCAGGAGAACTCACGATGGTAACTGATGATGATGTGATGACGGCACGGTCACTGTCCATGATATTTTGGTATTTTTGCTGTGCAAATAAAAATGTTGAGGCTGAAAATATAAACATGACAAGGCCTGTCCAGAATGAATATTGTTTAATCTTTAGTCTACCGGATGTAAGATACAAGATAAACAACGTGAGGAAAAAAATAAATGTTATAATGCTGATCACCCCCCATGCATTGAACGAGAGAGAATGGATGATGGTATGAAACCATTTGGATACAAAAAATTCCGGGATTTTTTCGAGTTTGTCTTCAACCTGCTGCCTGACTAAGGCTAAGTTGTGTTGTATGTTTTCATCATTAGGCGCCAATAATTTAGCCCGCTCGTAATATAAAATAGCCATCCCGATCCGGTGATTCTTGTAATATGCATTGCCCAGGTTATAATATAATTTTGATGAAGAGTATCCTGAATCAACCACCTGCTTATATGCAGTGATTGCTTTGTCATATTGTCCGTTTTTATAAAATTTATTTCCTCTCATTATTAATGAATCCGGTATACCGAGAGCTGTAAAATGGATTATTGCCCATGAAAGGCATACAAGGAAAATTTTATTTTTTTTAACCATGCGTTTATGTTAATTTTTTTTCTAATGTTAAGATTATGTTGGCAGCCTTATTATATATTTCTTCCATGCTCGTGTTGTTTTTCGCAGGAGCATAGCGTGCATATTCACAATGGTCAATGATTGATGAAAGGACATGGATTATTTCATCATCAATGGCATGTTTTTTTAATTCTGAGCCTGCCTTTTTTATTGTCAGTTCCGACACGGGTATCGTGAGTTTATCACTTAAATATCCCCAAAGGGCTTTTAATATCTCCTCGTAAAACAGGTCTTCGTTTTGTTGCTGCAGGTTTTTTGAAGCAGCCTTGAGTCGTTTCCTGGCAAAACTGTTGGCTTTGCGGTTTTTGGTAAGTTCGATATTTGCATTTTCTTTAATTTTTTTCCTTCTGATTATAAGGAATAGAATAAATGCTGCCAAAGGAATTCCATATCCTGCGTAAAACCATCCTGAACGATACCACGGGTGTGATAATTGTTTAAGTTGAAAAGGAGGTAATTTAATATAATGGATGTCTTTTCCAAGTTGTTGGATTTTTTGTTTTTGAACGCTCGTTATTACATTATCTCCAGCTGTCTCATCACCTTTTAGTACATTGATTTTATATTCTTTCGATGAACGTGTCTTATATGTATTGGTGTTCGGATTGAAATAAGAAAATTTGACAGGTGGTATCCTGTACTCACCTTCGTGGCGTGGTATGATAAGATAGCTGAATGATTTTTTACCGGACGGTCCGGGAACGGAATTTTTAATGTTTAAATCTACTTCCGGGTCATATACTTCAAAGTCGGGAGGGAAGTTGATCTGCGGTGCTTCAATTAGTTCGAGGTTCCCGTTTCCAATAATGCTTACTGTTAAATTAACAGCCTCGTTTTCTTTTACCTGGTTTTTGTCAACAGATGTTTGAAAATCAAATTGTCCGACAGCATTGCTGAATGATTCGGGTTTTCCTCGTGAAGGCAATGGTTTTACATTGATATTTACAGGTTGACTTTCAATCATTGTTTTGGATTGCTTGTACTGGTTTCCAAAAAACTGATCAAAGAGATTTTGTGACTGCCGCCGTACCAGGGTCCTGATCACGCACTCTACTTTTGCCGGCTCAACAGTGATGTTTCCAATGCGTTGTGGAATTAATATGATTTTTTGTAGTACTCCTGTCCCATACACTTCTCCGTCTACATTTTCCCTGGTCAGGTTTCGTATTTCGGGTGTTTCGATCTCCTGTTGATAGAATCCTTTAAAATCAGGCATTTGATAATCCGATATACCGGATAAATTGACATTTCCTGGTTTTACATATATTTTGACCGTTGCCACGGTTGGTTCGCCCATGTAAATATCCCGGTCGCTAATGAGTACCCTTACAAAAAGGTTGCCTTTCATGGTTTGTCCTTGTTCCTTTTGATTGTCACTTGTGCCTGAACCAGCCGAAGATGCTGGTCCACCGGTTCCTTTAACGACTTTTATTTGTACCTGATTAGATTTACGTGTTTTGCCTTTGAATGATGCACTTGCCGGAGGTATTGTAAGCCTGCCGGTGTTTTTTGCAGTCAAAAAGTATGTATATGTTACTGTATTATTCCTGGATACCTGGCCATTGATTATTTGAACCTGGCTGTTTGTAGAAACATGAGGCCCTTCAACTACGTTGAAGTTGTTCATCGAAGGCAATTTAAACCCGGAAGGCTGGCTGTTCATCGTGTATGTTAACCTGAACCGCTCGCCTTGGTTGACTACATTAGGAGCAGATGTATTGAAACGGATGTCATCTGCCTGTAATCCTGCAGAATAGAAGAGTAGCCCAATACTTACAAACAATATATTTTTGTATTTCCTCATAATACTTCGATATTTACATTTTTTCTTTTTAGTGTCCATCTATAAAGTCCGGTTTCTTCATTCCTCTTGCCCCTAAATTGCTTATTTTCATAAGCTAACCGTGCAATACACTGTTATACAGTCACAATTCACACCCCCCGGCCATCATGCACCCGTACTCTGTACATTCTACCAGTCTTTATTTGTCCGGGCAGGCTGACGTTTTGCTTTTTCTTTCTGAATACGTTTTTGCAATTCTTTATCTTTATTTTCCATTGCTTTTAGTATACGTTCAGCTTCTTCTTTAGATATTTTTTGTACTTGTTTGGGTTGTGTCTTCTTTTGTTCTTCTTGTTGATCCTTTTGTTTTTCTTGTTGCTGTTGTTGCTGTTGTTTTTCTTGTTGCTGTTTCTTTTCCTTGTCTTTTTTGTTTTGTTGTTGCTTTTGTTCTTCTTGTTGATCCTTTTGATTTTTGTCTTTTTTGTCTTTTTGTTGCTGATTTTGTTGTTGTTTCAGCATTTTCTGTGCATATGCCAGATTAAACTTGGTATCCATATCTTTTGGATTATTCTGCAATGCTTGTTTATAGGCATTAATGCTTTCCTGCAGTTTTTTGGTTTTGAAAAATGCATTGCCCAGGTTATGATAAACTTTTGCCAATTCACTTTTATTGTTGGTGGCTTCTGTCAACATGGAAAATTGTTTAATGGCTTCTTCATATTTTTCCTGTTTGTATAAGGCATCGCCTTTGTTAAACATTGCTTTAAATGAGTTAGGGTCTGTTTCCAGGGCCTGGTCATATAGTGTGTCAGCTTTACCATATTCTTCCTGTTCATAATTATCATTCCCTCTCCTGATGTATTTCCGTTCTTTTTGGGCATATGCATTCATTAGGTTCATGAACATCAGGGCAAAAATTACGATATGTACATACCTTTTTTGCATTGGTCTATTCATTGTTTGTTGTGAATTTTCTGGTTGGTTTGAATAAATCTATTTTGCTGAGCCACCTGTTTTTTCTTTCAAGTATGATGAAATCCAATAATATAAAGAATAAAGCAATTGCTGCAAAATATTGAAATTGTTCTTTGTAATCGGAATATATTTTCGTTTCCATTTCTTTTGCTTCCATTTTGCTGATTTCTTTAAAGAGCTTGTCAAGCCCTAAATTGGCATTGGTTGCTTTGACATACTTCCCGTTCCCGGCAGCACTGATTTCCTGCAACACGGTTTCATCGAGTTTACTGATGACAACCTTTCCTTCTTCATTTTTTTTGAATGTTTGATTGCCATGTTTTTTTTCAACGGGAATAGGTGTTCCATGGGGTGATCCTACACCAATGGTATGTATGTTGATTCCTTTTTCAGCAGCCTTTTTTGCTGCTTCAACGGGGTTTCCCTGGTGGTTTTCCCCGTCTGTAATAATGATCATGGCTTTCTCCAGTTCACTTTCAGGATTGAATGATCTGGACGCTAATTGAATAGCTGATGCAACATCCGTGCCTTGAGAGGGAGCAATGTTTGTATTGATCGAAGGAAGAAAGGTCTTGATGGCTGCATAATCGATGGTGATTGGTATTTGCATGTATGCATCTCCGGCAAAAACAATGAAACCGATCCTGTCGTTTTGTAGTTTATCCACCAATTTTGAAATGGCCATTTTAGCCCTCGTGAGTCGGTCGGGTTTTATGTCTTTGGCCAGCATACTTCTTGATACATCCAGTGCAATCATCAATTCAACACCTTGTCGTTTGACTTTTTTGAGTTGTGTGCCATATTGAGGCCTTGATAGCACAATCATGATAAATGTGAGCGCAATAAACAGTAAAAAGAATTTAATAATGTACCGGGTTTGTGAAACTTCCGGCATCAGTTGTTTTGTCAGAGATGTTTCGCCAATCCGGTTCAACAATTTCTTTTTCCTGTATAAGATAATGAAAAAAATCACTATCAATAAAGGCAAAAGATTTGTTAAGATCAAATATTCATTATTTGCAAATCGAAACATAATAGTTTATTTTATGGTATTGTCCTGAATACAGTGTTACGTAAAAGAATTTCAAGAAGAAGGAGTATGCCTGCAATGATTGCAAAAGGGAGATATTCTTCTTCCCGTTCTTTAAAGCTCTTTTCTTCAATTTTGGATTTTTCTAATTGTTCAATCTCATTATATATTTGTTTTAATTTTTTTTCATTGGTTGCACGAAAATATTTTCCTCCTGTAATATGTGCAATGTCTTGTAATACTTCCTCATCCAATCCTATTTTTACTTGTTGATACTGCGTGCCTGAATAGGTTTGAAAAGGGTAGGGTACCTTTCCTTTGCTGCCCACGCCAATGGTGTATACCCTGATGTTAAATGTTTTAGCGATTTCTGCAGCCGTTACTGGTGCAATGGAGCCTTTATTATTTACTCCATCGGTTAATAAGATGATGACTTTGCTTTTGGAATCACTGTTTTTAAGTCGGTTTACAGCATTTGCCAATCCCATGCCAATAGCAGTGCCGTCTTGTAGCATCCCGCTTTTTATTTCTTTAAACAAATTTATCAATACAGCATGGTCGGTCGTTATGGGGCATTGGGTAAAGCTTTCCCCGCTGAATACTACCAGGCCGATTCGGTCACTGGTACGCCCTGAAATAAATTCTATGGCTACATTCTTGGCAGATTCAAGCCGGTCGGGGTCAAAGTCGGCTGCACGCATACTACTCGAGATGTCCAATGCAATGACAATGTCAATCCCTTTATTAATTTGTTCTTTCCATTTATTCGTGGATTGCGGCCTGGCCAGGACAAGAATAAGAGATATTACAACGAAACACCTGAAAATGAATAAAAGGTGTCGCAGGTATACCCTTGCAGATGGTTTCACTTTTTGAAACGGCTGGATATCCGGAACCCTGAAAGCAGCACTTAAGTTACTTTGTTTCCAAATATACCATGCTGTCATTGGAATTAACACCAATAACAGGTACAGGAATTCCGGATTTGCAAATGTGATGTTAGTCATTTACATCCCCCTTTTGTTTGTTAATAATATTAGACTGATATTGATTATTCATATCCTCATTGTCCCCCGTGTTCTCAACTCCTTCTTTTTTCTTTGTCCTCATGACAAATGTATATGCATTTTCCATGTTTTGTTCATTCTCGTCTGGTTCAGTTATTCCCTTCGCAAATTTTACCATATCTGCCAGTGATAAAAGGCTCCTTAGCTGCTCAAAAAGCTCTTTGTCCCTAAATCCGGCTTTTGTCATGTCCTGTAGTATTTCGTTGGTGGTCTCTTCAAGGGCTTTTACACTATACCTTTGTTCGATGTATGCCCTGATAATGTTCGTGAGCCGCGAATAATATTCTTTAAGCATGTTTTTTTGCCATAGCTTTTCCTCTTTCAGCTTGTCAAGTTCTTCTAGTGCCTTGATATATGCTGGTTTTGGAGGAACGTGCGGCCTGAACACCGGTCGGTTTTTTCGTCGCCGGCTGATGATATAAATGAACACGATAATGATGGCAGCAATTAATATACCATATAATAGGTAAGGCAATGCTTCTGAAAACGTTACAGGGGTCTCGAATGGTGGCTTGATGTCTTTGATGCCTGTCGCCGTATCAACAGCAGCAATTGTATGCACATTAAGGGAGACTGAAGGAAAATGTAAAGTATCTTTTGAATTATGGGTATGAAAGATAAATGGATATGATGGTATGATGTACATCCCACTATCAAACGATGTGATAAGGTATTTTTTTGTGAGTTTTAGTTGACCTTCTTGTACATGAGAAGTGTCAATTTTAGTACTGTCAATGATCTCGATGTGTTTGGCCAGCGTATCCTGATGTGAAGGGAATATAGAATGGTAACCGGTGGATTGAATTACCTCGAGTGTATAATATAGTTGATCTCCAATGAATATTTGATTGGTATCAATATATGCCCTTATATTGATTTGTCCTGCTTTTATATTGCCGATTGCAGAAATCAAGAGCAAAAAAATGAAATATTTATATACACATCGCATAAAAATACCTTTTTTAATTTTTTAAATTGAATTAAATTGAATCGTGATACATGATCAAATCCTGTTTTCTCTCATCCTGAATAAATTAAGCAGCGGTTTAACATAATCCTGGTCTGTTCTGACAGCGACCCAGTCAACTCCGCTTTTCGCAAACGTTTCACCGAGATGTTGTTGTTGTTGTTGTTGCCATTTTTCATATTGCTGCCTTGCATGTTTGCTGGATGTGTCAACCCAAAAGTCTTTTCCGGTTTCAGCATCTTTCAATTTTAATAATCCTACCGGGGGCAGCCGGGTTTCAAATTGATCATAGATTCTGAGAGCAGCAATGTCATGTTTTTTATTGGCTATTTTTAATGCGTTTGCAAAATGCGGCATCGCATTATTATCATAATCAATAAAATCTGAAATAAGAAAACAAGTGCTTCTTTTTTTAATGGCATTGGCCAGGTATCTTAATCCCCCGGAGATATTCGTGGTGTCGTGTTCCGGTGTGAATTCAATGAGTTCCCTGATGATCCTTAACGTATGCTGTGTACCTTTTTTGGGCGGGATAAATTTTTCAATCTTATCACTAAACAGGATCATACCTATTTTGTCATTGTTTTGAATGGCTGAAAAAGAAAGTATTGCTGAAATTTCAGTGATGATGTTTTGTTTGAATTTTTCTTTTGTTCCGAATTCTCTTGAACCGCTTACATCAACCAACAATACAACTGTTAGTTCACGTTCTTCTTCAAATACTTTTATGTACGGATGATTAAAGCGGGCTGTCACTTTCCAGTGAATGTTCCGTATGTCATCACCATATTGGTATTCTCTTACTTCACTGAATGTCATCCCGCGCCCTTTGTAGGCACTGTGGTACTCTCCTGCAAAAATATTTCTGGAGAGCCCCCTTGTTTTAATCTCTATTTTCCTGACTTTTTTTAATAGTTCTTTTGTTTCCACTTTTAACTGTTTCCTACTCCATTTTTTTGGTGATTACAGTAAAAAACCATTCCCCTTTATCCAGTTTAATCAATATATCTTCGCCATCAACAGTATATTTCCATTGATGTTTGTCAATTTTTTCATATTCTTTATTCAGCGAATCAATGGTGCTCCCAAGATGTACATAATGTGACATTAATTTAAATTGGGTACAATGGTTATCATCTGATAAAAAAATCAGGATTGTACGCTCACCCAAAGTGTCCATGTATTTTAAATAATTATATGTTTTGTTAATGACTTTTTGTTGGATAAAGCCTGGTTTTTCATTTTTCATTTTTTTGATTATATCTGAACGGTCAAGACCGATATAATTATCCTGAGAGTATATGTTATTTAAAAATATACTGCAAAACAGGGTAATGATAAATAATTTTTTCATGTTTTTAGTTTTAAAACACAGATCATGATTAAAATATTATGGAACTTCAATGGTATTCAATATTTCGTTAATAATGTTTTCAGACTGGATGTTTTCTGCTTCTGCTTCATAGCTTAGCCCAATGCGGTGCCTGAGTACCTCGGGAACTACTGCACGTATGTCTTCAGGGATTACGTATCCTCTCCGGTTTATAAATGCATAAGCTTTGGCAGCATGTGCTAAATTAATACTTGCCCTGGGTGATGCGCCGTAGTTAATCAGGCTTTCAAATTTTGACAAGCCGGCCTCCGCAGGTTTCCTGGTCGCAAATACAATATCAAGGATGTATTTTTCAATTTTTTCATCCATGTATATTTTTTTCACTACTTCTCTTGCTTTGAGTATGTTTTCCGGTTTAATTACGGCATTCACCCTGGGAAATTCTTGGGCCAGGTTTTCTCTTATGATCAGGCGTTCTTCCTCATATTCCGGGTACGAGATTACAACTTTTAACATGAACCGGTCTACCTGCGCCTCGGGTAAAGGATATGTCCCTTCCTGTTCAATCGGGTTTTGCGTTGCCATCACAAAAAATGGAACCGGAAGATCGTATGTTTTATTGCCAATGGTGACTTGTTTTTCTTGCATTGCTTCCAACAGTGCACTTTGTACTTTGGCAGGAGAACGGTTGATCTCATCGGCAAGGATGAAATTACTGAATACCGGGCCTTTTTCAATTTGAAATTCTTCTGATTTCTGACTGTAAATCATGGTTCCGATTAAATCTGCAGGCAACAGGTCCGGGGTAAATTGAATCCGCTTGAAGTCTGCCTGGATCGTGTCTGAAAGTGTTCTGATTGCCAGTGTTTTGGCCAGGCCAGGAACGCCTTCAAGCAAAACGTGCCCATTGGAAAGTATGCCAATTAATAAATGATCAATGAGTTTTTTTTGTCCTATGATCACTTTTTTCATTTCCATGTTGATCATATCAACAAAACCACTCTCTTGTTGTATCCGTTCATTTAATTCGTTGATGTTTACCGATTGTTCCATGATTATTTTTAATTATTTTTGATAATAAAAATTCGATTTAGATATCAAAAACCATACCATTAATGTTTTTGAAAAAAATAAACGTAAAATAGGTTATAAAATTTTATTTTTATCTCATAATTTACAAGATGCAAGATAAATTTTTTATTTAAATTATCAAAGTGATTTCATAAGGTATTCATAATAAAATATAACCGGGTGAGTTTAGTAAAAACTTTAACATGTCTATTATGCGTTTAAATACAAACACTTGTGCCGGGCTTTTAAGAATGATTTGTTCTTCTGCTCATACTATCATCATTATAATCAGAAGCTGCTGTCATGTCCGGAAATATATTTACACAATTTCATTTTTCAACTTTTATGCTGAGCTGCCGGATAAAACAAAAAACCAGATAAACTCAATTAACTCA